>CANMLK010000015.1 GCA_947498445.1 Beijerinckiaceae bacterium
GAACGAAATCTCATCGAGCGCTTCTTCCTGAAGCTCAAACACTTCAGGCGCATCGCAACGCGCTACGAACAAACACCGAGAGCATTCATGTCCATGCTATCAATCGTCAACGCGCATATTTGGACACGATGAATGTCAACGCGCTCTAGAATGGACCGGCTATGTGTTTGCCAAGATGGCGGGCGACGAGACGACCGTAGAGATCGAAGCCGCCGCCCGACGTGGTGCCAACGTAAAGATTCACATCGCGACCGCGATAGAAACTCTCCTGAGAAGACGCTAAATCCACCGGGCACGATACGCCAACGCACAGCGCCGCAGCCGATAGCGCCGCGCGTGTGAGCGTCGCGGAAAATGTATTCGCCATGCGCGTCCTCCTTGGCCTGATATCCACGGGATTTTGCTAGCAAGTCATACGCCATCATGCAGGCTGGCGGTGGGGCGCGGCAACGAAAAAACGCGCGGCCCAGTGGACCGCGCGTTTCAAATTGTGAGCTGGGTTGCTCAGATCAGCGCGAATAGAACTCGATCACGAGGTTCGGTTCCATGATGACCGGGTAGGGCACTTCCGAGGGAAGCGGAATGCGCGTCATTTTCGCGGTCATCTTGGAGTGGTCGACTTCGTAATAGTCGGGCACGTCACGCTCGGCGAGCTGGCTTGCTTCAAGAACAAACGCGAACTGCTTGGAGGATTCCTTGATCTCAACGAGATCGCCCGGCTTCACGAGATAGGAAGCGATGTTCACGCGGCGGCCGTTCACACGGATGTGGCCGTGGTTCACGAACTGGCGTGCGGCGAACGGCGTAGCGGTGAACTTTGCGCGATACACGACGGCGTCGAGGCGGCGCTCCAGGAGGCCGATCATGTTGTCGCCCGAGTCGCCCTTCATGCGGATGGCTTCCGCGTAATACATGCGGAACTGCTTCTCGGAGATGTTGCCGTAATAGCCCTTGAGCTTCTGTTTGGCCTTCAGCTGCGTGCCGAAGTCGGACATCTTGCCCTTGCGGCGCTGACCGTGCTGGCCGGGGCCGTATTCGCGGCGGTTCACCGGGCTTTTCGGACGGCCCCAGATGTTCTCGCCCATACGACGATCAAGTTTGTACTTGGATTCTGCGCGCTTGGTCATAGCTAACCTCGTAGATAAGCGCCGACGAGGCCACGGCTTTGCACGCGCTTGTGGCGCTGCTCGATCCGCGTCTCCTCCCGCCGGCAATGGCGGAGGAACGCGCCCTCCTCTGTTCCACACGCTTCGCGAGAAGCAGGGAACCGACAGGTTTCTCACCGATTTCGGGAAAAGCCACGGGTGCGTCTAATTGTTATTTCGCCCCGGATGGAGCGTAACGACGTGTTCTCATAGGAGGGAAGGGCCCCGATGTCAAACAATTGGGGCCTCAGACGCCCTTGAAGCCCACCGCTCGCATCTGCGCCAGCCATTTTGCTCGCGTCGCCTCAGTCGCAGTCGAGACCATGCCGAACATGGTCTCCCGCACCGGCGAAAAGCCGACAAATCCCAAGATGTTGCGCGACAATCGACGTACGCCATGGGCCATGAACCACCAGCGGTATACGAAGGCAGGCATGCCCATCGTGACGACAACGCGCGCTGAGCGGCCCTTGAGCATGGTTTGCGTGCGTCCTGCGTCCAGATAGCGGAAGGCGTGGCCGGGTCGCATGGTCTGTTCGAGAAAAGCCTGCAAGAGGGCGGGGGCGCCGCCCAACCAAAGGGGAAAAACGATCACGATATGTTCGCACCAGGCAATGTCGGCGAGCGCCTCGCGGAGCGCGTCGGGCGGTTGGCCGGTCTCGAAGTCGGATTGGCGGCGGAGTATTGGAAAGTTGAGGTCGGCGATGTGGACTCGTCGCGTTTGGCCGCCGGATTCAATGACGCCGTCCGCGTAGGCGTCCGCCAGCGCATGACAATGGTGCGACCGATTGTCGTCGGGATGTCCTTGCACGATGAGTACGCGTTTAGGCATCCCTCACCTTTCTCACTGATAGCTTGGACCTTTGACGGCACTTTAGAGCGAATACAGACGTTCGTCGAGCACTTCTCAATTTAGAGGAATTATAAACTACTGACTTTGCTTGCAGTTTTTGGAAAATTTGAGAATGTGTCGGCGTCTAATCAAAGCGACGAGGAGCCCCGATGATTTTCCGCGCGTCCCTTCTTCACATCGCCGCAGCGGCTATCGCCATTTCTGCGCCAGCTTCTGCTCAGGACGCCGTGAACCTCTACACCACCCGCGAGCCGGGCCTTGTGCGTCCGCTTCTGGAAGCCTTCACGAAAGAAACCGGCGTCAAGGTCAATACGGTTTTCGTGAAGCAGGGTCTTGCCGAACGCGTGCAGGCGGAAGGCGCTCGTTCGCCCGCCGACGTGCTGATGGATGTCGACGTCGGCGCCATTCTCGACATGGTGGACAAGGGCGTAACTCAACCCCTTCGCTCCGAAGTTCTGGAACAGGCGATTCCGGCCAATTTGCGCGATGCGAAGGGTCAATGGTTCGCGCTGTCGATGCGAGCGCGCGTCGTCTATGCATCCAGGAAACTCGGTCTGAAGGCTATCTCCTACGAGGATCTTGCAGACCCCAGGTTCAAGGGCAAAGTCTGCACGCGCTCTGGCCAGCATCCCTACAACACGGCGCTCATCGCCGCCTATATCGCCCATTACGGTCCTGAAAAGGCTGAACAATGGTTGCGCGGCGTGAAGGCGAACCTGGCGCGCAAGCCCGGCGGCGGCGACCGTGAAGTGGCGCGCGATATTCTTGCGGGCATCTGCGAGATCGGGATTGGCAATTCCTACTATGTGGGCCTGATGCGCTCGGGCAAGGGCGGGCCGGATCAACTGAAGTGGGGCGAGGCGATCGACGTCGTCATTCCGACGCTTGAGGGCAAGGGCGCGCACGTGAACATCTCCGGCGCCGCGCTGGCCAAGAACGCGCCTAATAAGGAGGCGGGTGTAAAATTCATGGAATGGCTCGTCATGGCTGAGGCTCAGCGGGTCTATGCTGAAGGCAATTACGAGTATCCCGTCGTAAAGGGCGCCAAGGCCGATCCGATCATCGCGGCGCTAGGTGAACTTAAAATCGACCCGATGCCGGTGGCTGACGTCGTTCGTTATCGCAAACAGGCGAGCGAACTTGTCGACAAGGTTGGTTTCGACAATTAATCGATAGCTTGGCGCCTGCGTATCAGGGCGCAGGTGGGGCGGAATGGCTGGCAGGTTCAGCGTACATGGCGGCATGTTTGGCAAGGGCGGCGATCGCAGATGGCTCGTCAGCTCTGCGCTTGTCGCCGTTCTCGTGGTCGCGCCGGTTGTCTCTCTAGCGCTCATTGCAGCGCAGGGTTCTGGCGATCTGTGGCCGCACATCTTCGCTTTTGTGTTGCCTCAGGCGTTGAAGGAAACGGCCATCTTGCTACTGGGCGTCGGCGTCATGGTCGTGACGCTGGGCACGACGCTGGCGTGGTTGATGACGGCCTACGAATTTCCCGGCCGTCGCATATTCGACTGGGCGCTGCTGCTGCCGCTGGCGACGCCAACGTATATTGTTGCGTTCGCCTATCTCGATCTGCTGCATCCTATCGGACCCATTCAGACGGGCTTGCGCGCGCTGTTTGGCATTGAGGATGTCCGCGGCTTGTGGTTTCCGGATGTGCGCTCTATGGGCGGCTGCATCCTGCTGCTCGGGTTCGTGCTGTATCCATATGTCTATCTGTCGACGCGCGCGATGTTCCTGATGCAGGCGGGCAGCCTGCTCGAAGCCTCGCGCACTCTTGGCGCCAGCCGCAGCCGCGTGTTCTTTCGCGTTGCGTTGCCGCTTGCGCGCCCCGCCATCGCGGTGGGCGCTTCGCTTGCGCTGATGGAAGCGCTAAACGACATCGGCGCGTCGGAATTTCTGGGCGTCAGCACACTGTCGGTGTCGATCTATTCAACGTGGATCAATCGCTCCAATCTGCCGGGCGCCGCGCAGATTGCGCTGGCGATGCTCGTCATCGTCGTCTCGCTTATTCTGCTGGAGCGCTGGGCGCGGCGTCGGCAGCGATATGTCTCCATGGCGCAACGCGTGCGTCGCGCTGCGCCGATGCAGCTGACAGGCTGGTGGGCGGGCGCAACGATCGCCTTTCTGTGTCTGCCCATCGTCATCGGGTTTGTATTGCCCGCGCTGCATCTTGGCGCCGAGGCGTGGAAGCGTATCGCGTTCGCGGGCGTCTCGCAGCAGATCTGGCAAGAGATCCTGAATACGATCCTGATTTCTGCTGTGGCTACCTTTGTGGCGCTTTTGCTGGGCTTTCTTGTTGCGAGCGCTGCGCGCATTTCGCAGGCGCGGACGGCTGGCGTATTCCTGCGCGCGTCCTCACTCGGGTATGCGGTGCCCGGCACTGTGCTGGCCATCGGCCTGATGACGCCTATCTTCGCGCTCGATAACATGCTGGCGGACGGGCTTGAGAAGGTCTTCGGCATTTCCGTAGGGTTGTTGATTTCAGGGTCGGGCACCGTGCTGGTTTACGCCTATGTGGTTCGCTTCCTTGCGATCTCCGCGGGCGGCGTTGAATCGGGGCTGTCCAAATTGTCGCCGTCCCTCGATGGCGCCGCACGGGCGCTGGGCGAGACGGCGGGGGGCGCGATGCGGCGCGTGCATCTTCCTTTGCTGCGGCCTGCGCTGGGCGCTGCGGCGTTGCTGGTTTTCGTTGACTGTATGAAGGAACTTCCGGCAACGCTCTTGCTGCGGCCGCTCAATTTCGAAACACTTGCAACTCATCTTTATGGTGAGGCGGCGCGTGGCACCTACGAGGACGGCTCCGTTGCAGCCACGTGCATTATTCTGGTAGGGCTTATTCCGGTGATCATGCTCGCGCGCCTTGGCCGTCGTCGTCAGTTCGCCCACGGCGGCGCCAGCCCCACGCAGGAGGCGATTGCGCGCGATATCATCCTTGGCGATGGCGCGCCGGTTTCGGGACGCAGCGCTGCATGATGAAAACCAACAGGGCAGCGTCTCTCGACATTCAGCATGTGCGGCAAGTTTTTGGTTCGACGCTCGCGGTGGACGACGTGTCGCTAGCGGTCAGGCCAGGGGAAACGGTTTGCCTGCTGGGACATTCGGGCTGCGGGAAGACGACTCTTTTGCGCGTGGTTGCGGGGCTTGAGCGCCCAACCTCCGGCAAGGTGATCCTCGACGGCCGTGAGGTGGCTGGGCCGGGCGTTTTTGTTCCCCCCGAGCAGCGCGGCGTTGGCCTGATGTTTCAGGACTACGCGCTGTTTCCCCATCTCACCATCCTTGAAAACGTGATGTTCGGTCTGGCGCGACTGTCCGGCGCAAAAGCGCGGGCGATTGCGGAGGCGTCTCTCTCGCGTGTCGGGCTGGTGAAATACGCGAGCGATTATCCGCACATGCTGTCTGGCGGCGAGCAACAGCGTGTTGCGCTTGCCCGCGCGCTCGCGCCACAGCCAGGCATCCTGCTGATGGACGAGCCCTTCTCGAATCTCGACCAGCGCATGCGCGAACGCATTCGCGAGGAAACGATGGGTCTTCTGCACGAGAAGGACGCCACCGCCCTTGTCGTCACCCACGACCCCGTCGAGGCGATGATGATCGCAGACCTCATCGTTTTGATGCGCGGCGGGCGCATCGTCCAGACTGGAACGCCGGAGGAGCTTTATGAGCGGCCGGTCTCACTGTTTGCGGCGCGGTTCTTTTGCGATCTGAACGAGATTGAAGGGCAGGCGCGCGACGGCCGGGTTGAAACGCCGCTGGGTTCGTTCGCCGCGCCCGCCGATGCTCCCAATGGTCGCTGCGTTGTGTGCGTGCGGACCACTTCGCTCCACATTGTGCCGCCCGAAGAGGCCGATGTGGTGGGGGTCGTGATCCGTCGCCGCTTTCTGGGCGACAGTGATCTGATCACGGCGCGTGTGGACGGGCTTATCGCGCCGCTAATTCTAAAGGCTTTGCCCGGCGTCGCGTCAACGCTGTCTGAGACTATCGGAGTGCGGGTGACGCATGGTCAGGCTCTTGTCTTCGCTCTGGGTGGTGATAGTTTAAATTCCGCTTAGGGTTTGCTTGTCTCTGGACTTGAATTACTGATCACTAATACAACTTTCGTAGCGTTTCACTCGACGCATTGCAGAGGTGGTGCGAATTTCCCCTCAGAATTATTTCGAGGCACTGATGATTCGTCCGAAACGCCAAAAGGCAAAACGCGGTTTTGCAGCCATGTCGCTGGAAAAGCGCCGGGAAATTGCTCGCAAGGGCGGGCAGGCCGTGAAGCCTGAAAACCGCGCCTTTGCAAAAGACAAGGAACTGGCGGCGGAAGCCGGCCGAAAGGGTGGCGCGCAATCGCCGGGAAAGCGTCGCGGCCGCAATTCTGCGGGCCGCGCCTTGGCCTCTGCGAAACTTGAGACGGTGGCGGCGATCGACGCTCACCAGTCAGCGTCTGTGCTTGCGCCGGTGCGCGAATAGACAATTTGTGCGAAATCGAACCCTGCTGTCCTGTCGTGCGCTCGAAAAACGGCTGCGTCAGAGTCTGGCTACGCTGGGCAGGGACAGCTGAGGGGATTGGACGTCACCACAGGTTCGGTCTATGTCGGCGGCAGATCGAACCGCTGCGAGACTGTCATGCGCACCAGCGAAGCTGAAATCCTGTTCGTCCCGGGCGCCAGCCCCGATGATCCCGAACACTGGATGACCCGCTGGCAAAGCCGGCTTACGACTGCCCGGCGCGTCACGGCGGAGAGCGACAATATCGCGAGCCTCACCGCCGCGCTTTCGCAGGCGTTGGCGGTGGAGGGGACGCGCCCGATCGTGCTGATCGGCCATGGCGCGGGCGTCTTCGCCATTGCGCAGGTTGCGCGCACCAGCGACGTGTCGCGTGTGCGCGGGGCCTTTCTCGTCAATCCCTCGTCCGCGTGGAATGTACCGGCGCCCTCGCGCGAGCCGCTGCCGTTTCCCTCGCTCGTCGTCCTCAGCCGCGATGACCCGTACGCAAGCTATGAGGAGATGCAGGACGTCGGCCTGGACTGGGGCGGGCATATTGTAGACGCGGGCGCCATAGGTCGCCTCGACAGCACATCCGGGCATGGCCCGTGGCCAGAGGGCCTGATGCGCTTCGGCGCATTCATGGCGCGCCTTTAGGACGGTTCACAGCGCAGCAATTTTTGGTAAGCTCCGCTCAGACGCAAAAAACCGCGCATTCTTGGAAGGGAACACCGATGATCAAACGCACATGGCTTGCCGCTGGTTTGGCGCTTACTGCACTTGGCGCCGCCGCGCCAGCGAAGGCGCAGAGCGTCGCAGAATTTTACAAAGGCAACACGATCCGCATCGTGATCTGGGCGGCTGCCGGCGGAGAATACGACATCCACGCAAAGCTCGTCAGCCGGCATCTGGGCAAGCAACTGCCTGGCAACCCCGCTGTCATCGCCACGCAAATGACGGGTGGCGGTGGTCTGGTCGCGGCCAATCATCTCTACAACGTGGCGCCCAAGGACGGCACCGCCATGGGCATGATGGTGTCGAGCCTGCCGTTCCTGCAGGCTATTGGACTTGAAGGCGTGAGGTTCGACGCCGCGCGCTTCAATTGGGTCGGCACGATTGCGCCCACGCAGGAAGGACTCGTGGCCTGGCACACGGCGCCAGTGAAGACGTTTGAAGATCTGCGCAAAGTGGAATTCGTGCTTGGCGCTTCTGGCGCAGGCTCAACCAGCGTTCTCACGCCCACGATGATCAACGCGCTGCTTGGCGCAAAGATCAAGATCGTGCCCGGCTATCCCGGCGGCAGCCAGATTAATCTGGCGATGGAGCGCGGCGAATCCATGGGGCGCTGGAACACATGGTCTTCGTGGAAGACTACCCACCCGGACTGGATTTCAGAAAAGAAGATCAACTTCCTGCTGACGTCTGCGTTGCGCAAGCCGAAAGATCTTCAAGGGCCGCCCTTGCTGACAGAGCTTGCCACAACAGACGATGACAAGCGCATCTTCGAATTGCTCGCCACCAATGCTGAAATGGGCCGGCCGATTGTTGCGACGCCGGATGTTCCGGCTGACCGCATGAAGGCCATTCTGGCCGCTTATCGCGCGATGATCGTCGATCCCGAGTTTGTCACCGAGGCGAACAAGTTGAAGATCGAGATTGATCCGATCATCGGCGACGATCTCAAAGCCATGGCGGTTAAGGCGCTGTCGACGCCTAAGCATCTTACTGAGCGGGTGAAGAAGCTGATGTGAGGGGGCGTCTTTAAGCGTCGTTTTTTGCACCTGGCAATTGCGTGATGTGCGGACTTGATCCGCGCATCCAGACGCGATGCAAGTCATTGAGCCGCACTGCTTGATGGCCGGATCAAGTCCGGCCATGACGGCGCGGTGAGGTTGCCGCCTTAAGCCTGCCCAAACACGCGGTTGAAAATCGCATCGACGTGCTTGAGGTGATAGCCTAGGTCGAACAAATCTTCGAGTTCGGCGTGAGACAGTTTCGCCGTTACATCCTTGTCGGCTTTCAGCAGTGCGAGGAAGTCGCCTTCGTCGCGCCATACGGGCATGGCGTTGCGCTGCACGTATGAATAGGAATCCTCGCGCGACACGCCCTTCTGCGTCAGCGCAAGAAGCACGCGCTGGGAATGAATGAGGCCGCCCAGACGGTCGAGATTTTTCTGCATGTTGCCGGGATAGACGATCAGCTTTTCGATGACGCCGGTCATACGCGCCAGTGCGAAGTCGAGCGTCACGGTCGCATCGGGTCCGATCATGCGTTCGACCGATGAATGCGAAATGTCGCGTTCGTGCCAAAGCGCGACATTCTCCATCGCGGGCATCGCCATGCCGCGCACGAGGCGCGCCAGACCTGTCAGATTCTCCGTGAGCACAGGATTGCGCTTGTGCGGCATGGCCGACGAGCCCTTCTGGCCTTCGGAGAAAAACTCCTCGGCCTCAAGAACTTCCGTGCGCTGCAGATGACGAATTTCGGTTGCCAGTCGCTCGATGGACGAGGCGACGACGCCGAGCGTCGCAAAGAACATGGCGTGACGATCACGCGGAATGACCTGAGTCGAGACGGGCTCAGGCTTGAGGCCCATCTTCTGCGCGACATGCTCTTCCACGCGCGGATCGATGTTGGCGAACGTGCCGACGGCGCCGGAAATTGCGCAGGTGGCTATTTCCTCGCGCGCATTCACAAGCCGCGTGCGGCAGCGGGCAAACTCGGCATAGGCCTGCGCCATCTTGAGGCCGAAGGTGACGGGCTCGGCGTGGATGCCATGGGAGCGGCCAATGCACGGCGTCATCTTGTGCTCGAACGCGCGCTTCTTGAGCGCGGCGAGCAGGGCGTCGACATCTGCAATGAGAATGTCGGAGGCGCGCATCAATTGCACGGCAAGGCATGTGTCGAGAACGTCAGACGACGTCATGCCCTGATGGACGAAGCGCGAATCTTCGCCGATGAATTCGGCAAGGTGCGTGAGGAAGGCGATGACGTCATGTTTGGTGACGCGCTCGATTTCGTCGATGCGATCGACGTTGAAGACGGCGCTTCCCGCGCGGTCCCAGATCGTCTTGGCGCTCTCCTTGGGGATGACGCCGATCTCGGCCAGCGCGTCGCAGGCGTGCGCCTCGATTTCGAACCAGATGCGGAACCGCGTCTGCGGATCCCAGATCTTCACCATTTCGGGGCGGGAATAGCGCGGGATCATCGCAAGGTCTTTCTGCGTTCAGACGAGTTCGCCGCGCGCGGTCAGCGCTGCGCGGCGGATCGCGTCAATGTTGCTTTTGTAGGCCGGTTCGCCGCCCTTGAAGACGGCGGAGCCTGCGACGAGCCAATTGGCGCCGGCCGCGACGATGGCGCCAGCGTTGTCGGCGGTGAGGCCGCCGTCGACTTCCAGATCAATCGGCCGGTCGCCAATCATCGCGTGAATACGGCGGATTTTGTCGAGGCAGGCGGGAATGAACTTTTGCCCGCCAAAGCCCGGGTTGACCGTCATCACAAGGATCAGGTCGAGATCGTCGAGCACATATTCCAGCACGCTTTCGGGTGTGCCGGGATTGAGCGAAACGCCGGCCTTTTTGCCCAGCGCCCTTATGGCCTGCAGCGAGCGATGGAGGTGGGGCCCGGCCTCTGCGTGGACCGTGATGATGTCCGCGCCGCCCTTGGCGAAGGCCTCTAAATAGGGGTCTACCGGGGAGATCATCAAATGGACGTCGAACACTTTGTCCGTGACCTTGCGGATGGACTTCATCACATCCGGGCCAAACGTGATGTTGGGGACGAAATGGCCGTCCATGACATCTACGTGAACCACATCGCCGCCCGCAGCCATGACCGCGCGCACGTCGTCGCCAAGCCGCGCGAAATCGGCGGACAGGATTGAGGGGCAAATTTGAAAAGGTCGCATGGCGCGGCGGTAGCATGGGAGACGACCGCGAGTCCATCATATCGGAGCTGCAGACTGGAGCGGCGGTTGGCAGGCCTCATGCATCCTGGGCGTGTCGCCCATGCGAAGGCGCAGATGAGAAAAACTTGGCGGCGCCCTATGTTGATCTCATGAACGCCGCTCCGCCCGCTCGCCCACCCTCCCGGCCGCCAAGATTCAGTGACAACGTCATCATCTTTGGAATAGCCATCGGCCAGATCCTGACGTTTGGCGTTCTTTTCCATTCGTTTTCGCTCTTCGTTGCGCCGTTGCAGCAGGAATTTGGCTGGACGACGACGCAAATCACGCTGGCCTTCACCATTGGGCTTTTCTGCGCAGACCTGTTTGGAATTCCGGTCGGCCATTGGGTGGACAGAAGCGGCGGCCGTTGGGCGATGGCGGTGGGCTCGACTTTTGCAGCCATATTGCTCGCTCTTTGGTCACGGATCGATAGCCTGTGGGAGTTTTATGCGATCTGGGTCGCGCTGGGTTTTGCGCAATCCATGTCGCTCTACAACGTCGCCGCAGCAGTCGTGACGGCAAACACCAACGATTACCGCCGTGGGCTGACGCTGCTCGCCATCCTTACGGGTCTTTCGTCGGTGGCGGTCGTGCCGCTCGCAAGTCTGGCCATTGAGGCCTGGGGCTGGCGTCACGGCCTCGTCGTGCTTGCTATCGTCCAGCTTCTTGGGCCTGCCCTGATCTACTTCACCGTTCTGCGCGGCACGGTCGGCAGCCGCACGGCGGAGTACGAACGGCGCAAAGTGGCGCTTTCCGAGGGGCGGCTGCCGTCTACCGGGGCCAGCTCACCGCTGCGTTCAGCAATTCGGACGCCAACCTTCTGGCTCTTTGCTGTTGCCTTCTCGGTTCACTGGTTCGTCATCACGTCAATGCTCATCCACATGTTGCCAATTCTGGTCGAGATGAGCGTGACGTATCAGGTCGCGGTGGCGATCTTTGCTATTAACGGACCAGCGGCGGTGATTGGGCGGCTCGCGCTTTACGTGTTCGATCCCAAGGCTTCCGCTCGCAAGAGCGGCCGCATCGCCTTTCCGATGTTTGCGGTGGGCATGTTGTTGCTGATCTTTGTCGCGCCGCTTGGCCTCTGGGGGCTCATCCTCTTCGCCACGGTGTATGGCATGTCGGCCGGCGTACTGATGGTCGTGCGACAGACCGCCATCGTGGAGGCGTTCGGTATCCGGGGGTACGGCGCGATTACGGGAGCGCTGACGACGGTGTGCATCCTGCCGCGCACCATGGCGCCGGTGGCTGTCGCGGTGATGCGCGACGGCTTCGACTCCTATCAGCCGGTGCTGTGGATTTTGTTTGGGCTCATCCTGATTGGAACAGCCGCATTCTGGGTCGCTTTGCGGGGCGCGCGGTTTGGAGTTCAGCGATAATCGGGCGGAAGGGCCTGGACCCGCGCCACTGCGTCCGCCCATTGCTTGCAAAACTCGGGGAGGTTGGCCGCTTCACGCTCTACGACGCCGTAAAGTTCGTCGAGTTCATCCTCTTCCAGCCCGGATTTTTCCTCGACATGGGCAATTGCTGCTTCGAGGCGAAGCATCTCGGAAGCTGAGGGCGTAACGTCCTTGCAGGAGTCGAAGGCGATGTCATAGCGATAAAGGTCGTGCAGGGCTGTGCGCCAGTAAGCCTCCGTCTGGGCAAACGCGCCGGGGGCGCAGAGCATCAAGACGGCAAGGATCTTCAATCGCATACTTTGTTCCAGTTCACGCGACCCCGTCGCCGCTTTCGGATTGGAGAGCCGCAGTTCACTCCAGCCCTACATGTGTTCGACGATTGTGACTTTCGCAAGAGGCCAGCATATTCAAAGTCGTATTGAGCAAGAAGCGTTCCCTCTAGCGGCCAAAGCGATCCTTCCAGGCGGGCAAGGCGCCGACAAATGGCAACGCTTTGGCCTCATAGACAGCGCGCGCACAGGCGCGGCTGAGGCAAGATGCCGCTGCGCCGCCAAGCTCGGCCAATTGGCGCAGATCAACGGGCTTGCCGGATTCGCCTGTGCCCGCCGCAAAAACAACGTCGCCATCCATGGGCGCATGCGAGGGCCGGATCGCGCGCGCAAGCCCATCGTGCGCCATGATGGCGATGCGCTTGGCTTGAGCCTTTGTCAGAACGGCGTCGGTCGCGACGATGGCGATGGTTGTGTTCTCGCGGGCCCGGTCGCCCTTGAGGGGTTGCGCATCGGCGCGATCCGGGTCGAACCGCGCCGGGGCGCCGAGTCCGCCAAATTCATTGTTGCGCTCGTCCGGGCCCGCCCAGAAGTGGGGCCCCCCATTGATCAGGACGCTCCCCACGGCGTTGACCACAACGAGGGCGCCGATCGTGAATCCGCTGCGGGTTTGCGCGCTGGCAGACCCGAGGCCGCCCTTAAGGTCCACAATCGTGGCCCCATAGCCGGCCCCAGCGGTGCCCAGCTCGAAATCGAGGGCTGCGTTGGCGGCGGCTTCGCGACCCAGTCCCCACCACGGCGGCGGGTCGGTCCAGTCAAGCGCACCCCCTGCGAGAAGGTCAAAGACGATGGCGCCCGGCGCAATGGGCACGCGCGCGGCGCCAATTTCCAGGCCACGGCCGATGGCGCGCAGGTGGGCCATGACGCCGCCCATGGAATCAAGCCCATAGGCCGAGCCGCCTGACAGGACGAGCGCATCTACAGTCTCGACGCTGGCTTCGGGCTCGAGCAATGCCGAATCACGCACGCCCGGCGCTCCTCCATGGATAGCGACCGAGGCGACGGAGGGTTTGTCGAACACAAGGGCGGTGACGCCGCTCGCAATTCGCGCGTCGTGGGCGTTGCCCACACTCAGTCCGGGTACGTCGGTGATGAGGTTGCGCATGGATGCAGCGAATCACGAATCCGGGCGCGCGGGTAGCTCTATTGAGGAGCCGCGTGCAAAAAAACCGGCGTTTCCACCGGGCGTTCTGATTTGAGGACCTGAGAACAAGCTCAGATCGACGCCAGGCTTTTTTGTGTTCACGCGAACGTGCCGGCCTGCGACCTTGCGTGGCCTTCCTCGCGCCCCCGTCTCTGATTAAGAGCGTAGTATGGTCGATGTCACGCTCACAGCCGCCGTTTTCGCGGGACTTTTGTCCTTCTTGAGCCCGTGCGTACTGCCTCTAGTGCCGCCGTACCTGACGTTCATCGCGGGGACGACCGTCGAGGAACTCGCGGAAGGGGGAGAGCGCCGCGCGCGGCGCGACGTCGCCTTTGCCGCCATTTTGTTCGTGCTCGGCTTTTCGACGGTCTTCGTGGCGCTGGGCGCGACTGCATCCGTGTTCGGCCAGGTGATCCGTTCGCACATCGGCACGTTGTCCGCGCTTGCGGGCGTTGCGATCATCGCCATGGGGCTTCACTTCCTCGGCGTCTGGCGCATGGCGTTCATGTATCGAGAAAAGCGCGTCAACGTGGAAAAGCCGGTCGGGGTCTGGGGCGCCTATGTAATGGGGCTGGCCTTCGCGTTTGGCTGGACGCCCTGCATCGGGCCGATTCTTGCGGCCATTCTCACCGTGGCCGGGAGCGAGGAC
This sequence comes from Beijerinckiaceae bacterium, assembly GCA_947498445.1. Taxonomy (GTDB): domain Bacteria; phylum Pseudomonadota; class Alphaproteobacteria; order Rhizobiales; family Beijerinckiaceae; genus Terripilifer. The sequence goes on from CANMLK010000015.1 coordinate 13,937, forward strand.
ACCGCAGCCCGCGGGGCCATTTTGCTGGGCGCATATTCGGCGGGACTGGGCATCCCGTTCTTGATGGCGGCGCTGGCCATCGAGCCGTTCATGAGGTTTCTCGGCCGCTTCAAGAAGAACTTCTACGTTGTGGAGCGGGTGGTCGGCGTCCTTCTGGTCGCTACGGGAATCGCGTTCATGACCGGGGCCATGACCTCGATGTCTTTCTGGCTGCTTGAAACCTTCCCCGCGCTGGCAAAGCTGGGCTGACAAAACAAAAAGTCCGGAAGCGCATCCGCTTCCGGCCCTTTTCCAAAACTGTCGGATCGACTCAGAGCTGCTCGTAGACCAGCTTGCCGTCGGCCGCTTTACGCCATTCGTAGACCACGTAGTCGGCGTCCGTGCGGTCGCCCTTCTTATCGAATGACAGAGGGCCAAGAACCGTATCGAACGTGCGGCCCGAATGGATGACCTCGGCGACCTTCTTCGGGTCGAGGCTCTTGGCTGCTTCCGCCGCCTGCTTGAGGACCTGCACCGATGCGTAGCTGTAGAGCGTATAGGCCTCGGGGTTGATTTTCTTGGCCTCGAAACGCTTCACGATTTCGGCCACGCCGGGGCGCTTGGTCGGGTCGGGACCATAGCTCATCAGCGTGCCCTGACCGGCGTCGCCAGCGATGGCGCCGAACTCGGCGGAGGCGATGCCGTCGCCGCCCAACAGGACAGCCTTGACGCCGGCGCCGCGCATCTGTCGCAAGATCAGACCCGCTTCCGTGTGCAGGCCGCCGAACATGATGACCTCCACGCCCTGTGTGCGAAACCGCTGGACGAGTGCGGAGAAATCCTTCTCGCCGACGTTGACGCCGTCATAGATGGCTTCCTTCACGCCAAGGCCGTTCATCGCCTTCTTGGTTTCGTCGGCGAGGCCCTTTCCGTAGGGCGTCTTGTCGTGGATCACCGCGACTTTCTTGCCCTTCATCTTGTCAGCAATGTACTTGCCGAGCACAGCGCCCTGCTGATCGTCGCGACCGCATGTGCGGAACACATTCCACAATTTGCGCTCGGTAAAGGTGGGGTTTGTCGAGGCCGGCGTGATCTGGAGGATGCCGTTTTCGTTGTAGACTTCGGAGGCCGGTATCGACACGCCGGAATTGAAGTGGCCGACGACGAACTTCACGCCATCGCCCACGAATTTGTTGGCGACGGAGACGCCCTGCTCGGGGCGCGAAGCATCGTCGCCGATAAACACCTGAATCTTTTGTCCCAGGATGCCGCCCGCGGCGTTCAAATCCTCGACCGCCTGCTCGGCGCCGTTCTTCAGCTGCGCGCCAAAGGCCGCAGATGCGCCGGTGACCGGACCTGCAATGCCAAGCCGGACTTGCGCGTGCGCTGTCGGCGCGAGGCTAAGGCCAGCCGCAAGTGCGATGCCGGTAAGCCAGAATTTTTTCATGGAAAACGCTCCCTTCCGAGGTCGCTGCGGGCGTTCTTCGCCGGAGCGGAGGCTCGCAGCTTATCCCGATGGGGTAAAATTTGAAGCTATTTTCACGGATTGTGCCACTCTCCATTTCTGGAGTCTACGCGCATTTTTGGCCAAGCCCGGCAAGAGGCAATTTCCGCCGCCTACCTCCCCAACGTGGCCGCAAAGGATGGGACGGTGATCGGCGGGGTTCAGACCGGCGCATTGCTCGACCAAGTCATCAGCGTGAATGCAGGGTAAAATGACAAAATATGTCGAGTGCAGTCTAAAATTACTGCATCCCGATGGTTTTACGAACGCGCTCGATTTGAGCCGAAGGTAAGTTGTAAAGCGCCCTCACGCGCGTTTCCAACTCGTCACCTGACATGGGATCCACGCTCAGATTAAGCTTTTGCGCCTCGGCAAGAAGCGCTGGGTCTTGCAGCGCCGCCATAAAAGCTTTTTTCACCGCTTCGACGCGATGTGAGGGAACTTCCGGGGCCATGACAAAAGGCCGCGTGAACAAGAGTTGCGCATAAATAGCCTCAAGCAGCTGCCGATCATCGGCTGTCTTGGCGAAGTCGAGAGCTTTGGGAACGCCTTGCCTGTCAAGTTCGGGCTCTCCGCGCAGTGTTTCTTGTACTAACGCGCGCATGGGAGAGTCTGGCTTGAACCAATGCGGCCTTTGGGTGATGGTGGCCTGATAGCCGATCCCACAGAGGCCGTGCACCTCACCTTTTTCCATCGCTAACATGACATCGCGGGACCCGGCGTAGCCAGTCACGAGTTTAATGCGCGCGCCCAAGATATTGATGAGGGCCAGAGGCATGTCGCGGGTTGTTCCACCACTCGCGCCTATTATGATTTCTTTTGTAAATATCTCATCGAAGGTTTGTACAGGCGCATCTCGGCGTACGACGCAAACAGCGACTTCGGAGTTCGCACTGCCGATGAAGTTGAGTTTCAAAGGTTGATACCGAACAAGAGAGCGGTCGCCTAACAGGGCATCAAGCAGGGAGCCCGAAGAGGATGCAGCAATCACGGTTCCGTCTTTGGCGGCGAGTGCAGAAACATGAGCCACTGCAGTATTGCCGCCCGCCCCGGGCATGTTGGAGGGCGTTATAGTCGGGCGTCCTGGCAAATGGCTTGTGAGATGGCGCGCGACAAGACGTCCATAAAAATCGTAGCCGCCTCCCGCGCCTGACCCGATGATAAGCGACATTGACCGGCCGCGGTAAAAGTCTTCCACCTCTTTCTGCGCGAAAGCGTTGGTGGTCGCTCCGATAAGTCCGGTCGCAAGCGCTACGATCCCGGCGTAGCTCACGAAAATGCGAGACATGCGTCGCATAACTCCATCCCTTGGCGAATCTGGTGAACTTGAATTTGATCTTTGCGTCCAGGCGACGCCGAGGATCTTAACGCGTGTTCCGCGAGTCAAGCGCTGTCTGAGATTATCTGACCTCAGCCTCGAACACGTCGAGTGCGCGAAAAGCGCCCGGCGGTTAGATCTCGAATCCGTACTGCCGCTTCATGGCGCGAACTCTCGTCAGGCGATAGCCGAACGCCGCAAACAGGCAGAGGGTTACGAAAATCAGGCCAAAGAGGCGGGCTTCCCAGCTCAGGGCGGCGAGCGAGGCGGCTGGATTGGCAGGCAAGCGTGCAAGAAGCGCCACGATTCGCGCGCCGGGGATGACCGATTCCGCAAACAGGACAAAGTGGAGAAACCCCACCGCCGCAGCGAGCGCCGCTGAATATGCGAACGCCTGCCACATCGGCCGCCATGTCTGCGCCAACGCCCGCCCGGCCGAGAACGCGGCGGCGCCGCCAAGACTCACTGTCACAAGGAGAAAACTCCATGGGGCATAGGGCGAGGGAACCCACAGCAGATCGCCCATCAATGCCCCCCTTCGAGATAAGCGGCGCGCACTTCCGGCCGCGCGAGCAATTCGCGGCCCGCGCCTTCCAACGTCACGAGACCATTGACCATCACATAGGCGCGGTGCGCCAACTCCAGCGCATGGTAGGCGTTTTGCTCAACAAGAAAAACGGTGAGCCCCTGTTCGCGATTGAGGTCGCGAATCACGTCGAAGATGAGTTTCACGACGATGGGCGCGAGGCCCAGCGACGGTTCGTCGAGCAACAGAAGCCGGGGGCGTGTCATGAGTGCGCGGGCGATGGCGAGCATCTGCTGTTCACCGCCTGACAATGTGCCGCCGCGCTGGTGCATCCGCTCCTTCAGACGCGGGAAGATCGCGAATATCCGGTCGAGATCGGCGCGGAAATTTGCGGGATCGCCAAGCGAGGCGCCCATCTGCAAGTTTTCCCACACGCTCATGCGCGCGAAAATGCGTCGGCCCTCTGGCGATTGCGCGACGCCAAGCCGCGCGATCTCATGCGAGGGCAAGTTCGTGATGTCGCGGCCGTTGAAAACAATTCGGCCCCGGCGCGCGCGCGGCTCGCCAAAGATCGTCATCATCAGTGTGGATTTTCCTGCGCCGTTGGCGCCGATGAGCGCGACGATCTCGCCGTTATTGACGTGAACGTCAACGCCCTTGAGCGCGGCGATGGAGCCGTAATAACTTTCAACGCCGGTGATGGAGAGCAGGGGCGCAGTCATTCGTGCGCCTCGCGGGCGATTTCGGCGACGACGTGTTCGGCCTCCGCCGCGTCCGCTACGCCAAGGTAGGCGGCGATCACGTTGGTGTCGTTGCGCACGAAGTCGGGCGGTCCATCGGAGATCAGCGCGCCGTAATCCAGCACGACGACATGGTCGGAAATGTTCATCACCACGCTCATGTCGTGCTCGATGATGAGAATGGATGTGTCGTGTTCGTCGCGGATGAGGCGCAGCAGGTTGGCGAGTTCGCCTGACTCGCGGGGATTCAGGCCTGCGGCGGGCTCATCAAGGCACAGGAGTGCGGGGCCGGTGCACATGGCGCGCGCGATCTCCAGTCTGCGCTGGTCGCCGTAGGGCAGGGCGCCGGCGGGATCGTCGGCGCGGTGTTCAAGCCCGATGCGCTCAAGCCAGGCGCGGGCCGTCTCGATGGCCGCCGCCTCAGCCCTTCGCCAGGAGGGGGCCGAAAGGAGACCAAGGATCGACCAGCCAGAGGCGCGCATCAACGAATTGTGCTGCGCGACAACGAGATTTTCCAGCGTGGTCATGCCCGGGAACAGGCGAATGTTCTGAAACGTGCGCGCCACGCGCGCCTTTGCCGCGATCTCGAAATCCGGCATGCGCTCAAGCAGATAAATATCGCCGGACGCCAGTTGCGCGTGGCGTTTTCCGGTTTTCGTAAGCGCGCGCACTTCCTGCGCATCGGCGCGGCCTTCGCGCGCAAACGCAAGTCGCCCTTGGGTTGGTTTGTAAAAACCGGTGACGCAGTTGAAGAGGGTTGTCTTGCCCGCGCCGTTAGGGCCAATCAGCGCGGTGATATCGCCGCGCCCAACGCTGAACGACACATCGTTCACGGCGACAAGTCCGCCAAAGCGCATCGAGAGATGTTCGACGCGCAGGATCGGGTCTGTCTTCCAGCGGCTCATCCGTGGCCCTCTTTCACGAGGGAGCCGGATACGCTGCGGCGTTCTTTCAGAAAGATCGAGGGTTCGCGAGTCGAGATGAGTCCGCGCGGTTTCCAGATCATCATCAAGACCATGGCGAGGCCGAAGATGAGCATGCGGTATTGGTTGGGATCGAAATCGTTGCCGAACAGCACTTTCAGGAAATCGAGTTCGCGCAGAATTTCCGTGCCGCCGACCATGGCGATTGCCGCGAGCGCAACGCCAATCTGCGAGCCCATGCCGCCGAGCACGACAATCGCGAGGATGGTCGCTGATTCCATGAAGGTGAAAGAGTTTGGATTGATGAAGCCTTGACGTACGGCGAAAAATGCGCCGGCAAGCCCGCCAAACATCGCGCCAAGGGCAAAGGCGGTGAGCTTGGTGTTGGTCGTGTTCACACCCAGCGAGCGACAGGCGATTTCATCTTCGCGTAGCGCCTCCCACGCGCGGCCAATCGGTAAGCGGCGCAACCGGATTGTCACGATGTTGGTGATCAGAGCCAAAACGAGGATGAGATAGAACAGGAAGATCGTGCGGTGGATTGGCGAGAAGGCGATGCCGAATGTCGCCGCAAATCCATTCTCGGCGGTTGTGAACGGAAGACCGAAAAACGAGACGCGGGGAATCGACGATATTCCCGCCTCGCCATTCGTCAGGTCCACCCAATTGGTGAGCACAATGGTGACGATTTCGCCGAACGCGAGCGTGACCAGCGCTAGATAATCGCCGCGTAATCGCAGCACGGGAAATCCCAGCAATATGCCACAGAAGGCGGCGAGAATCCCCGCAAGCGGCAGACATATCCAGAAGGACAGGCCGAATGTCGTCGCCAGCAGCGCATAGGCGTAGGCGCCCACGGCATAGAAGGCGACGTAGCCCAGATCGAGCAGGCCTGCGAGACCCACAACGATGTTCAGGCCCCAGCCAAGCATTACATAGATGAGGATCTGGACGCCGTAATTGTTGATCCACTTCAGCGAGCCTTGCGGGCCAAGCCAAGCCAGCAAAACAAGCGGATAGGCGATGACAAAGCCAAGCGCCACGACGCCGACCAGATTGATATAGCCATTTGTGCGCGAAGCCTTTGAGGCTTGCGGCGCAGCGATGGGACGCTCAGGCGCGGTTCGGCCTTCACGCTCGAAGTAAAGTCCCGCAGCCAGCAGCGTTGAGCCGCCCGCTGCAAACCAGAGCGCAAGGCCGATCTGCGGCCGGTCGGGAAAAATCATCAGGCCAATGGCAAGCAAATCAGCAAGCGCGCCACTGATGGCGAGCGCGCGGGCGCGCCAGTCGTCGAGGATGGAGGACAGAAAGCGCGCCACGAAAATCGCGATCATCGCCACGCCCACAAACGGCCAGCGTTCTTCGAGAACGAGGCGGTTGTTCATGTCCGCTTCAACGCGCAGCGCAAGAATCGGGAATGATAGAAGCGCTGCGACTAGCCCCGCAAATGACGCCTCGCGCAGCGCCGTCTGCACGCGTGTTGGTCGTTTGGCTGCGGCGTCGTCCATGGGCTCAGACCTTCTCGACTTCCGGGCGTCCGAGCAGACCGGAAGGCATGAAGATCAGAACAATGATGAGGATCGAGAACGCGGCGGCGTTTTTGTAGTCGCTGGACACATAGGCCGCCCACAGCACCTCGATCAGTCCAATGAGCAGGCCGCCCAGTACGGCGCCGGGGATCGAGCCGATGCCGCCAAGCACGGCGGCGGTGAACGCCTTCACGCCCGGGATGAATCCATCGTCAAAGCGCACGACGCCATATTGCAGGAGGTAAAGCGTGCCCGCGACCGAGGCCAGCATGGCGCCGATGATGAATGTAATCGACACAGTCCTGTCGACGTTGACGCCAAGAAGCGCCGCCATCTTGCGGTCCTGCTCGACGGCGCGCTGGGCGCGGCCGAGCGCGGTTTTTTGCACCACGTACCAGAAGATGGTGAGGAGGATGGCGGTGGCGGCCATGATGATGATCTGGCGCGATGAGATGGTCACCGCGTTTGCCGCGCCGGGCTGTCCGTAAAGATAGAAAACATGCTCCAGAATTGGCGGCATGGGCTTGTTGCGCGGCCCCTGGGTCACCTGCACGAAGTTCATCAGGAAGATCGACATGCCGATGGCGGAGATCAGCGGGGCGAGGCGGAATGAGCCGCGCAATGGCCGGTACGCCATTTTTTCGATGGCCCAACTCCACACCGATGTCAGGATCATCGCCGCCACCATCACAAGGAAGAGGACGAGATAAATCGACGGGATTGCAAACAGAGTGGTCAAGGCGAGCAGGATGATCAGCGCAATGAAGGTCGACACCATGAAGACGTCGCCGTGGGCGAAGTTCACCATGCCGATGATGCCGAACACCATCGTGTAGCCGATGGCGATGAGGCCGTAGATCGATCCGAGCGTGAGTCCGTTGATCAATTGCTGAAGAAAATTCTCCATGCGCCCCGCAGCTGTTGTCCGGCGGCAGATTCGCCGGTTGGTGGAAGCTAGCAACCCCGACGTAGCGGGGCAATCGCGGACGATGTCTGCAAGCGCGATGTCCGCAGGAAGCAGTCCAGACTAGACGCCCGCTTCCTTGAAGAACGCTTCGGCTTCCTTGAAAGCGTGGTTGGCGGCGGGCACGCTGGCGTAGACCGCACACTGGATCAGGATTTCCTTGATTTCGTCGCGGGTGAGGCCGTTGTTCAGCGCCCCGCGCAGGTGCAGACGAAATTCGTCCCACTGGGCGTTGGCCACGCATACACTCAGCACGACAATGGAGCGGGCGCGCCGGTCGAGGCCGGGCCGCTGCCAAACGTCGCCCCACGCGGTGCGCGTGATGTAGTCCACCCAATCGGCGTTGAAAGCGCTGCGGTTGGCGAGCGAACGGTCAACCCATTCGTCGCCCAGCACCTCGCGCCGCGTCGCTTCGCCCGTCTTGCGCCGGGCCTCGTCGTCCATCAGCGCCGACCTCTGGCGTTTTTGCGCGCGGCCTTCTTTGACGCCGTCTTTGATGCTTTTTTGGCGGGCTTCTTCGCTGCCGTTCTTGTGGGCTTTTTGACCGCCTTTTTGGCGACCTTCCTGGCCGTTTTCTTTACGATGGCCTTCGTGGATTTTTTGGCTGCTTTCTTTGTGGCCTTTTTGGCGACCTTCTTGGCGACCTTCTTTGAAGCCTGCTTGGCAGTCTTCTTGGCTGCTTTCTTCGCCACTTGTTTTAAAGCCTTGGGAGCAGCTTTCTTAGAGGCCTTCTTGGTAGCGGCCTTTACGCTCTTCTTCGCAGCTTTTTTGGCTCCCTTGGTCGCCGCTTTTGCAGCGGGGGCTTTGCTCGCTTTCTTGGTCGCTTTCTTCGCAGCTTTCCTGGTCGCCTTTTCGGGGGGCGTCTTGGCTGGCTTCTCTACCATTGCCGCCTTGGCTGGCTGTGTGGCGGCGGGAGCCGTCAGGAAGGAGACAATCGTGCGCGTAAATTCGTTGGCTGCTTCGATGTTGGACAGATGCGCGGCTTCCAGCGCCACCAGCCGGGCGCCGGGGATGTGGTCTGCGATCAGCCCGCCAGCGGTGGGCGGCGTCGCTGCGTCCTGGGTGCCGACAATCACCAGCACGCGGTTTTTAACGCCGCGGATCGCCTCACGCTGGTCCGCGTCGCGCAGCGCGGCGGCGGTGGCGGCGTAGGCCTCCGCCGATGTGGAGCGGAAACGCGCCGCCATGGCGTCCACCTCCGCAGGCGCGCGCTCCTGAAAATCGCGGGTGAACCAGCGGTCCATCGTGCCCGGCGCCATGGCGTCCAGCCCCTCCGCCAGCGCCTGTTTGATGCGGGCGTTCCACACGTCGGGGTGGCCAAAGCAGGCGTTTGTGTTGGAGAGAATCGCACGATCAATGCGCTCTGGCGCGTTGATCATCAGCCACATGCCCACCGCTCCGCCCAGCGACAGGCCCATGAAATGGGCTTTCTTGACCTTGAGCGCGTCGAGGATGGCCAGCGCGTCGCGTCCCAGTTGCTCGACGGAATAGGGCCCCGGCGTTGGTTCACTCAGGCCATGGCCGCGCGAATCGTAGCGGATGACCCGGAAGCGCCGCGTCAGGGAGGGCATTTGCGGCTCCCACTGGCTGAGATCCGAGCCCAGTGAGTGCGCGATGAGGAGCGCGGGCGCTCTGTCGTCGCCCTCAACCGAGACGTTGAAGGAAACGTCGCCGAGCTTGATTTCCGCCATTGCAGCCCCCCGAGCCAGACGCCAGCATATCTGGCGAAAATTTTCAGTTCGCCTCTGCTAGCGTTCACGCGCTCCAAGCGCAACAGGCGAGCGCAACAGGCGAGCGCAACAGGCGAGCGCAACAGGACTGCACGTTTTGCAGCAGCCTGTCGCGTTTGAAAGTGCGCGCGGCGACATCGCCCTTTACGGGGCGCACGGTCCAAGACATAAGTCGTCCCAGCCAACGCGAGGGAACCATATATGGCGATGACGATGAAGGGGGAGGTTCACCTCCCGGCCGAGCGGCAGAAGGTTTGGGACATGCTCAATGACCCGGAAGTGCTCAAGCAGTGCATCCCCGGCTGCCAGGAGCTTGAAAAGACCTCGGACACGTCCTTCAAGGCGATCGCCAAAATCAAAGTCGGGCCCGTCAGCGCAACCTTCAAGGGCAACGTCGAACTCACCGACCTCGACCCGCCGAATGGCTACAAGATTTCGGGGCAAGGCGAGGGTGGCATCGCGGGCTTCGCCAAGGGTGGCGCGGTCGTGGGCCTGTCGGACGCGCCGCAGGGCGGCACCATCCTCAGCTACAATGTGGAAGCCAACGTCGGCGGCAAGATCGCCCAGCTCGGCGGCCGTCTCATTGACGGGGTCGCCAAGAAAAACGCGGACGCCTTCTTCTCGAAGTTCGTCGAGGTCGTCAGCAAGGCGTAATGGCCGTATAGGCTTGACCGCGCGGCGGCGGGCTCGCAAATTGTAGGTCACGCGGGCGCCAGTTGCGCCCGATCCCCGCAAATTCCATGGCGCTTGCGCGATCCGCGCGCGGCGCATCCACCTCACAGGGTGGAGATCGGCATTCAGGAGAAAATTGTATGCCCAAGGTTTCGATGACCGTGAACGGCAAGCCGGTGTCCGCCGACGTTGATCCGCGCACGCTGCTTGTACAGTTTTTGCGTGAGACCCTGCGTCTGACCGGCACGCACGTTGGTTGCGACACGAGCCAGTGCGGCTGCTGCGTGGTTCACGTCGACGGCGTCGCCATGAAGTCCTGCACGCTGCTGGCGCTTACCGCCGATGGCGCGAACGTTTTGACAATCGAGGGCCTCGCCACGGATGGCAAGCTGCATCCGATGCAGGAAGCCTTCCGTGAGAATCACGGCCTGCAATGCGGTTTCTGCACGCCGGGCATGATCATGTCCGCAGTCGACATCGTGCGCCGCAAGGGCAGCGAGCTGGATGAAAAGACCATCCGCCACGAGCTGGAAGGCAACATCTGCCGCTGCACGGGCTACCACAATATCGTCAAGGCGATCGCCGCTGGCGCCGCCGCCATGGCGCCGGCAGCCGAATAACGTAGCCGCGCGCGACACAAATACGGGGAGCTTCAACGATGTACCAGTTCGCCTATCACCGGCCGGACACAGCGCGCAAAGCCGTCAATACGGCCGCCAAATCCGAGGATTCCAAATTCCTCGCCGGCGGCATGACGCTGCTGCCAACCATGAAACAGCGCCTTGCGGCGCCCACAGGGCTGATCGATCTTTCCCGCTGCGACGACATGCGCGGCATCGAGGTGAAGGGTCGTAACGTCGTCATTGGCGCCATGATGCGCCATTTCGACGTCGCCAATTCCGACATCGTGAAGGAGAAGATCCCCGCGCTTGCCGACCTTGCAGGCATGATCGGCGATCCCGCCGTGCGCCATCGCGGCACGATTGGCGGCTCCGTCGCCAACAATGATCCGGCGGCCGACTATCCGTCCGCCGTGCTCGCGCTGGGCGCGACGGTGATCACCAACAAGCGCAAGATTCCGGCGGATGAGTTCTTCAACGGCCTGTTCGAAACGGCTCTTGAAGAGGGCGAACTGATCACGAAGATTTCGTTCCCGATCCCCAACAAGGCGGCTTACGAGAAGTTTCGCAATCCCGCTTCGCGCTACGCCATCGTTGGCGTGTTCGTCGCCAAGAAGGGCAGGGACGTGCGCGTCACTGTCACGGGCGCGGGTTCGGGCGGTGTGTTCCGCGCGGGCAAGCTCGAGGCGGCGCTGACTGCGAAGTTCCATCCCAAGGGGCTCGACGGCCTGACGTTCCCGGCCGAAGGCCTGAACACGGACATCCACGCCGACGCCGAATATCGCGCGCATCTGATCATGGTGATGACGCGCCGAGCCGTGCAAAAGGCGCTGGCCAAGTAAGCGTTTTACGCGCGGACGAGACTACAATCCCTCCCCATCGGGGAGGGATTTTTGTTTTTGGCGGGCGCCTGCGCTATAAGCAGCCGCCTTGACGGGGAAGTTTAGCGTGCCGCCGAAGTCTTCACGAAACCAGCCGCAAGAGGCCATGCAGCACCCCCTTCCGGGCTCTATCGACGAGACGGTGACGCTGCTGTCCGGCGCGTCCTATGTCGCGGACCGCTCGCTGGCGACGGTGCTGTTTCTTGCGCTGCGCATGGGGCGGCCACTGTTTCTGGAAGGCGAGGCGGGCGTCGGCAAGACCGAGATCGCCAAGGTGCTGGCCGCCGCGCTGGGGCGCAGGCTCATTCGCCTGCAATGCTACGAGGGGCTCGACGTTTCCTCGGCGGTCTACGAATGGAATTACGCTGCGCAAATGATGGCGATCCGGCTGGCGGAGGCTGCTGGGGAGACTGATCGCGCCCGCCTCGAACAGGACATTTTCTCCGAACGCTACCTTGTGCGCCGTCCCTTGTTGCAGGCGATGGAGCCGCAGCCGGGCGGCCCGCCGGTGCTGCTGATCGACGAACTCGACCGCACGGACGAAGCTTTTGAGGCGTTTTTGCTGGAGGCGTTGTCGGATTTTCAGATCACGGTGCCGGAGCTGGGCGCCATCAAGGCCGCGCAACCGCCCATCGTCATCATCACATCAAACCGCACGCGCGAAATTCACGACGCCTTGAAGCGGCGCTGCCTCTATCATTGGGTCGGCTATCCCAATTCAGAGCGCGAAACGCAGATTGTGCGCGCCAAGGCGCCCGATGCGCCCGAGCGATTGACCACGGAGATCGTCGCGTTCGTGCAGAATTTGCGCGGGCAGGATTTGTTCAAAAAGCCGGGCGTCGCCGAAACGCTGGACTGGGCGAGCGCGCTGCATGAGCTCAACGCGGTGGCGCTGGACGCCGCGCTCGTGAACGACACGCTGGGCGTATTACTCAAATATCAGGATGACATCGAGAGCGTGGCGGGCGCCAAGGTCGCGCAGATGTTGTCGGACATGCGCGCGCAGGCAAAAGTCTGACACGCGCACGACGGGGGCGAAGCAGAACATGAGCATGCAAGAAATCACACCAGCGCCGGGGCGAGCCTGCGGCTCATGCATGATGTGCTGCAAGGTCTTTAATGTGCCCGAACTCGCCAAGCCCGCTGGCCGCTGGTGCGTGAATGCGCGCGCTGGGGTGGGCTGCGTCATACATGACGCTCGCCCCATGTCATGCCGCATGTTCCAGTGCTTTTGGCTCAGCTCGTCAACGCTGAGCGACGAATGGAAACCGGACCGCGCGAAATTTGTCGTCGCAGTTGAGACCAATGGCGCGCTGCAGATCATGTGCGATGCAGCGCAACCGACCGCGTGGCGGCGCGAGCCTTATGAATCGCAAATTCGCCGCTGGGCGGAGCATGGCGTGACTATAAAAAAGCCGGTGCTGCTGATGATCGGCGACAAGGCCAGCGTGATCCTGCCCAACACCGAATTGCCGATTGGCCAGCTCAATCCGGGCGACGGCGTTGAGCTGACCCACGACGGCACGCGCTTTCATGCAAGCGTGCGCAAGGCGAGTCTGGCGCAGACAAGCGCAGGGAAGACGAGCGCGTGAGCCAAGCGCGGGCGCCCGGACAGGACAAATCTGGCGGAGCGCTTGCCGAAAATATTTTGCACTTTGCGCGGGCGTTGCGCGCAGCGGGCCTGCCGATTGGCACGGGCGCGGCGCTCGACGCCATCAGCGCGATCGAGGTTGCGGGCGTGCGCAACCGCGATGATTTTCGCGTGACGCTGGAAGCGGTGTTCGTCAAAAAGCGTGAACACGCTGCGGTGTTTGACGAAGCGTTCCGCATTTTCTGGCGCCGTCGCGGCTTCCTTGAACAATTGATGACGCTGATGTCGCCGGTTGATCAGCCCGCAAACGGGCCAGGCGCGCCAGTTGAAAAGCCCGCTGCTGCGGCTGCACGGGTAGCGCAGGCGCTGATGGGCAAGCGCGAACCTGAGCGCGAGGAAAGCGCCGTCACTTACGATCAATCGTTCACGGTCTCGCAAGAAAAACTCCTGCAGCGCAAGGACTTTGCGCAAATGAGCGCCGCTGAGATCGCGGACGCCTTGCGCGCCATCGCGGCGCTGGATCTGTCTGGCGATGAGCGGCGTACGAGGCGTTTTGCGCCTGCTCGCTCTGGCGCGCGCATCGATTTGCGCCGCACGCTGCGCCGCTCCATGCGCGGTGGCGGCAGTTTCATTGATCTTGCGCGCACCGCGCCGCAGGTGCGCAAGCCGCCCATCGTGATCTTGTGCGACATCTCGGGTTCGATGGCTGAATACACGCGCGTGTTTTTGCATTTCTTCCACGCGCTGACAGAGAAACGCGGGCGCGTGCACACGTTTCTGTTCGGCACGCGGCTCACCAATGTCACGCGCGCGCTGCGCCACAAGGACCCCGACGAGGCGCTCGCGCAATGCTCCGGCGATGTTCTCGACTGGTCGGGCGGCACGCGCATCGGACAGTGCCTGCGCCAGTTCAATCGTGATTGGTCGCGGCGCGTGCTGGGGCAGGGCGCCACGGTATTAATCTTCACCGACGGACTTGAGCGGGAGGGCGTGAGCGAGCTTGCCCGCGAGATGGAGCGTTTGCACAAATCCGCCCGCCGCCTTGTCTGGCTCAATCCGCTGCTGCGGTTTGAGCGGTTTGAGCCGCGCGCGCAGGGCGTGTGGGCCATGCTGCCGCATGTGGACGAGTTCCGGGCGGTCCACAATCTGGCGAGCGTAGCCGCGCTGGCGGCGGCGCTTTCGGCGCCCCGAACAGGCGGCGCCGTCGATCCGCGGATGTGGTTGAAGCGCGTGGGCTGAAGCTCCACCTCATGCGCCGCTTGGTCATGAAACGCTTGGTCATGAAGCGCTTGGTCATGGCGCGCGGGAGCGCTATATTCATTCGTACATTCCGACTTTAGCTCCGGGAGGCTCTCATGCTCGCCACCGACGAAAACATTCTGGCCCGCGCCGAGGACTGGCGAAAAGCAGGCAAGGGCGTCGCCATTGCGACCGTTACGGAAACCTGGGGCTCGGCGCCGCGGCCGGTCGGCTCGCATCTCGTCATCGATGAAGATGGTCATTTCCTGGGCTCCGTTTCGGGCGGGTGCGTCGAGGGCGAGGTTGTCAGCGAGGCGATGGACACGATCGCCGATGGCAAGCCGCGCATTCTGGAGTTTGGCGTGGCCGATGAAGCTGCGTGGCGCGTTGGCCTCTCGTGCGGCGGGCGTATTCGCGTCTATGTCGAGAAGGTGGTCTGATGCGTTTCGATGTTCTGGCCGCAATGAATGGCGAACGCGCGGCGCGGCGCGCCTGTGTGCTCGTCACCGAAATGCCCGGCGGTGATCAGCGGTTTGTGAAAGCCGCTGATCTGGCGTCCGATCCGCTCGCCGAGATTCTTGAGGCGAGCCTGCGCACTGGCAAGAGCGGCATGGTGGAGCACGAGGGCCGCTCGTATTTCCTTACCGTGCAGGCGCCGCCCGCGCGGCTGATCGTGATTGGCGCCGTGCATATTACGCAAGCGCTGGCGCCCATGGCGCGCGTCGCGGGGTTCGATCTGACGATCATCGATCCGCGCACCGCGTTCGCCACGCTGGAGCGTTTTCCGGACGTGACGCTGATTGCCGACTGGCCGCAGGAGATCATCCCGACGCTTGGGCTTGATCGCTATACGGCGGTTGCGTGTTTCACGCACGATCCCAAGATTGACGATCCGGGGATCGAAGCGGCGTTGTCTGCGGAGTGTTTTTATGTCGGCGCGCTCGGCTCGCGAAAGACCCACGGCAACCGCGTGCAACGCCTGAAGGAGAAGGGTTTCTCCGATGAGCAGATTGCGCGCATCAAGGCGCCCATCGGCGTTGATATCGGCGCGGTGAGCCCGGCGGAAATCGCCGTGTCCGTGCTTGCGGAAATCGTGCTTTCGCTGCGCAAGAAGCCTTTGCGCGCGGACGCGCCGCAACGCGCTGGAGCAGCGGCGTGAAGTTTGGACCTGTAGCGGTGGCCGACAGCGTTGGCGCCATCGCTGCACACAGCATTCGGTATGACAGTTTCGTCCTCAAGAAGGGGGAGACCGTCACGCGCGCGCATGTGGAGAGCCTGCGCGGCGCGGGCATTCTGGAAATTGTCGTCGCGCAGCTTGAAGGTGATGATGTTGGCGAGAATGACGCAGCTGGCGCGCTGGCCCGCGCGTTGGCCGGCGCCCATGTTCGTATTGAAAAGCCATTCACCGGGCGTAGCAATCTGTTTGCCGAACGCGCGGGCGTGCTGGTCATCGACGAGGCGGGCGTCAATGGCGTCAACGATGTTGACGAAACGTTGACCGTCGCAACGCTGGCGCCATGGAAGGCTGTGGTCGCAGGCGAGATGATCGGCACGGTGAAGATCATTCCCTACGCTGCGCCAAGACGTGGGCTCGACGCCGCGTTGGCTCTGTCACGCAAGGACTTCATCAAGGTTGCCGCATTCAGCGGCAAGAAGGTCGGCGTCATCTCGACATTGCTGCCGGGCCTGAAGTCGGCGACGGTGACCAAGACGTTGCGCGTGATGAGCGAACGCCTTGCGCCAATGGGCGGCGAAATTGTATGCGATTTGCGCACGCCCCATGAGTCCGGGGCGCTCTCCGCAGCGATTCGCGAGGTCGCGCCGCTCGCTGACATTGTGGTGGTCTTCGGCGCCTCCGCGATCACCGACCGGCGGGACGTGATCCCCTCTGCGCTCGTCCATGCGGGCGGCGAGATTGTGCATCTGGGCATGCCGGTTGATCCGGGCAATCTGCTGCTGTTGGGGCGCATCGCAGGCAAGCCGCTGCTGGGAGCGCCGGGTTGCGCGCGCTCGCCAAAGGAAAACGGCTTTGACTGGGTGCTGCAGCGACTCTTTGCCGACCTTGAGGTTACGGCGTCCGACGTCAGGCGCATGGGCGTTGGCGGCTTGCTGATGGAAATCGTCACACGCGGTCAGCCGCGTGAAGGTCAGCAGGGCGAAACCGGCGGTTCTGGCGACGATGACTGAGCGCCCGCGCATTGCGGCTGTCATTTTGGCCGCTGGACAGTCGAGCCGCTATCGGGCGGCCGATCCCTCCGCCGTCTCGAAAGTTGTTGCGACGCTCGCAGGTAAGCCCCTTGTGCGACACGTTGTGGAAGCGGCGTTCGCCGCTGACCTTGATCCGGTCGTCGTGGTCACCGGCTTTGCGCGGGAGGCGAGCGTAGCCGCACTTGAGGGGCTGGCGGTCAGCTTTGTCCACAATCTGTCCTTTGCGAGCGGTTTGTCGTCGTCGCTGAAGACCGGCGTTGCTTCCTTGCCTGATGACGTGGCGGGCGCCGCGATCTTGCTGGCTGACATGCCCAGGGTGAGCGGCGATTTGCTGCACACTCTTGCGGCGGTGTTCCACGATAATCCGCACGCCTCTGCGCTTGCGCCAAATCTGAATGGGCAGCGCGGCAATCCGGTTTTTATCCGCCGCGCGCTTTTCGATGACGTTGCGCGGCTTGAGGGCGACGTCGGAGCGCGCGCGTTATTGCGAGGCCGCAGCGACGTTATTGACGTGGCGATGGACGACGAAGCCGTCGCATTTGATGTCGACACGCCGGACGCATTGACCGCGCGCGACGCGTGACGCCTCGCTTACGATGCGCCTGCGATGCGCAGCCTTGCCGAAGCCGAGCCGCAGCCGAACAGGGTATTGATGTCTGCGCACGGCAAGGGCCGCGAAAACAGGTAGCCCTGAAGCTCGTGGCAACCGGCCTCGATGAGCGCCCGCTGTTGCTCTGACGTTTCCACACCCTCAGCCGTGACGGTGAGGCCAAGGTTCCGGCCGAGCTGGACGATGGAGCGCACAAGAATATCCGATTCCGGGTCCATGGATTCGACGAAGGCGCGGTCAATCTTGATCTTGTCGAGCGGCAGCTTGCGTAAATAAATCAGGCCGGAATATCCGGCTCCAAAGTCATCAAGCGCAACCCTTATCCCGAGTTTGCGCAATGCCGCGAGTTTCGCGTAGGCGCGGGGCATGTCTTCGACAGGGAAATGTTCCGTCAACTCCAGTTCAAGCCGGTCAGGCGGAAAGCCTGTTTCATTTAAAATACGGCGAACGGTGTTGAGAAAGCCGAATTGCAGCTGCTTTGGCGAAATGTTGACGGCCACGCATACGCCCGGCCAGTTCAGGCCTTCCGAACATGCGCGTTGCAACGCCCATTCGCCAAGGTCGCACACGAAGCCAGATTGCTCGGCGACCTCCAGAAAGTCTTGGGGGGAAGCCAACTGACCGGAAGGCAAGCGCATGCGCATGAGCGCTTCCACAGTGACCGTGCGCGCAGTCGTCGCCGATACGATGGGCTGATAATAAAGGGTAAACTGGTTGCGCTGGAGGGCCTGGGCCAAATCGTCCCGCGTAAACGCTGTCTCGGATCGATCTACAGTCATTCTTTGTCCCAAGCGCGGATCAGATCCGGTGGCACGACAGAGTGCAGTGGCGGATCAAAAAAAAGTCATAGCCGGAAATCACATTCTTCAATCAGCGGAGACTAGACGGGATTTATTAACGAGCCCTTCCGCTACAACAAAGAAAGACGCAGCGGCAACTAGAGCGCGTTGACATTCATCGTGTCCAAATATGCGCGCTGACGATTGATAGCATGGACATGAATGCTATCGGTGTTTGTTCGTAGCGCGTTGCGATGCGCCTGAAGTGTTTGAGCTTCAGGAAGAAGCGCTCGATGAGATTTCGTTCGCAATATAGCGCGTAGTCGCAGCGAACCTGTGGCGACGTCGTTCTGGGCGGAATGACGGCGATCGCGTT
>CANMLK010000016.1 GCA_947498445.1 Beijerinckiaceae bacterium
CCTTCCCTGGTAAGTGCAGAGCCATCCGCTCCCATTGATCGTCCCGAAGAGACAGGCGAACCGCCGACATTCAACGCTCCTATCCGAAAAGGAGCTTGAATCAGATTTGAGAGTCCTGGGGAATCTTGAATGTCAACGCGCTCTAAGCACTGTGTATGGCATCGTCACTTCGCTCCTCTTGTGGATTATAGGAGTGCCCAGCCCCATTCTTTGGGGTGTGCTGGCCGCGGCGACGCGGTTTGTGCCGTATGTCGGATCTATTATTGCAGCCGTCTTTCCCATGGCGCTGGCCATCGCTGTCGATCCTGGCTGGACAACACTCCTGCTGACGGCCGCGTTCTTCATCGTGGGTGAGGCCTCAATGGGCTACATCGTCGAGCCGCTTGTGTACGGACAGAGTACAGGTCTCTCTCCGTTCGCGGTGATCTTGTCGACGATCTTCTGGAGTTGGCTCTGGGGACCCGTTGGTTTGATTCTCGCCATGCCGCTGACACTGTGCCTTGTTGTGCTGGGTCGACATGTGGAGTCGTTTCAATTTCTGGATGTGATACTGGGTGACTCGCCGCCACTGGAGCCATCGCAAAATTTCTATCAGCGCATGCTCGCTGAAGATCCCGATGAGGCGCTCGAGCAGGCCGAAGTTTACCTGAAGGAGCGCTCGCTCATCCATTACTACGACGATGTAGCGCAACCCGGGCTGATTCTGGCGGCCCAAGACGCAGGCCGCCGGGTCTTGAAGAGCGCCGCTTTGACGGGGCGCGATCCTTCATAACCACGCCAGGCCAGATAGGCGCCCGACTCGAGGGCAAAAACGTTCAGCAGGGGATTGGGCCGGGGCGTCACGCCCGCAGCTGCCAGGCCAAGGCCCGCCACCATTTAAAGCGCGCGTTGTGATGCGTTGAGATTGTTTTCCATCGGTGCACTCCTTGAGCGTTGCCAACGACGCCTCGGCGGGAAGGTTCCCCGCGCACGATGGAAAGATCAAACCAACAAGGTGCGATGGCGACATTGCACAAAATCATGCCAACAGCCAATGACGAAAAAGCCCGCCGCTTCTACTGAAGCGACGGGCTCGTATCTTTAAGAGAAGCGGCTTTGTCAGCCCTTCATGATGAACGGCAGAACCTCGAGGCCGCCGCGATAAATCATTTCAAGCGAAACATAAAGAATGACTGCAAGACCGACGTAGGCAATCCAGCGATGCTTTTGCAACAGCCGCGCAATAAACGTTGCGGCAAGACCCATCAGGGCGATGGAAAGAGCAAGACCGAACACGAGAACCCAGGGGTGCTCGCGGGCCGCGCCCGCCACAGCAAGCACGTTGTCGAGTGACATGGTGATATCAGCGACGAGGATCTGCCAGGCGGCTTGAGCGAAGGTCTTGCGAGGCGCTGTCTTTGCGATTTCCCCGTCGTTGTTAAGATCCTGGTCGGCTATGATCTCTTCAACGTCGTGGCCATCGCTATCGCGCAGCTCTCGCCACATCTTCCAGCAGACCCACAGCAGCAGGATGCCGCCAGCCAGCAACAGACCGACAATCGCCAGCAATTGCGTCGTAATGCCCGCGAAGATGATGCGAAGCACAGTGGCGGCAATGATCCCGATAAGGATCGCCTTGTTGCGCTGGTCTTTCGGCAAGCCCGCAGCGGCGAGGCCGATAACAATCGCGTTGTCGCCCGCCAACACAAGGTCAATCATGATGACCTGCGCCAAAGCGGTTAGCGCCTCAGGTGTCAAAAAATCAAACATCCAAAAACTTTCCCCGTATCTGCGCACGCAGTGCGCACGTGACCGCTGGCTGAACCGCGCGCCGTCCCGATCAGAACGTTCGCGCTGAACAACTTGAGTTGGGCTGCCAGAGAGGAAAAGGATCCACACCTACCGCCCCAGTCCGACATCGCGACCTCGTAAGGTCGCCAGAGGGGCCCGGACTGGCGAAGCCAAATAGCACTGACGCAGGCTTGCGCAAATAGTCTCAGCGAAAATACCGTCGGAAAAATATTGTTTTCGCGCCACCGCCCGGGAAAATACACCCAAAGATTACCCGTAACTATACGGTATGGCGACGACGTTAGAGACGCCAGCGCGCGAACGGCGCGCCCGGCAACTCCGGACTTGCCTGCTGTGGCGCGTAAGCCGTGCCCCCCCAAAGTCGAGTTGGCGATAACGCGAGAGGCGGCGCTCAAGTGACGACTCAATCTTCTCGTGAACCTGCGCCACAGAAAGCGACTGAGGCTTGCGCTTGCGCGTTGCGAAGAAAATCGGTCGGTTCGCCTTCGCCGCCATCGGCAGCAGAGTCGCGGCGGACGACTTCGGCTTGTCAGCCAGAACAGTCAAAAACCTTCCCGCGCCAGCGGGGCCGAGGAAATGCACGAGATAAACTTCCGCGCTGGAGATCGGGCGCCCCAGGCGTCCTGCGAGTTTCTCCTGCTCCGCTCGCAACATTGCTGCGGCCATGAGCGTCGATAAAAATGGATTGTTGCGCAATTCCAGAATTGCCCGCGCGATCCTCCGCGTCCACATTGGACGCTGAACTCTCCAGCCCTTGCAAGAGAGCAGCCTCACGCCCGAGACCGAAGCGTGGCCCAAAATCGCGTATTGCGCGCAACCAGGTTGATTCGATAAATTGGAATAGTCCGGTCGCCGACGACGTCGGCGCGCGCGCACTCACAATAAAGCTCGACTCCTTGTCTGCGATCGCCATCAGCAATCGAGGGTCGACGCCTGCAAAATAAGCCGCATCAACGATGGTCTTCACCAGCGGGTGCTTGAGGCGCATCGGACCGAACGCATAAGAGCCGGTCGTCTCGTCGAACGGCAGCGTGATGGATTCAGAACCATACGTCAGCGTTCCGGAATGCAGCTCGTTCGCAAACGAATGAGAATTCAAAAATCCGAAATAAGTGCGTGGCGTATCGACTTTTGACGCAGGCATCGAGCCGTGGGTGAACTGACGCAACCCTACCAGATACGGCTGGCTGACCTGGGGACGCTCCACCTTGAGCGAGACCGTTGATGACGGCACAGAAGCGAGAGAGATCTTCGAACCTGGAAGCGTTATGACAGCGCTGCCGATGAGGACTGAGCAAAACAGGACGGTCCTGCCGACGATCGCGAGTGCTGCGTGCAATATTGGCTCCAATTCTGTCGCGTCTTCGCCATGGCTGCTCGATGGAACAGCTGCTGCGGCGCGCAATAGCCCGTGGAAGGCGGCGACAATCAGGCAGCGTCGCCGTGACCGCTAGGACAAGCGACGTATACGGCCCGTCAGGCGCTTCAGATGGCATGCGAGACGCCGCAGCAAATGACGCTGCGGCGCAGGTGTTTTCATGAACATCAAGCTGCGCGTGCGCGCTCGTCTGCCGGGATCTCGAGGTTTATTTCGAGGAACGACACTTTGTCGCGATACTGGATCTCAACCTCGACCTTGTCTGGATCGATATTGACGTGCTTTGCAATCGCAGCAATGACTTCACGGTGGATGAGGGCCACAAGTTCTTGCGAACCACCCGAGCGCCGCTCGTGCGTCAGCAGGATTTGCAGCCGCTCGCGTGCAACATTTCCCGAATTGGCGCGGCGAAAAAGATTGAATATGCTCATGCCGCCCTCCGGCCAAAGAACCTCCCGAACATGCTGACCTTTTCGGTGGGGCGGGTCATGGGTACGGGCACACCGCACAACCGACGCGCCGCATCGATGTAGGCCGCCGCCGCCGCGCTCGTGGTCGAATTGATCGACACCGGCGCGCCAACGTTGGAGGCCTTCAACACATCCTGACTTTCCGGGATGATGCCCAAAAGCGGGATCGACAAAATATCAAGAACGTCTTCGACGCTGAGCATCTCACCTCGCGCTGCGCGTGCAGGATCATAGCGCGTGAGAAGCAAATGCTTCTCCATGCCTTCGCCGGTCTCGGCCTTCAGCGTTTTGGAATCGAGCAGTCCGATGATGCGATCTGAATCGCGCACCGAAGACACTTCCGGGTTTGCGATGACAATCGCGCTGTCGGCGTAGCGCATTGCGAGTGTCGCGCCGCGCTCGATGCCCGCCGGGCTGTCGCAAATCACCCAGTCGAACCTGTCGCGCAGCTCGTCGATGACGCGCTTGACGCCTTCTTCGGTCAGCGCGTCCTTGTCGCGCGTCTGCGAGGCGGCGAGCAGATACAGCGTGTCGACGCGCTTGTCGCGGATCAACGCCTGGCTGAGATTCGCTTCACCCTGCGCGACATTGATAAAGTCAAACACCACGCGCCGCTCGGCGCCCATGATGAGATCGAGATTGCGCAAGCCGACATCGAAGTCGACCACCGCAACCTTCTGACCGCTTTGCGCAAGCGCGGCGCCGATAGCCGCAGTTGATGTTGTCTTTCCGACCCCGCCCTTTCCGGACGTGACCACGAGTACTTTGGCCATTGGCTTCCCGCTCTCCTAATCGAATTTCGTAACCAGAATCATTCCGTGCTTCAGTCGTGCCTGCGCAGGCTTCTTGCGCAGCGCAGGGTCTATCTCGTCAGAGGTTTGATAAAGGCCGTTCACGGCGATCAGTTCGGCTTCCAGGCTGCGACAAAAGATGCGTGCGGTTTCATCGCCGTATGCGCCCGCCATCGCGCGGCCGCGCAGCGCGCCATAAACATGGATTGATCCGGCTGCGACAATTTCAGCGCCCGACGCCACCGCGCCCGTGATGATGACGTCGCCATCCGGATTCAATACACACTGCCCCGAGCAAACCGGCGAATCGATGAACATCGGGGACGCATGAGGAGTCGCGTGGCCAGCTGTTGCGGGCGGCGGCGCCTGCGCCTCACCACGATTTGCGCCCGCGCAGGATTCGATGGGTGTTTCTGCTTCACTATCGGGCGTGCGCACATCCTTGCCCGATGGCATGAAAGGGGGAAGGTCGGCGCCCGCCCAATCAGGATTGCCGCCCTCGACGCCAAGCACCCGCACGGCGCGCTCGGCAAGCCCCGCCAGCAGCACCAGAAATCCATCCTTGTCGAGCGCCAGATCGCGCACGTCGAGGATCACGGAATTGCGGCTGAAAAACCCGGGCGACCGCTCTAGCCAGGCGTCCAGTCTGTGCTGCCACTCGGCCAGCGGAAGCTCTGGCGCAAGCGTCAGCGAAAAATAGGATCGCCCTTTAAAACGAATGGCTTGGGTGGTGCGGACAGACATGGTTGAAACTCGATGTTTCGTTAAGAAACATGTGAGCCCCGCATGGTTAACGAAGAGTAAACTCGGGCTCCCTTTAGCTTCGTTCATCGAGGTTCTCCACGAGGCCGTTGGGGAGCGCATCTGAGCGCGTGGTTTAAAGGATGCGGAGCAAGGCGAGACGACGCATTTTTGGCAGACATCGACGGCAAGGATGCCCAATTACCGATGGTTGATGCGGCCGCGAGGCGCCCATTTCCTGCGCTGTGGTTGATTGCTGCCGCGGGTACAATTGCAGCTGTGCTCCGGCTTACGCTTGTTCTGTTTGCCGCGCTTTCCCATTGGCCAACGGGCGTGCGCGTGTCGCAAGACCCGGGGTGACGACTGATCGCGCAATCCCTGAACGTGACCTTGCTGGCTCGCGCAGCATTTTTGATGAGGCAAGGCGAGCGACGGGGGATGAAGGTTCAGCCAGGTCTGCTATTTGCTGCCTGACGATTCACGCCAAGCGGACAGCATCCCCATGCGCCGATTTTTACCCGTTATCGCCCAAGCAGAGCGGCGAGCTGTTTTCGCACTGGCGCTTGCTGCGCTCTGTGCGCTGGCTTTCATCCGCGTGGCGGCCTTCGTCGCTGGCGAAGCGCCCGGTGAGTTTGATGTCCACATCATCACCGCATTGCGCAACCCGAACGATCTTTCTGACCCCATCGGCCCCGGTTGGCTTGAAGAAGCCATGCGCGATCTGACGGCGCTGGGCGGCACGGTCGTGCTTGTCATGGTTTCGCTGGCGGCGTTCGGCTACCTGTTGATGACAGGCAAAAGCCACTCCGCCTACATGTTGGCCGCTTCGGTAATTGGCGCCGTCATCCTGAGCCAGACCATGAAGCTCGGCTTCAGCAGGCCGCGCCCTGATCTGGCGCCTCATGGCGCCCGTGTGTACACGATGAGTTTTCCATCGGGCCACGCGATGATGTCAGCGGCGGTTTACCTCACTCTTGCAGCTCTGCTTGCGCGCACGCAGGAGCGCACGCGCGTGCGCATCTTCATCATCTTCATCGCGGCGCTCCTGACGATTCTTGTGGGCGCAAGTCGCGTCTACCTCGGCGTTCACTGGCCGACTGATGTTATCGCCGGATGGGCGGGTGGCGTCGCGTGGGCGATCCTCTGCTGGTTAGCGATGTACTGGCTGCAGCGGCGCGGCAAAATAGAGACCGAAGGGCGCGAGTCGCTCGCTAATGTGCGAACAGGCGGCCAGCCAGCAGATAGCTGAACGCCACAATCACCACGGCGCCGATGATGTTCAGCCACAACCCTGCACGCACCATCTGCGCGTCAGCAATCGCGTCTATCGCTCCATGCCCGAGGGCGTGAGGAACAATGCAAGAGCCGCTATCATTGCGATCGCCGAATCGTCCACCGAGATCCCGGAAGGCGGCGGCAGCGCGAGCGTAACGACAAGAATGGCCAAGCCGATCATGAGGCCCAGATGGGCGCGTAACCCCTGCGGTTGCGACTTCAAATCGTCCATGCGCCATGCTCGCGCTTGAGGAGGCACAAGCCGAAAACGCCAAAGTTTTACAGTTTTTTATTCATACCAAGGCTTAATTTCAGCAACGCAGAAACACCCCGGCGACGAAAGAGTTGATATTCATGCAAATCGCTCGCACCCCACGCCCCTTGATCCTGATTGTCGAAGACGACCCCCTCATCCGCTGGTCGGGAGCGGAGACGCTTGAGGATGCCGGCTTCGAAGTTCTTGAAGCGGCAAACGCCGACGACGCCCTCACCCTTCTTGAAACGCACGCTTCGGTGGCTGTGCTGTTCACTGACATCGACATGCCTGGCCAGCTGGATGGCCTGGATCTGGCGCGCATCGCGGCCCACCGGTGGCCTTTCATCCACATCATCGTCGCGTCCGGTCGCAGAGAACCGCGAACCCCGCAAATGCCGGACAATGGCCATTTTATCTCGAAGCCCTACATGCCGGAACAGATCGTCCGCGACATCCACGAACTTCTCGCAGCGTGAGAACCCAACACGAGCGATGCAATTCATCAAGGCGCAGCTTGCGCTCCTTTATTCCCCCGTTATGTTCGCGTGCAAACGGAGCACATCATGGCGGAACTCGTACTCGGCATCGGCAGTTCTCACTCGCCGTTGCTCAACAGCCCGGCTGAGGATTATCCCAGACACGCTGAGATAGACGCCAGCGGCCGCAAGCTTATCGACAAGACGGGCAAGGCGCGCACCTACGGCGAATTGCTCGAACTCGCGGACCCCGCCATCAAGGATCAGATCAGGCTGCAGGTTCTGGAAGAGCGCGCGGCGCGCTGCACAGCCAACATTGCGCGGCTTGAGTCAGAAATCGCAGCTGCGAAGCTCGATGCTCTCATCATCATCGGCGACGATCAGTACGAGCAGTTTTTCGAAGACAACATGCCCGCGATACTGGTCTATGCGGGCGAAACGATCACCAACAATCCGCTCAGCATGCCGGACGAAGCCCCGCAATGGTGGCGCCGCGCGCGCTCACAATATCACGTCAGCGATGCGCCGCGCGAATATCCGGTCGCGGCGGATCTCGCACGCCGCATCGTCGAAGGCTTGGTGGAGAACGACTTCGACATCAGCTATTCGAAAAAACTGTCGAAGGCCCATGGCGAAGGACACGCGTTCGGCTTCGTTCACCAGCGACTCATGCGTGATGAAACCATTGTTCCAATCGTGCCCATCGCTCTCAACACCTATTTCGCACCCAACCAGCCGCGCCCCCGGCGTTGCTACGATCTGGGTCGCGCAATCGGCAACGTGGTGCGCGCGTATGACGGCGCTGGCCGTGTCGGAATCCTGGGCTCCGGCGGCTTGAGCCATTTCACCGTAGACGAGGAGCTGGACCGCTATCTGCTCGACGCGTTTCGCAAAAAAGACGCTGAAGCCCTGCGCTCGCTTTCGCCGCAGCGGCTGAATTCGGGCACGTCAGAGGTCCGCAACTGGATCACTGTTGCTGGCGCCTGCGAACATCTGGACACGAAATGGCAGGACTACGTGCCCTGCTATCGCTCCGCCGCTGGCACGGGCTGCGGCATGGGTTTCGCCATCTGGGCGTGAACACGACTTTGTCAGCCCTTGGCGAGCGGCGTCATGTGCAGCATACTTGTTGACGAATACGAAGACTGCGCCGGGAGGAAACCATGAACGTCAACGTCGCCACCGCCGACTGGACCAAGACCGCGCTTGCCGATGCGCCCTTCGAGGTCAAGCGCATCGGGCGTTACATGGGCGCGCAGATTACCGGTCTCGATCTGAAGAAGGGCCTTGACGAGAAGACCTTCCGCGCGCTGGAAGCCGCACTTATCGAGCACAAGGTCATCTTCCTGCGCGACCAGAATCTGACGACGGCGCAGCATGTCGAGATCAGCCGCTGGTTCGGCGAACTGGAAGTGCACCCCTTCCGTCCCGAGGGCGAATTTCCTGAAATCATGGTGCTCGACAACCACAAGGATAATCCTGTGTTGTCGACCGACGTCTGGCACTCCGATACAACGTTTCGCGTCAAGCCGACGAAGTACACGATCCTGCGTGGCCAGATCATGCCGCCGCTGGGCGGTGATACATTGTGGTGTGACATGGAGGCGGCCTACAACGGCCTCAGCGAAAAGTTTCGCACGATGATCGACGCCCTGCAGGCGCGGCACGACTTCAAGAATTTTCGCGCCCTCTTCACGCGGTCGGAGGCCGACCAGAAGAAGCTGCAGCGCATGGAGGAGCTCTACCCAAACCCGCTGCATCCGGTGGTGCGCACGCACCCCGTAACCGGGCGCAAAAGCATCTATGTGAACCCGCAATTCACGCTGCACATCGATGAGCTGAACGAGGACGAGAGCAAGGCGGTCCTCGACGTGCTCTTCGCCCAGGTGCACGTGCCCGAATATCAGTTTCGGTTTCACTGGTCGCCCGGCGCTATCGTCTTCTGGGATAACCAGTCGACACAACATTACGCCGCCAACGATTATTACCCCGAGCGCCGCCGCATGGAGCGTACGGCAGTGTGCGGCGACGCGCCGTTCTGAGGCGGCGCGTCGTAGTAGTCGTCAGCGACCCATTGCCTGCGAGGCCTTGCCGAGAACCTGTGGCGGAAAGGCGGAAAATCGCTTGAGCGCCGCTTCGATTTCGTCGCCGGTCACCGGATCAATATCGAGACCGATCTTTTCCGACTCGGCAAGAAACTCCTTGTCCTTCATCGTCGTCATGAAGGCCTCCCGCATCGCCTTCAGGCGTTCGGCCGGCACGTTTGGTGGGAAGGCGAAAGGTCGCGACAGCAATTGCTGATGGAAATGAATTTCCATGATCTGCCGCTCTTCATCAGTTTTGACAAAATCGAACACGCTCGGGATGTCCCCGAACTGCTTGCTTTTCTGCGCGCCCATCTGAATGACGAGCTTGATCTGCCCGCTCTCAACTTCCTTGCGCCATTGCGTCATGATCGACGAGCCAAACAGCCCGCAGGAGCCGTTCACCTCGCCGCGGTTCATCGCGAGATTGACATCGCGCGTGCCGGGATATCCTGAGACAACCTTCATCTTGTCGGCGCCCAGCACGTTCTTCAGGATCATCGGATGCTGGAACGTGATCGCGGCTGCGGCGCCGCCACCGAAGATGGTTTCCTTCTCCATCACCTCTTTCCAGGATGAAGCGACGCCCGCCCCCTGCCAGATGCCGCAATAGGCGACTTCCTGCGCCATGGAGCCGATCCAGCCAAACTTCGAGGCGTCAAATCGCGCCGCCTTGTTGCCGAGCAATGGATCGAGCGCCGCAGACGATGCGAAAATCGTGAAGGTCGATCCGTCTTGCGCCGCCTGATTGTAAGTGTGGTTGGCGGAAGTGAGCGATCCGGCGCCGGGCATGTTCGACGCAACGACATTTGGATTGCCCGGAATGAACTTGCCGATGTAGCGCGCGAGCATACGCGCGTTGGCGTCATAACCCCCGCCAGGCGGAAACCCGATGAGAATGGTGACAGTTTTGCCCTTGTAAAATTCTCCCGCCGTTTCTGCAGCGGCGTGAGGCGCGCTCAATCCGGCAAGCGCAAGGGCCGCACCGGCGATCGCAATTGTTCTCATGTTCCCCTCCTCTTTTTTTGTTTCACATTCAGTCTTCCAGAAGGTGAGCGCACCCCGATTCACGCGCCCAGAATTCCCATCCGCGCTTGAGGGCGGGAGAGTCTGGATCAAGATCCATGCGGGCCTGGGTTTCGTCCGGCGAGATAACGCGATAATCGCCCATTTGCATCGCCTGCAATTGCACGCGGGCGTTACGCGGTATGTAAACGGCGAGCCGCACGAGATCATAGATCGAGCGGCCCGTGCAGACGAAACCATGCGCCGCCATAAGCGCCATGCGATTCGCGCTCAGCGCCGCGGCAAGATCGCGGCCATGATCCATGTTCAGCACCAGCAGGCTCGTTGCGTTGCCAAACTTCTTTGAAATGTCCCACACCGGGATGTCCTGTCCCATGTCGCCGCAAGAATGGATGACCGGGCGCAGGCGGGTCGTTTTCGAAATCGAGAACGGCAGCAGATCATCGGCGTGAGAATGAAGAACGGCCTTCACATCAGGGCGCTTCTCGTAAACGGCTCCGTGAATGAACCGTTCGAGATAAAGCGGGCGTTTCTCGAAGGCGGGAGGATTTCCCTCAAGGTCGAACTCCAGAATGTCTTCAATATCGACGATGCCGGGGCTCAGCGAGCGCGCGAGCAGATATTTGTTCGGGTCGTCGGGGTGCCGCATGCTGACATGCCCATAGGCGTCTAGCACCCGGTTCGCGGCCAAAATCCGATTGGCGATGACCACGTCGCGCTTGGCGCGCTCGAGCCGTTCCATAGATGTCTCCTCCTGCTTCTTGTGGGCACAGAATGAAGCAAGCGGCGGCCACTCGCAACCGCGGCCGAGGAATCGCTTTGCGCAGCGTCCCCCACTGGGGCAAAGTGCGCGCAAACAAACCGGGAGGAAATGGCATGACGGGCTCGAACTACAGTATTCTGCTGCTCAAACCGCAGGAAATTCGCGACGTGATCGGCATGGACACCGCCATTGACCTCGTCGAGCAGGGCTATGCGGAGGCGTCGCAATTTCCCATCATCAACGCCCCGCGCCGCCGCGTTCATTCGCGCGCCAACGTGCGCATTTCAAACTTCCCCGGCGGCATTGACGGACTTGGCGTCATCGGCTCGATGAGTCGCGGCGAGCGCGTCGTGCACGATCATTCAGCCAACGATCAGGAATACCCATACCGCGAACACCCGGTCTATCTGATGTGGGACGCGACGACTGCGGAACTCAAGAGCATCATGATCGGCGAGATCACCGAAAAGCGCATCGGCTTTTCATCCTTGATGGCGTTGCGCACAGCCGCGACAAGCGGCGTCGGCTTCCGCCATCTGGCGCGCAAGGATTCGAAAGTCTGCGGCGTCTTCGGCTCCAGCGGACAAGCACTGCACAAAATTCTGGCCTTGCAGAACGAACGCAAGATCGAGACGTACAAAATCTACAGCCGCAGCGCCGACAACCGCGAGGCCTTCTGCAAGCGCATGCGCGAACTTGTGGACGCCGAGTTTATTCCGATGAGCGAAACGCAGCAGGTCATTCGCGGATCGGACGTCGTGATCTGCGCAACTAGCTCAAACGTGCCGGTGTTCGATGGAAACTGGCTTGAGCCTGGCCAGCATGTGGTGACCGTCGTCGGCTCAAACAGCGCGCTGGTCAAAGGCGGCTGGCTGCAAAGCGGACGCCGTGAGAATGACGACGAGACCGTGCGCCGCGCCGATTTCATCGTGACGAACTGGAAGGAATCCATCGAGTCCGAAAAACAGGCGGGCGTGTGGGACCCAATCCAGCAAGGCGTCATCGGCTGGGACAAGATTGTGGAGCTGGGCGACGTGGCTGCGGGCGCGCATCCCGGCCGCACCAGCGACGAGCAGATCACCTATCACGCCAACAACAACGGCACGGCGGCGGCTGATCTTGCGATTGCGCACTGGGTCTACGAAGAGTGCAAGAAGATGGGCCGAGGCCAGCCCATTCTCCTGCCGCGCCCCGGCGATGTGTGAGTTAGATGGTGTAAAAATCCATCATCGTCGCGATGTAATCGTTCTGTAGCCTGAAAGTCTTGCGCGCGATGAGCCAACGCTCATCCTCGCGCGCAAGATCATGCTCGACCAGCGCAAAGGTCGTTGTGGTCGTGCGGCGCTTGATGTTGAACGCATGGGTCGTTGCAACTGATGAAACGCGCAAGACGCCGGGTGCGATTTCATCCGCGATCACGTTCGACACAATGTGCGCCGTGCGCGGCAGGGGCGAAGAGGCTTGCGAGCGACCGCCTTCCACGCGACCCACCCGCTCGGCAAGCTGCGCGCGGGTACAGTGAATGAGCGACAATTGCGTTTCAGGATCGCTGGTCAGCCGCCCCTCGTCGGTCCATGCAGGGACCCAAAAGACAGCATCATGCGCATACATGTCGAGCCAATCGTCGAAACGCTGCTCGTCAAGCGCGCGCGCTTCCTCATTGAGCACGCGCGCAGCAATGCCGGTGATGTCCGCGCCGCTCATGTGCGCGCTCCAACTACGAGATCACGCTCAAGCCCTTCGCGAAGAAGATTGCGCCACGTGCGGTATGTCTCGTGGAACACCGTCTCGTCGCCCATTTCAAACGCGCCGACGATGGATGTTGAGGGATTCATGCCAAGCTCCGCGGCATGCTCGTCCCCGCCGCGTCGCACCGCCGCCATGCCGCGCGCATAGCCTTGATGAAAGTTGATGGCGCCCGTCACATTGCCCGCCTGACAATCCTCGTAAGCGTTAGCGTCGTCAGGCGTCGCCAGCCCGCTTGGATTGAAAAACTCTTCGTATTGCCGAATGCGCACAGCGCGCGCGGCGCGATCCTCGCCCTTGGGCGCGAGGCAAAACGTCGTCATCTCCGTCTTGCCAGCGCTGAGCGGGCGCCAGATACGCATTTGCAATGCAGCGTTTTCCGCAAACTGAACATTGGGAAAGATGCTGAGATTGCGCGTGTAGAGCATCCACTTGGCGCGCGCTTCGCCGAGCCGCTGCGTGATCTCCGCAAGCCTGCGAAAGATCGGCCGCGCATCGCTCGACGGCGTTTCGCCCCAGATCGCCGCGTGTCCGTTGGGAAAACAAAACGCGCCCCGCGAAATGCTTTTCTGATTGAAGTTTTGATAGATTGACGTGTGTCCGCCCGATGCCGCCTGCTTTCCGCGCTCGCCGAGAATTTGCATGTAGGAGGGATGCGTGGACGTGAAGTGATAAGGGTCCGTGCCGTTTTCCAGCTGTAGCTTCCAATTGCCGTCATAGGTGTAGCGCACCACGCCGGGCACGACTTCAAGACCTTCGGGCGATTGATCGACGATGAGATCAAGCATCATGCGCACGTCGCCCAGATGATCTTCAATGGCAGGGACATCGTGTGGACGCCCATCGTGGTTGAGAGCGCCAAACAGGAAGCCGCGATAATCGCCGAGGCGAACCTGCGCGAGTCCATGGTCCTCGCTGAGGAAGGCCTGCGTATACGCGCCCTGCTTTTCGTCTTTCACATCCACGCACGCGCCAGACGAGTCATACACCCAGCCGTGATACTGGCAGGCGTGCCGCTTCGCGTTGCCGGCAGCGCGATGACAGACCATTGCGCCGCGATGACGGCAGGAATTGATGAAGCAGCGAATGCGCCCGGCCCCGTCCCGGCTGACGATCACCGGCTGGTGCCCGATGCGCGTGGTGAAGAAGTCGTGCGGGTTCGGAATCTGGCAGGCCAATCCCAGAAACACCCAGGAGCTTTCGAAAATGTGGCGCATCTCGAGGTCGAAGATCGCCTCTTCGCGCACGGCGGCGCGGCTGACGCGAAAGGCGCCATCCTGAGGCCTGTCGTCGATCAGCGCGTCGATGTCAGCGAGGCTTAACTGGCCCGTCTCCATGGCGTTTCCCTGCAAACCGCCTGTCTTGCCCCATCTTTGGAAGGCAGGCCGGTCGCCGTCAAGCAGACAGCGCCCGAGCTCGGCTTTTGCAACGCTTCTTGCTCATTGCACGGAAGTTTCTTGCTTTTCCGCGTTGAAAACGTCACAAATCGAGGCCATGTTGGAACAATCCGTGATCGTCCTCGAACGGTCGGGATTTTTGGAGTAGGGAACACTGACAACGACGGTTTTATCAGAAGCGGCCACAGCGCCGCTTCACACGGCGGGCCTCCTGCCCGGGACTTTCGCCGATAACCTCGTGCGTGCTGTGTTGACGGCCCTCGACGACGCCAAGGCGGAAAACGTCGTCTCCATCGAACTGGCTGGCAAAACCACCATTGCAGACGCGATGATGATTGCCACGGGGCGGTCCAATACGCACGTCGGAGCCATCGCAGATCGCGTGCTGAAGGCCTGCAAGGCGGCTGGCGTCGCCTCGCCGCGCATTGAAGGCCTGCCCAATTGCGATTGGGTGCTCGTCGACGCGGGGGACGTGATCATTCACGTTTTCCGCCCGGACGTGCGCGCGTTCTACAACCTTGAAAAAATGTGGGGCGGCGACCGGCCCTCAGAAGCCGCCACCAGCGACCGCACCGCTTTCTGACAAACAAGGCGCCAGTGTCGTGAAGCTGATAGCTTGAAGCTGATACTTGGCGCTGTCGGACGATTGAAGGCCGGTCCGGAGCGTGATCTCGCGTCGCGCTACCTCGAACGGGCGCGCGCAGCCGCGCGTCCGCTTGGGCTATCTGGTCCTGACGTGCGCGAGCTTGAGGAAAGCCGCGCGCGCCGACCGGAAGATCGCAAAATCGACGAAGCCAAAGCCCTCATTGCAATCTTGCCTCCCGGGGCGTTTATCGTGGCGCTCGACGAGCGCGGCGCATCCTTGTCGAGCGAGAAGTTTGCCGGGATGCTCGCGAAAGCCCGCGACGAGGGCGCGCCTGCGCTTGCGCTCCTCATTGGCGGGCCCGATGGGCTCGACGAAGCCATGCGCCAGCGCGCCCAACTCACCATGGCTTTTGGCGCCATGACATGGCCACACCAGCTTGTGCGCGTCATGGTGGCGGAACAGATATATCGAGCGATCACCATTCTCTCGGGCCACCCCTACCATCGCGCCTGATTGCAGCCGCGATTTGGGGGCTTATGCTCGCAGCGAATCGAACGTCGGCCACCAATGCACCTTCAGGACAGGCAAGAGCGAAAACCAATGACAACCGTCGCCCTGTGCGCCGCGCTGGTGGTTGCGTTCGGCTTGATTGCGGCCACGAGTCCCGCTCGGGCGCAAGACATCATGGTCGACCCCCGCAACGAGATCATCGATCGCCGTCAGGGCGAATTGCGGTCGCTTGAGGAAGGCATCCGCCTGTCCGAAGCGCAGCGCGCGAAGATCGAGTCGGAACTGGAGATCATCCGCACGGATCGCGTTCGCCTCACCTCCGCCATGCTGGAGACGACCGCGCGCGTGCAGGCCGGAGAAAGCCGGGCCGCCGAAACCGAGCGCAAGCTTGAGGCGTCGCTCGCCGGGGAAACGGCCATCCGCCGGTCGCTGGAAAGCCGCCGCAACGTCATCGCAGAAATTCTCGCCGGTTTGCAGCGGATGGGTCGGCGCCCGCCGCCTGCCCTGCTCATCTCTCCCGATGATATTTTGAGAGCGATCCGCACCGCCATCATGCTGGGTAGCATCGTGCCGGAATTGCGGTCCGAGACTGAAATTCTCGCCGCTGACCTTGCCGAACTCATGGTCCTTCGCAAGTCCGCAGCCGCCGAACGCGACCGGCTTCAGACCGAAGTTTCGCAATTGGCCGAGGAGCGCGGTCGGCTTGCAGCTCTGGTCGAGGCAAGGCGCTCCGCCATCGGCGAAGCCGAGAAAGCGCTGGTGTCCGAGCGCACGCGAACCGTCGCGCTTGGCAAACAGGCGCTCGATCTCAAGGATTTGATCGTGCGGATGGAAAACGAGGTGGCGAGCGCGCGGCGCGCCGCCGACGCCGCTCGCAAGGTCGATGAGGAGCGCCGCCAGAGCGCTGGAAAGCCCGGCTCAGCGACACCATTCGCCAATGCTGCGCGGCTTGCTCCAGCGATCGCTTTTGCTAGCGCCAGAGGGCTTTTACCACTTCCGGTGGCAGGTGAAATCCGCAAGGCTTTTGGGGCGCCGGATGGGTTCGGCGGCAACGAACGCGGCATCTCTCTGGCCACCCGCGTGAACGCAATTGTGGCCTCCCCAACAGACGGTTGGGTGGCCTTTTCGGGCCCTTACCGTACATATGGTCAACTCTTGATCCTGAACGCGGGTGAAGGTTACTATATAGTTATGGCCGGTATGGCGCGGATCGGGATTGAAGTCGGACAGTTCGTGCTCGCAGGAGAACCAGTAGGTTCTATGGGCGACGCGACAGGAAGCACGGCAGCGGCAATCGCTATTGGCGCAAAACAACCCATTCTCTATGTTGAGTTTCGTAAGGATGGGACGGCGATCGATCCCGGACCCTGGTGGTCCAAAAGCGGCACTTGAACAAGAGCGGCAGTTGAAAAGGTTGTCGGATAATGCGCAAGGTTTCACTGTTAATGGCCGGAGCGGCGATGGGCGCAGCGGCGGCGACACTCGCCACCAGCGGCCGAATCGGCTCCGTTTCACCCGCCTGGGCTGCGGCCGCAGACACTTATCGGAGCCTTAATCTTTTCGGTGACGTTTTCGAGAAGGTTCGCTCCGACTACGTCGAGAAGCCGACGGACCAGAAACTGGTCGAATCGGCCATCAACGGGATGCTGTCGAGCCTCGACCCGCACTCGAGCTACATGGACCCCAAGAGCTTCCGCGACATGCAGGTGCAGACGCGCGGCGAGTTTGGCGGTCTTGGCATCGAGGTCACGCAGGAAGACGGCATCGTGAAAGTCGTCACTCCCATCGACGACACGCCAGCGTCCCGCGCGGGCATTCTGGCCGGCGACGTGATTTCCGCTATCGACAACGAAAGCACTCAGGGCCTGACGCTCAGCCAGGCGGTTGACAAGATGCGCGGCGCGATTGGCTCGACCGTGAAGCTCGGCGTGCTGCGCGGGCCTGGCAAGGAGCCGCGCGAGTTCTCCATTACCCGCGACCGCATCCAGATTCGCGCTGTCCGCAGCCGGCCGGAAGGCGACGACATTGGCTATATCCGCATTACGCAATTCAACGAGCAGACTTTTGAAGGCGTAAAGGCGGCAATCGCGAAATTCCAGGCCGACATCCCCGCCGACAAGTTCCGCGGCTACATCGTCGACATGCGCAACAATCCCGGCGGTCTGCTCGACCAGTCCATCGCGGTGTCGAACGCGTTCCTCGAGCGCGGGGAAATCGTCTCGACGCGTGGGCGCAACGCCGACGAGACCCAGCGCTACAACGCCCGTCCCGGCGACCTGTCGAAGGGCAAGCCTGTCGTCGTGCTCATCAACGGCGGCTCGGCCTCGGCTTCGGAAATCGTCGCGGGCGCACTGCAGGATCACAAGCGCGCGACGATCATCGGCACGCGTTCGTTCGGCAAGGGCTCCGTCCAGACGATCATCCCGCTGGGCCAGCAGAATGGCGCGCTGCGGCTGACCACGGCGCGTTATTACACGCCGTCTGGCCGTTCGATTCAGGCCAAGGGCATCGAACCTGACATCCAGATCCTGCAGGACGTGCCGGACGAGTTGAAGGGTCGCGACAGCACCAAGGGCGAGGCCGCCCTTCGCGGTCACCTCAAGAACGGTGAAGATGAGCGCGGCGGATCGCAAGCCTATGTCCCGCCGGATGTGACAAAGGACAAGCAGCTTATCGCTGCGGCCGAACTTCTGCGCGGCAAGACCACCGCCGCCCAGCTCATCGAGAGCAACAAGGCGATAGCGCCGGTCCCTGAGAAAGCGACCGCAAACTGATCGCTTCACGCCAAATGTAACAAGGCCGGGCCCAGCGCCCGGCCTTTTCGTTTGTCCCCGAAATATTTGGGCTCGACGGAATCGCCCCACGAGCAGAGAATCGCGGCTCTGTAACCTGATTCGCGGCGGACCCCTCATGCATCCCGACGAGCTGAACAAGCCATTGGGCCTTGACGTGGGCCCACAAGCGCCCCGCCGTGAAATTCCCTGGAAGGGACTGGCTTTCGCTGGCCTCGGCCTTCTTGGGGTCAGCGTTTTCGCCTTTACGCGTCTGACCAACCCTGTCCAGCCAGATTCCTTCGCAAACGTAGCCGCCAACGCTCCGGCAAAACCGTCCTCACTGCCCATGCAAGGCGCCGGCGTTTCCCTTGACGATGAAACAGCCAGCATTGCGTCCAAACCCAGATCAAGCGGCAGCGAGGTGGAGCAATCGAGCGGCGTGCGCGTCGTGCGTCAGGGCGGCGGCGGCGTGCCCGGCGCTTTGATCATCACTGTGCCTCAGACCAACATCGGACTGACGCCCGCTCCCGACCGGCGCCTTGTCGAGGAAGGTCGCTCCGGCCAATTGCCAAAGATCGCCGCTGACGGCTCAAAGCCGATGAACGTCTACGCGCGCCCTATCGTGGAATCGCCCAAACTGCCGCCCGGCGCGCCCCGAGTCGCCATCGTCATCGGCGGCATGGGCCTGAACGCACAGGCCACGGACTCCGCTATCGCCAGTCTCCCTCCAGCGATCACGCTGGCCTTCGCGCCCTACGGCCGCAACCTTGCGGAGCTTGTCGCAAAGGCCCGCGAGAAAGGCCACGAAACGATCGTCCAGGCGCCGATGGAAGGCTTTGGCGGCGTCCCCGAGGAGCCGGGCCCCCATGTGCTGCGCACAGGCGCAGGCGCTGGCGAGACGCTCAAACGGCTGCATTGGCACATGAGCCGCTTCCCCGGTTATGTCGGCGTCGCCGGATATCTGGGCGCCCGTTTCACAGCTGACGGTGACGCCTTTGGCGTTGTCCTGCGCGACATCTCAAAACGTGGCCTGTTTTATTTTGACGATGGAAGTTCGCCGCGCAGCCTTTCGGCTACGCTCGCCGCCGCGAGCGGCGCTCCGCTCGTGCGCGCAGACGTCACGATTGACGCCAATCCCGCCGCTATCGACGCCGCTCTCGCGCAGCTTGAAAAGATCGCGCGCGAGCGTGGTTTCGCAGTGGGGTTTGGCGCAGGCCTGCCGCTCGTTATCGACAAGGCCGGGCGCTTTGCACGGCGTCTGGAAACGCGCGGCGTCATGCTCACGCCTGTCAGCGCGATGGCGCGCACGCCCGATCAGGCGAGCGCGCGCAGCGACCGCTGATCCGTGGAGAGCGCCATGAAAGACAAGCCCTATCGGCCCTGCGTGGGCATTATGCTCGTCAATCGCGCTGGCCTCGTCTTCGTCGGCAAGCGGCGCCCCGGCGACAAGGTCGAGCACGATTCAGCCCAGTTCGAATGGCAAATGCCGCAAGGCGGCGTCGACAAGGATGAGGATGTCTACGCCGCTGCGCTGCGCGAATTACGCGAAGAGACGAACGTCTCCAGCGTTTCACTCATCGCCGAGCTGCCGGAGTGGTTGTCCTACGATCTTCCGGTCGAATTCGCGTCGAAGGCGTGGAAGGGGCGTTATCGCGGCCAGACGCAAAAATGGTTTGCGCTTCGCTTTGAAGGCGACGACAGCGAGATCGACGTGCTTGAGCCCGACGGCGGCAAGCACAAGCCGGAATTCATCGTCTGGAAATGGGAGCGCATCGAGCGCCTCGCCGAGATCGTGATTCCGTTCAAGCGCCCCATCTACGAGACGGTCGCAATAGCCTTTGCGCCGCTCATCAAGCCATAAACCTGTTGAAGACTGCGTCGGCCCCCGACGCGTTCGTTGAAATGTGGCGCCGGTCTCGCTCGACTCATTGTGGGCTGTGAGTCGGCGCAACGCGCCGCTACGGGGGGGCAGACGATGTTAGAAAAACTTTTCCAGCTGCAGGCGAACGGCACGAACATCCGCACCGAGGTGATAGCCGGCGTTACGACCTTTCTGACGATGGCCTACATCATCTTCGTCAATCCCTCGATCCTGCAGGCCGCGGGCATGGACTTCGGCGCCGTGTTCATGGCGACGTGTCTCGCAGCTGCGTTCGGCAGCGCGTTCATGGGGCTTTACGCGAATTACCCCATCGCG
Organism: Beijerinckiaceae bacterium; assembly: GCA_947498445.1. Taxonomy (GTDB): domain Bacteria; phylum Pseudomonadota; class Alphaproteobacteria; order Rhizobiales; family Beijerinckiaceae; genus Terripilifer. Next base: position 20,262 of record CANMLK010000016.1, read on the forward strand.
CTCGCGCCCGGCATGGGGCTCAACGCCTATTTCAGTTTCGGCGTCGTGAAGGGCATGGGCTATTCGTGGGAGGTTGCGCTGGGCGCGGTCTTCATTTCAGGCCTTCTCTTTCTCGCGCTGTCGCTGTTCAAGGTGCGCGAGTGGATCGTCAACGCGATCCCCCTGTCGATGAAACTCGGCATCGCGGCTGGCATCGGCCTGTTCCTTGCGATCATCGCGCTCAAGAACGCCGGCATCGTTGTCGATCATCCCGCCACGCTCGTCACGATGGGCAATGTGAAGAGCCTGCCCGTACTGCTGGCGGCGGTGGGCTTTGCGCTCATCGCGGCGCTGTCGTCGCGCAAGATTCCCGGCGCCATCATCATCTCCATCCTGCTCATCACGGCGATTGCGGTCGCGCTCGGCCTCACCGAGTTCAAGGGCATCGCCTCGGCGCCGCCGTCCATCGCGCCGACCTTTCTCGCGATGGACCTGAAGGGCGCGCTGGAAATGGGCGTGTGGGCGATCATTTTCGTGTTTCTCTTCGTTGATCTGTTCGACAACACCGGCACGCTGATCGGCGTCGCCCATCGCGGCGGCTTCCTCGACAAGGAGGGCAAGCTGCCGCGTATCGGCAAGGCGCTGATTGTCGACTCGACCTCCGCCTCGATTGGCGCCGCGCTCGGCACATCAACGACGACGAGCTACATCGAAAGCACGGCAGGCGTGGATGCGGGAGGACGCACAGGCCTCACGGCTGTCACTGTCGCGTTATGCTTCCTGCTCGCGGTTTTCTTCGCGCCACTCGCGGGCACAGTGCCTGCGTTCGCGACCGCACCGGCGCTTCTCTACGTGGCTTGCCTCATGTCGATGAGCCTGAAAGATCTCGACTGGGAGGACACGACGGAGTTCGTGCCCGCCGTCGTGACCGCAATCACGATGCCGCTCACCTTTTCCATCGCCCACGGCATCGGCATCGGCTTCATCTGCTACGCGGCGATCAAGATTCTCGCGGGTCGCTGGAGGGACATGAAGATCGCCGTGCCGATCATTGCAGGGCTGTTTGTTGTGAAGCTGATCGTGGGCTGACCGTCAGGCGGGAGGTCGGTACTCGATCTCCCACTCGGGCCCAAGTTCGTCGCACAGACGCTGCGCAAGTCGCGCGCCCTGTGCGATGAAACTCTCCGCCGCTTGCGGGCTTTCAAAGCCGCCCTTGTTGGCCGGATCATCCATGTAGAGGATCGCATCGAACGCGCCCGCCCACGCGTCGAGATTGGATTGCAGATCATTGCTGATCTGCAGGGTCGCGTGATCAATATCGCCCACATCGACGCCGCCAATATGCCAGAGCGGATGGCAGAAATAATCAGCCATCACCTTGATGCGGCGCTCGGGCGCAATCATGCGCCGGGCGAGCTTTGCGGCGCTTCTTCACCGTCCACTTCGTCGGGCGGTTCGACGGTGACGCAGCGACCTTTGACGTCCACATGCGGCGCGCACGCGCGGGTAAAGGGGACGAGCTTCGACCCGCCGCTTTCCAGCGTGATGTCGAGAATATCGCCCGCGCCGAAATTCAGCACATTGGCGATGACGCCAAATGGCGTCCCGTCCTCACGCTGCGCGCGCATGCCGATCAGATCGGCGATGTAGAATTCTTCCTCGTCCGGCGGCGGCAACGCGTCGCGGTCGATGTAAATTTCGATGTTGGTGAGCGCCTCTGCGGCGCTGCGGTCGCCCACGCCCTTGAGGCGCGCGACGATGATGTCGTCCTTCACCGGCCGCGCGCTTTCAATGCGAAAGCTGCGCGCGCCGGTCTGATCCGAAAGGCCCGCGTAAATTGCGAGCGCCATCGGATCAGCCGTGTAGGACTTGATGCGGATTTCGCCGCGCACGCCATGGGCCGCGCCGAAGCGGCCCACCAGAATGCGCGACGCGGAATCCTGCGCGGAGTCCTGCATGGACGCTGCTTATTCCGAAGCCGGAGCGGCGGCGGCTGCAGCAGCAGCGGCGGCCGTAGCGGCGGCTGCAGTGGCGGCGCGCTCTTGCGCCTTCTTCTTGGGCTGCGACTTTTCCGGGTTGTTGCGCGCTTCGCGCTTCATCACGCCCAGACCATCGAGCAAACGCGCGACGCGATCGGTCGGCTGAGCGCCCTTGGCGAGCCATGCCGTGGCCTTTTCAGTGTCGAGCACGAGGCGCGTGGCGTCATCCTTCGGGCGCAGCGGATCGAACGTGCCGAGACGCTCGATGAAGCGGCCATCGCGCGGCATGCGGGCGTCCGCGACAACGATGCGATAGAAGGGGCGCTTCTTGGCGCCGCCACGGGACAGACGAATCTTGAGAGACATGCTTGCTTCCTTTCCAGAGTTTTCAGAGATTCCAGGGTTTTCAAAGTTTCATGGGCGCTGACGCATCTGCGCGCGCTGTTCAGTGGTTCACTTCTTCTTTCCAAACGGGTTGAAGCCGCCAAGGCCCGGAAGGCCTCCGCCCTTCGGCCCAAGCCCCGGAAGGCCCCCGCCGCCGAAAGGATTGCCGCCTGTAAGACCAGGCGGCGGAGAAGACGGCAGCTTCGGCATCGCGCCGCCTGCCCCGCCTTCCATCTGCTTCTGCATGTCCGCCATCTGTTCTGGCGAAGGCATGCCACCGCCGCCGCCGATCCCGAAGGCCTGCGCCATACGGCCCAATGGCCCACGCTTGTTGGCGCCGCCCATGGACTTCATCATGTCGGCCATCTGGCGATGCTGCTTGAGGAGCCGGTTAAGGTCTTCGACCTTCATGCCCGAGCCAGCGGCGATGCGCTTCTTGCGCGAGGCCTTGAGGATGTCGGGGTTGCGACGCTCCACCGGAGTCATCGACATGATCATGGCGCGCTGGCGCTTGATCGTCTTGTCGTTAATGCCGGACTTGGCGATCTGCTCCTTCATCTTGCCGATGCCGGGCAACATACCCAGCACGCCGCCAAGCCCGCCGATCTTTTCCACCTGCGCAAGCTGTTCGGACAGGTCGTCGAGATCGAACTTGCCCTTGCGCATGCGCTCGGCGATGGCCTGCGCCTTTTCGGCGTCGATGCTCTGCGCCGCCTTTTCGACAAGCGCGACAATGTCGCCCATGCCCAGAATGCGGTTGGCTACGCGCTCGGGATGGAAGTCGTCGAGATCGTCGACCTTTTCGCCGGTGCCGATGAGCTTGATCGGTTTGCCGGTGACCGCGCGCATGGAGAGCGCAGCGCCGCCGCGTCCATCACCATCCGTGCGGGTGAGCACGATGCCGGTGATGCCGACGCGCTCGTCGAAGTTCTTGGCGAGATTGACCGCGTCCTGACCGGTGAGGCTGTCGGCGACGAGCAGAATTTCATGCGGACGCGCGGCGGCCTTGATCTCCGCCATCTCCGCCATCAGCGGCTCGTCGATATGCGTGCGGCCTGCCGTGTCGAGCAGCACCACGTCATAGCCCTGCAGACGCGCGGCCTGTTCGGCGCGCTGGGCGATCTGCACCGGGCTTTGCCCCGCGATAATGGGCAGCGTGTCGATGCCGATCTGGCGACCCAAAATAGCCAGCTGCTCTTGGGCGGCCGGACGCTTCACGTCGAGCGAAGCCATCAGCACCTTGCGCTTCATCCTGTCGGTGAGGCGCTTGGCGATCTTGGCGGTGGTTGTGGTCTTGCCCGCGCCCTGCAGGCCGACCATCATGATGGCGACGGGCGCGGCGGCGTCGAGATTGATCGGATCAACAGTCGAGCCAAGCGTCTCGACCAGCACGTCGTTGACGATCTTCACGACCATCTGGCCGGGCGTGACCGACTTTACAACGTTGGCGCCGACAGCCTTGGCGCGGACCTTGTCGGTGAACGAGCGCACCACATCGAGCGCGACGTCCGCCTCCAGCAGCGCCCGGCGCACTTCGCGCATGGCCGCGTTGACGTCCTCCTCGGAGAGGGCGCCGCGCCGCGTCAGCTTGTCGAATATGCCGGAGAGCTTTTCGGAAAGGCCCTCGAACATGCGTTCATCCTTGGTTGCGGGGTCCGCCCGAGCCGCCCCAAAGCCAAACGTGCAAAGCACGAAAGCGCCCGGGGGCGCATCGCGCTGCCGGGCGTTGACCTCCGGTCTCACAGGACCGGTAGGCTGGCTGAAGAACGTCTCTGACGAGAGTTTCGAGCGGTTTCTTACGGGGCGAGGGCCGCAAAGTCAATGAAAGCCGGGCGATCCTCCAACCTGTGCTATGTACCCGGCGACTTTAAGCACAATCAATCAAACCGGGCGTCCGCATGTCTCGATATATGGCTATGGTCAACGCAGAAGGCCGCCCCGGCGCCATCGCCCGTCCGAAATCGGCAGCCGACTGGAATGGCGGCTTGTTGACGATTACCGGCAAGGCGGCCCCCCGCAAGATCGCCCGCAGCGCCCGTATCCGCACGCAGGTCCAGGAAGGCGACGAAATCTGGATTTGCACCGACGACACAGGCCCCGGCATCGTGGCGTTCGGGCGGGCTGAAGCTGTCGATGCCTCGTCCGGCAGCCTGACGATAACCCTGCGGGACGTGGTGCTTTTGACCCCGCCTAGCGCCTTGTCGGACTTCCCGAAGGCAGGCTCAGGGTCGGCCATGATCACGCAATTGCAAGGCTATCGCCACCCGGACATCTATGTGCTGGACGAGCCGGTGTATGACGAACTGCAGACAGCCTTGGACGCAAGGCCCCGAAAGAAGCGGTAAAGCGCTCTCGTTTCACACGTTCAGGAAAATCCCGCCGCCTGCGCCAGCACGGCGTCTGCGTCCGCAACCGCTCCGCCGCGCCACGCGACGATTTGGTCAGGACGGATAAGCGCGAGATCGGCCTCATAGAGATCGCGCGCCTCATCCCCGGCCACATCCACGACCTTCAGATCAAGGCCAATCGCAGAAGCGGCCTTGGTGAAGCCTGACGCGTCCGGCGCGCGCGAGCCCAGCCGCAGCAGCGTCCACTCAAAGTTGAACCCGTCATACAGCGAGGCCCCGTCACCAAGCCACACATGGGGCGCCCGCCCGCCGGGGCAGGCGCTTGGGTGATAAACGTTGGGCCCATCGGGCGGCGGCGCCGTTCCATCCGCCACGATCACCGGGGAGCCGTCATAACGCGCGCCCAGCGTGAAACCGGGAATGTTGAATTCGGCCCGCGCATGGGCGTTGTAATGCTCGCCGGCCTGCGCCCGTGCAGCGACGCCATCCGGCGAGTCGTCCTCGATATGCGCAACGGGTCGAAAATTGCCCAGCGAATCCGCCAGCGCCCGCGCATAGCCCGTGTTGCGCCGCGCCACCATCCAGCGCTCATGATGATAGCTTGCCAGAAGATGCGGCCCCGCGACGCCGCGCACAGCCATCGCGAGCTTCCAGCCCAGATTGACCGCGTCCTCGATGGCCGTGTTGTAACCCATGCCGCCAGCGGGCGTGAACAGATGCGCCGCGTCGCCGCCCAGAAACACATTGCCCTGCTGGACGCGATCAGCCACCAGCGCGTGGCCCGCCGTCCAGCCGTTCATCTCCAGCACTTCGCCATCCACCGCGCGCCCTGTCGCAGTGCGAAAAATATCCGCCGCCTGCGCCTTGGTGATGCGCTCTTCGCTTTCATCAACCCGCAATTGCGTGTGAAACGCGAACTCGCCGCGTCCGTCGACAGCCGCCATATAGGCCCGTCGCTCAGGGTTAAACGCCACATACATCCACGCCGCGCCATGCGGTGAAACTTTGTAGAAATCAGGCGCGCGCATGTAGATCGCGAACATGCGCCCACCCATGAAATCGCGCTGAATGGCGGCGTCGCCCACCCAGCCGAACCAGAGCTTGCGGCGCACCTGCGAGCGCGCTCCATCGGCGCCAACAAGATAACGCGCGCGAATGGAAAACGCGCCCGCCTCATCTTCGCCCTGCGCTTCCACATGCGCGCCGTGATCTTCAAACGCGATCAGCCGCGTGCGAAAGCGAATGTCGTTCGTCGCCCATTTCACCGCATGTTTCAGCAGCACCGGCTCGACGTATTTCTGCGAGACGCGATGCGGCAATTCCGCCGCGCTCCAAGAACCCGATAACCCGCGAATGATTTGCCGCGCATCCTTGGATGCAGGCAGACTGAACCGCGCCAGTTCATGCGTCGCAAAGCGTGTGAAGTAAGCGATGTCGGTGGGATAGTCGGCGGGCAGGCCAAGCGCGCGAATTTCGTCGGCAAAACCAAGGCGCCGGTAATGCTCCATCGTGCGCGCCTGCGTCGCGTTCGCCTGCGGATTGTAGGCGGTGCCGCCCTTGGCGTCGATGACGAGCGTGCGCACGCCGCGCGGCCCCAATTCATTGGCGAGCATGAGCCCGCACGGGCCTGCGCCGACAATCAACACGTCCGTTTCAATGCAACGCGTCATGGCTTCCCCCGCGCCAGCGCCTAACGCACCCGCGCGCACGCGTCAAAGGCGTCTTCTTGCTAAAACCATCAGCGCCAGAAACGCGGCGCCTTGCGAAAAGCCTTCCATGCCGCCCCAAGATGCGCGTCTGCGTCGGCAGCGCCCCGCGCCGTCCAGCCGTCGACCACGCCGGCCGCTCGCACGCCCGCTGCGCCAGCGACCTTTTGAAGGTCGGCTACGGTGGCGCGCGCCACGATTGCATCGTTATAGGCGCCCAGCGCATCCTGCAGATCGCCAATGGCCCGCTGGAATTTTTTGGAGCCGCGGCTTTTGCCAAACAGGCTTGTGAAAAAGTCCGACGCATATCTGAGATTCTTGAGCGCGATGCGCGCCTCGTGTCGCGCCTCCGGCGGAAGCTCCACAAGATTCTTGCCGCGCTTGCGCGCGCGTTTGTCGAGACGATCGAGCGCCTGTTTGGCGAAGTCGACCGCGCTCATCGCAGGATCGCTATCTTCGCCTGCGCGCCATTCGCGCCGGCAGATCATCGCCTGCAGTTCGAGCACAAAGCGCGACGTCTCAGGCGCATCCAGCAAAGCGCGCACATGCGCATAGGCGGCGACGCGCCTCTTGTCCGAGGCTTTCACCAGCGGCTTGAAATCAATCGTCCCCTGCAGCGCCCGCGCAGGGCCGCTGTCGACCAGATCGCGCAGCACGTCCTGCTCGCGCGCCTCCCCCATCGCGCTGGCGATCTCCTTCGCCGTTATGCGAAAGCGCGAAAAATTGTCATGCGAGAGCGTTTTGGCGAAGATGCCGAGCGCGGAGCGAAGTCGCCGTAATGCCACGCGCATCTGGTGGACGGCCTCCGGACAATCTGGCGAAAAGGCCGGCCAATTGCCGACGAACTGCTTGAGGTTGGAATCAAGGATCGCGGCGATTGCGTCGTCGATGGACGCGCCCGGCAAAAGCACAGGCTGGCGGGCCTTTACCTCTGCAGCCGAAACACCGGTGGCCAGCCAGTGTCCACGCAAACCTTTTGGGGCTGCTGTGACGCGAAACCCGCGGTCCATGAAGCGCAATGCAAAATCATACAGCGCAACGGGATTGCCGCGCTTGAGCTCCAGCTCAAGCTCCGAGATCACGGCCTTTCGCTCCCCTGCATGGATGCGCCCCGTGTCCAGCGCAGCTTCAATAATTGCGCCCTGATGCTCGATCATCGCGATGCGGCGACCAAATGTCGTTTGTGAGCGAGGCTCCAGCGCCATGCCCGCAATCGTGCGCGCAATGATCGCTTCAGCTTCCGGCCCCAGCAGATCTGGCTGTGGCGCGTCAGTTTCAATCGCAGCTTCAACTTCGCCCCGCGCGAAAACGCCTTCTGCGCCCTTGGGCGGCCACTTGAAAGTCTGCACGCGGCGGCGCCCGATGCTGCGCACGCGCAACGACATACCCGCACGCGAGAGCGCATTGTCCGCCGTGTCAAAATACGTGGTGCGAAATGTGCGGCTACGCGAAAACGTGACGCCAGCAAAAAGAGGAAGCTCTGACGCGTCTCGCAGAACCGACGGCTTCGCTTCGAGCTTGACCTCTATTTCCCGTGACGAATCCGCAGGGCTCGAAACACTCTGCTCCTCGTCATTCGTGGCAGACATCCTCATCTCGCATTGCTTGAGCCAAAACGCTTTTCGTTCGCCATTTGCATGTGCGGCTGGCGCTTGCCTCCACCCATGCGTCGCGCCACAATGTCCCCAGAGAAGAAACAACCGGGAGGGAAACAATGCAAAGACGCCTGCGCGCCGCACTTGCTTCAATAGCTATTATAGCGTCGGCGCCCGTTTTCGCCAATGAAGTGGAAAATTTCTACAAAGGCCGCAACATCAGCTTCCTTGTAGGCGTCAGCCAGGGCGGCGGATATGACACGGACCTGCGGCTCGTCGCGCGACACATCACGAAGCACATTCCCGGACGCCCGAACGCAGTGCCGCAAAACATGACAGGCGCCACCGGGCTCGTGATGGCCAATTACCTCCCCTTCGCCACAAACAAAAACGGCGGCTTTTTTAGGCCGCCGCTTTCCGTTTGACTGTTTGATGCCGGGCTTAGTAGCGCGCGACCACCGGAGACGCCGAACCACCGAACTTGTAGTTCACGCCAACGCGCGCCACGAGGGCTGTGGCTTCTGTTCCACCGAAGTAAACAGTTACGTCATTCCACTGACGCTTCTTCTCACCGAGGTCATAGTAAAGACCCTCGACCCGCGCAGTCCAATTGTTTGTGAAGGCGTATTCAAGGCCCGCACCCACAACATAGCCGGTGCGCCAACCGTCCATCTTCAGCACATCATAACCGGTATAATATGCTGAGCTATCAACATTGCCGAAGGCCAAACCGGCAGTCACATACAGGAGCGCACGGTCGAACGCATAACCAAAACGGGCGCGCAACGAACCCAGCGCGTTCATCTTAGCCTTGATGTAATAATCGGAGATGAGATATCCGTTTCCGTACGGAGCGACAGTCGTGTCGGCCGACAAGTACCCGATATCGGCCTCAAGACCGACTACGAGCGCACCGAACTGCCAATTGTAACCAGCGTTTACGCTGAGCAGAACGGAGTCAGACTTCAATCCATAATTCTCCCCGGCATAGTCGAACCAGCCATCATAGTCCTTGAAGTCATTGTTGCCGCGAGCAAACCCAACCGAGCTACCGACATAAAATCCGGTCCATGAGAATGGGGCGGAGACGAATATCGGAGCCGGGGCGGCGGAACGAACCGGCAGGTCCGCGGCGATAGCGCCAGCGGAGAAAGCAACGAGTGCAGAAGTTGCTAGAAGCAGATTTTTCATTCCAGGAGCCTCACATAAAGGTCAAACTATTGAATATGAGATAAGCAGTAACGGCGCAGGTTACATTCAGTCTAGGAGCCTAAGATTGGAACCCGGCAGGCGCGAAACGTGATCCCGTACAGCCTGCGATTGACGTGAAAACGCTTTACGCCAAGATCGGGGAGTTGACGCTGGAGCGCGATTTTTTGTCCGGGGCGCTCGGGAAGGCCGGACTGTCGCCGATCGCAAAGCGATGATCGACCGGAGCGAAGATTTGCTGGTCAGCCGTCAGGCGAAGGTTCTGGGGATCAGCCGGGGCAGTTTTTATTATCAAGCCCGACCGGTTCCTGCTGCAGATCTGGCGCAGATGCGCCGGATCGAGCCGTATTTTCCGTTGTCGCATGGGGTACCACGGGTCGATGACCGGCGGGTGATCTCGGGCATCGTTTTCGTGATCCGAATTGGGCTTCGGTGGCGGGACGCGCCTCGGGAGTATGGTCCACATAAGACGATCTACACCGACATTCCCCAGATGAACGCTGGCTCAAGGCCATTTCTTGCCCGGATTTGTGATTTTTGACAAGGCCGTGCCGACGTCGCCAGCCTTCGGCCCTTGTCTGGAGGCTGGCTAGGGTTGGTGAGCGGGAAAATTACCGAATTCTCCTTCATCGAGACGCACCTCTCCCTTCTTTTTCGATTGGACACGCGACATCGGTATGCACTACGCAGTCGACGTGACAGGCGGCGGACGAAGTTCCGCGATCATTCGAAAAATCTCCACGAACAGATTTTTCGGAACCGCTACCTCGGCCATCTGGAACGCGACGTAGCGCGCATGGCCGACAACCTTCGCGCCGATTTTGATCAGCTTCTCCCGCAGCGTCGTCATCGACCAGTCGCTGATCGGCTCCGGCGTCGCCAACGTGCGCATGAAGTTGCCAAGGTTGTAGGCGAGCGCG
>CANMLK010000017.1 GCA_947498445.1 Beijerinckiaceae bacterium
TTTCAAAGCGGCAAGACGACACTTCTCGAAAGTTTGCTTGCGCGCACGAGCGCGTTGTCGCGGCAGGGATCGGTAAGGGATTCCACCAGCGTTGGCGACGCGTCGATCGAGGCGCGCTCGCACGCCATGAGCGTCGAGGCGAATGTCGCCAGCGCCGAATATCTTGGCGACCGTATCACCTTCGTCGATTGTCCGGGCTCTATCGAGTTTCTCAACGACATGCGGTTCACGTTGCCGCTGTGCGACGCCGCCATCGTCGTGTGCGAAGCCGATGAACGAAAAATGCCTGCGCTGCAGTTGATTTTGCGCGAACTCGAAGACCTGAAAATTCCGCGCTTCCTGTTTCTCAACAAGATTGATACGGCCACAATGCGGGTGCGCGAAACGCTCGCCATGCTCCAGCCTACCTCGCGCACGCCGCTTCTATTGCGGCAAATTCCCATCTGGCAGCGGGGCATTGCAACGGGCTTCATCGATCTCGCGCTCGAGCGCGCGTTCGTCTATCGCGAACATGCGCCATCGACCATCATCGACGTGCCAGCGGGCGAACTGCCGCGCGAAAAGGAAGCGCGCTATTCGATGCTCGAACAGCTCGCTGATTATGATGATGCGCTGATGGAGGAATTGCTTAGCGACATCGAGCCGCCGCGCGACCAGATTTTTGACGACCTCGCGCAGGACTTGCGACAAGGTTTTGTCGTGCCGCTGCTGATCGGCTCGGCCGAACGCGGCAATGGCGTCACGCGGCTTCTCAAGGCGTTACGCCATGAGGCGCCAGGCATCGCAGCAACGCGTGACCGACTGGGCGTGACAGCCGAAGGCCCGCCGCTGGCGCGCGTTATCCGCACGGTTCATACGCCCCACGGCGGCAAGCTTTCGCTGGCGCGTGTGCTGCGCGGATCATTCGCTGATGGCGGCGTCGTTGCTTCGCGCAGCGGCGAAGATCGCATCGCCGGCGTCTCGCGGCTGATGGGTTCTGCGGTGTCGCGCATGCCGAAAGTGGAGGAGGGGAACACGGGCGCGTTTGGCCGGCTGGAGAACGCAATAACGGGCGACAGTTTCGTCGATATAAAAGTTGCAAGCAGCGTCGACGCCATCGAAATCGCGCCGCCACACATCGCCACGCCTGTTCATGCGTTTGCGATTTCAACGCGGGACCGCAAGGATGAAGTGCGTCTCACGTCCGCGATTGCAAAGTTGATCGATGAAGATCCCTCGCTCGCCTTCGTGCAGGATCAGGACAACGGCGAGATGAAGCTGCTGGGGCAGGGCGAAATGCATTTGCGCATCGCGCTCGAACGTCTGGCGGCGCGGTTTGGCGTCACGGCCGAAGCGCGTCGTCCATCTATCGCGTATCGCGAAACAATTCGCGACACCGTCAATGTGCGCGGGCGCCATCGCAAGCAGTCCGGCGGGCACGGGCAGTTCGGTGACGTAGTCATCGACGTTGCGCCGCTGGCGCGCGGGGATGGCTTCCGTTTTTCAGAAAGCGTGCATGGCGGCGCTGTGCCGAAGCAGTATTTCAGCTCCGTAGAGGCGGGGTGCGAGGATGCATTGTCGCGCGGGCCGCTTGGCTTTCGCGTTGTCGATGTGGCGGTGACGCTGCTCGACGGCTCGTATCACACGGTTGATTCATCTGACATGGCGTTCCGCGCCGCGGCGAAACTCGCAATGCACGAGGCGCTTGCGAAAGCGCGACCGGTGCTGCTGGAGCCAATCCAGTCTGTGATTATTTCCGTTCCAACCGAGTCGATGTCGAAGGCGTCGGCGATCGTCTCTGCGCGGCGCGGTCAAATTCTTGGGTACGATGCGCGCGAGGGTTGGGACGGATGGGACGACTTGCGTGCGCTCATTCCCGAAAGCGAGATGAACGATCTCATCGTGGAATTGCGTTCAGCGACGGCGGGCGTTGGCTCGTTCAGCGCGCAGTTCGATCATCTCACAGAGCTGGCCGGCAAACAGGCGGATGGCATTGTCACGCAGGCTGTTCAGGCGCGTGGCAACGGGCCTTAAGCCTGCGCCGCGCACCCACTCCACTGGATCAAGAAAAAAGGCGGGCACGAGGCCCGCCTTTCGTATTCCTTGAGGAGGCTTGTTACTGAGCCTGCTCGTCTTCGACCTGCTGGATCGCGGCGAGCACCCAGGCCTGCGGACCAGCATTGTGCTCACGCAGGAAGGTCCAGATTTCGGTGACTTCAGTCGGCGTCTTCAGGTCGCCGCTGACCACCTTGTTGGTTCCGCGCTCAAGCACGGCGTCGAAGATTTCGTAGCGCATGGCGACGGTGGCATAATCGCCGCTCGCCTCGCTCCACGCCTCCGACAGGTCACCCTGCAGGAGCTTGACGCCGCCGGTCTTCGCGATCAGACCCTTGGCCTGCTGCTCGGCGATATCCTCTTCGAAATAGCCAGCCATCTCGGGGGTCGAGATGCGACGCAAATGACCGATGTCTTCCTGCGAGTAGGCGCCCTGAACTTCCTCAAGCACCTTTTCGAAGCGCTCGAAGTCAGGACCGTCCACCTTCAGAGGACGCGTCTGCGTGCCAAAGGCCGAGCCCGTGTTGGCGGCAACGCCGCCGCCAAGAGCGCCAAGACCACCGCCGCCGAGTCCGAGACCACCAAGCGCCGAGCGCGGAGCGCTCGTCTGGGGCTGCTGCTGGCCAGCGTTCACCGGCTCAGGGCCGGCCGCAGGCTGGTAGTACATCGGGGCCGCCATCTGCGGCTGCTGCTGGCGACGGCGCCACCAGGCGACCGCAAGCCAAACAACGCCGCCGATGAGGGCGAGTTGCAGCAACAGACCGAACATGCCGGCAAGGCTACCAAGGCCGCTGAACATGCCAGAGCCCATCAGCATGCCCATGATGCCCGCGCCAATGAGGCCGCCCATGATGCCGCGCGCCATTGGCGACGAGAACATGCCGCCGGCTGCGGCGGCAGGAGCGGCTGCAGCCGCAGCGCCGGGGCGCGCTGCGCTTGCGGCAGGCGTCGACTGGGCTGGGTTGGAGCGCTGGAACGATTGCGATGCGCCGGGCGCCGTGTTCGTGCTGGGGGCGGCGCTTTGCGTGCGCTCGCCGCGGCTGCCCGAGCTGGATCCTTTACCGGCGCGAGCCTCGGCCAGCACGGGGGCAAACGCGAGGACCAGCGCTGCGGCGACTGCCGTAAAGCGGCCAGCGGTACGCGTGTTCTGCGAATTCATTTAATATCTCCCTTTCAGTCGCGCGGTTTCACTGCACGCTTGAGGCTACAATATCGGCCCGCTTGGGCCTGCCTGCAAGTGAGGCAGTTACGGTGTGGTTGCTACCGGGTTAAATGGGGTGAAGAGCGAGCGTCAGAAGACGCCGAGCGCAATCGCCCCGATAAATAAAAGAGACGCTACGATTCCCACGAATTCCAGAGCCTGGCTTCCGATCATCGTTCCGCTCCTCACAGGTGGACACGCATCCGGGATGGAAGCGGCCCGCACGGGGGATTACAAAATGTTAACCTGTAAACGCAGTTCGGCCAAGGGCTGAGTCGGCCGCGTGCAGTGCGGCAATGGGGTGTTTCGCGCGGCAAGACTCTGAAACTCAAGGCCGAGAAAAATTTGGGTGACACCTTGAACGGCAGTGCAGCAGGTGATGGCGGGGAGGGCGATAAGGCGACGGGTCGTCGTGGGTATCATCACGGCCGACTGAAAGACGCGCTTATCGAGGCTGCGCGCAACCTCATTGAACAACGGGGGCCGCAAGGGTTCAGCCTCACCGAGGCGGCGCGGCTTGTGGGTGTGACCCCGGCTGCGCCCTATCGTCATTTCACCGACCGCGATGCGCTGATGGGAGAGGTCGCCCGGAGAGGGTTCGATCTGTTCAACGACAGGCTGAGGCAAGCCTGGGATGACGGTCGGCCCGAAGCCGAAGCCGCTTTTGCCCGCATGGGGCGCGCCTATCTGGATTTTGCCCGGCAGGAGCCGGGTTATTATCGCAGCATGTTCACCCGCGCGCCGGAGTTGGACGCATCGTGTCCGCCCGGCTCTGTGGCCTCCCCGGTCGCCGCGGCCAAGTCCTTTGCGTTGCTGAACGAGGCGGCGGGCGCGGTGCTGCGGGCCCGGCGCCGCAGTTCCAGTGAACCCGCCCATTTGGCGCTTCAAGTGTGGGCGCTGTCGCACGGAGCGGCGACGCTCATGCTTGGCGGTTACCTGCCCGGCGCGGGCGGGTCGGACGCCTACAGCTTGCTGGATTCCGGACTGCGAACTCTGGTGCGCGGCGGATAATGGATATGCCCGGCCGACTTGAAGCGTGACATTTACAATAACGTCATCTGATTTTGGAACTTCTGGCGATTTGACGCATTTCGCACAAAGTGGAGGGGCCAGCTGGATCCGCGAACGGAGTTTGGGTAGTGCGGATTCTTATTGTTGAAGACGATCCCTTTGTGGCTCTCGACCTCGAATGCATCGTGAAAGAATCCGCCGATGCGGACATCTGCATGGCCTCAACACTGGCCGAAGCGCGACGTTGCGCGCAATTGCCCATCGATTTCGCTTTCCTTGACATCGACTTGCCGGACGGCAAGATATTTCCCGTGGCGGCTGAGTTGCGTCGGCGCAATATCCCGTTTGTTTTTGTGTCGGGCGCATTGCTGCACGAGATTCCGGTCATGTTGCGGGATGTGCCGTTCATCTCCAAGCCCTACAAGGTCTGGCAGATCGCCCAGAACCTTCCGCGTCTGTCGCTGACCTCCTGACCTGACTCCGGCTCTCCGATCAAACTTTTTGTAAAGTTTGCAAAAGCCGCGCCTGGCGCCCTTGAAACTGGAGCCATGTGAATGTAAATTACATTTACATGCTGCCCAGAAGGAGCCCGTGACATGAGTTCGTCATCCAACGCCTGGTCCAAATCCTGGTCCAAATCCTGGTCTAATTCCCGGTCTAATTCTTGGTCTAATTCCTGGTCCAGCGCCGCCAATGAGTCGGCGGGCGCATCGTCGCGCGAAAGCGCCTACCCGCCCCGGCCACGGTGGCGGGTCATTGAGATAGCAGCTGTTGTTGTCGGTTTCATGTTCTGGTGGGCGATTGGCCTAACCCTTCTCATCGTCAAGCTCTGGCGCAACCGCCAAGGCTATTCCACGGACATGGTCACCGCCGCGCGCGGCGCTTTTGAGGAGAATGTGATGAAGCGTTGGCCTGGAGTGACCCGCGGCTTGGCGTGCCGCACCAGCAGCGCACCGGTCGCGCGCGACTGGGGTTTCACCGCGAGCCGTTCATCTGGCAACAGCGCTTTTGATGGTTGGCGGGAGGGCGAACTTGCCCGCCTTGAAGAAGAGCGTCGCAAGCTGGAAGCCGCCGAGCGCGAATTTTCCGACTATATTGAGAGCCTGCGTCAGGCCAAGGATCGCGAAGAGTTCGAACGTTTCATGCGCGAACGCACCGGTCAGGCTGAGGACCGCGCCAGCGTCTGACGCGTGTTTCGAAATGCAGGCAAGACAGATCCCCGCTGCGAGGCGGGGATTTTGTTATGTGCGCTCGTTGCTGCTTCACGCCGAGGGTTGACGCTCAAAATACATTGCTAAATCTGCGGCTTCCGCAGCGTTAACCGTCATCCTTTAAGAGCGCTTAATCATTCGTGCGCAATTGTCGCGAATGGCGCGTAGAGTTCTGCCTTTCATGCTAGTCGCGGGCGTGATCGCGACGCTTCCCGGATGTGGGCTCTTTGAGCGCCCGCAGCGGCCGGCGTGGCGCGAAGCTGCGGACAAGGCCTGCGCCGCGCGCCGCACGGTGCGCATGAACGCCTATGTGCAACCGGCCCGCTCCATCGACGGCCCCGGCATTTGCGGACTGAATCAACCTTTGAAAGTCGCCGCCCTCAAGGACGGCACGATCGCGATCTCCTCCGCCGCCACGCTGAATTGCCCCATGACCGAGGCGCTGGAAAAGTGGATGCTGGACGTGGTGCAGCCCGCAGCATGGGCGCGGTTCAAACAGCCTGTAACGCAGATCGACACGATGGGCTCGTACGGATGCCGGCCGATCAACAACAAGGGCGGCGCCAAGCTCTCTGAACATGCGTTCGGCAACGCCATCGACATCGGCGGCTTCCGCCTTGCGGACGGCCAGAAGATCACGCTCGTCAAGGGTTGGACCAAGGGCGACGAGCAGGAGAAGGGCTTCCTGCGCGAAGCCCACATCGGCGCGTGCAATCATTTCACGACGGTGCTGGGGCCCGGCTCCAACGCGCTGCACTACAACCATTTCCATGTCGATCTTGCGATGCACGGCAACACGTCGCAGGGCCCGCGGCGCTATTGTCGGCCTATTCTGCGTGACTTGCCGCCGCGTCCGCGTCTCGACGATCTGCCGGACCCGCCGATGCTGGAGCCGGAAATCGACATGGCGCGCAGTATGGGCGGCAATCGCAATCAGGTGGCCATGAGCCGCCAGCCGACAGCGGCGCTTGTGCGCGCCGCGCCGGTGCAGCCAGCGCCCATGGGCGCCACCGCGCGTTATGGCGGGCGCATGGGGCTGGATGTTGGGGCGCCTCTCCAGATGCAGCGGCAGCCCGCGCTCGCCGCACGCGGCGGCATGCTGCGCGACGACGGCGTGTTCGTGCCGCCGGGCGAAATTGGGGATTAGCAGAAGGCTTCGTCTTGGATGGTCGGCGAAGGCCGACCATCCAAGACGAGCGAACGCTGTGGCCTGTGGCCTGTCGTGGATCCTCGCCTTCGCGAGGATGACGCGCTGAACCTGGGTGTTTCAATGCCCCCAATCGCAGTCAAGCGATCAGGGCAAAGTCTACCTTACTGCTGCAGCCGCACGTTCGCCTTCTCGACAACGTCGGTCCAGCGCTTTGATTCAGACGCGACGAGTTCCGCCATCTCGTTGGGGCGCAGGCCCAGAGGCACAACGCCCAGCTGATCAAGCCGCGCCACGATGGGGGCCGAGAAGATGATCTCGCGGACGGCTTCCGCGAACTTCTGGCGAATGTCGAGCGGCGTGCCCGGAGGCGCAGTGAACGCTGTCCATGTGTCGGACAACAGCAGCGGCAGACCTGCTTCCGCAATGGTGGGCACGCCTGGCGCCTGCTTGGGCGTTTCCTTCATGGTTGCGGCGAGCATCTTCACCTTGCCGGCCTGCGCGAGCGGGAGGATTGTGCCGATGTCGGCGAACATGAAATCAACGTGGTTGGCCGCAATGTCATTGAGCGCGGGCGCGGCGCCGGAATAGGGCACATGCGCGTGCTTTGTGCCGATCAACATTTCAAATAGCGCACCCGTGAGGTGGCCCGTCGTGCCGTTGCCTTGCGACGCATAGGACAGTTTGCCCGGATTGGCCCTGGCGAAGGCGATGAATTCCTGCGCAGTCTTCCACGGCGCGTTGCCGCGCACCACCAGCATGTTGGGAATCGACGATGAGACCGCGACCGGCTCCATCTTTTTGGGGTCGAACCGCAGCTCCTTGAAAAGCGCCGCGTTGACGACCAGCGGAGCGGGCGGGGACACGAGGATCGTGTAGCCATCGGGCGGAGCGCGATAGACAAATTCAGCGGCAATGTTGTTGCCGGCGCCGGGGCGGTTCTCCACCGTGACGGTCTGGCTCCACCGGTTCTGCAGCCGTTCGCCAACGATGCGGGCGATGAGATCGTTGCCGCCGCCTGCCGCCGCCGACACGATGAGACGAATCTGGCGGCTGGGATATTGCGCGGCGGTTTCCGCTTGCTGCGCCATTGCTGCGCCGGCTGAGATGACCAGCGCGCTGGCGACCAACGCGCGTGAAATGATGTTTTTCATATTCCCTCCGACAGCGCCTTTTTTGAAACCGCTTATGTATGCGTTCTGCCACGCCGCAAACAAATGGGGAAGTGTCGATCTTGTGCGGATACGCGTCAGGTCAGCGGCGCCCCCAGCCGCCCCCTGTTGGCGTGATGATCGTCACGCAATCGCCGGGAGCGACATCCGTGAACGCGCAGCCCGCAAGCTGCTCGACGCTTCCATCTGCGCGGCGCAACTGGTTTTGCCCCAACTCGCCCGCCTCGCCGCCCTGAACGCCAAAAGCGGGCACGCGGCGGCGTCCCGAGAGTATGGCGAGTTCCATATCCTCAAGAAAGCGGATGGTGCGGCTTACGCCGTCGCCCGCGTTGAAGCGGCCCTTGCCACCCGAGCGTCGCCGGATGTGGAAGTCTTCGAGCACAACGGGAAAGCGAAGCTCCAGCACCTCTGGGTCGGTGAGGCGCGAGTTTGTCATGTGCGTGTGCACGGCTGCGGCGCCGATGAAGTCTTCGCCTGCAGGCGCGCCGGAGCAGATCGTTTCGTAATATTGATGGCGCGCGTTGCCGAAGGTGAGATTGTTCATTGTGCCCTGCGCGGAGCCAAGCGCGCCAAGAGCGCCAAACAGGCAATCGACGAGCGCCTGACTGGTCTCGACGTTTCCTGCGACAACGGCTGCGGGCCAGCGCGGCGCGAGCATCGAGCCTTCCGGCGCAATAATTTTGAGCGGACGCAGACAACCCGCATTCATGGGAATGTCGCTGTCGACCAGCATGCGAAAAACATAAAGGCACGCCGCACGCGTGATCGGCTCGGGCGCATTGAAATTGTCGGGCTGCTGCGGCGACGTTCCCGTGAAATCGATTGTCGCTTCGCGCGCGTTGCGATCAACGCTGATGGCGACGCGGATCTGCGTTCCCTGATCGAGTTCGACTGTGAAGGCGCAATCGACAAGGTGCGCAATGATGCGGCGCACGCTCTCTTCCGCGTTGTCCTGCACGTGGCCCATATAGGCTTCGACGACAGGCCACGAGAATTCGTCAATCATCTGCTGCAACAGCGCCGCGCCGCGCGCGTTGGCGGCGACCTGCGCCTTGAGATCAGCGATATTTTGCGCAGGATTTCGCGCTGGATATTTTGCTTGAGTGAGCAAAGCCAGCGTTTGCGCTTCGGCGAAGCGACCGTCTGAGACGAGCAGGAAATTGTCGATATAGACGCCTTCCTGTTCAATGCTTGTGGCGCGGGGCGACATGGAGCCGGGCGCTATTCCCCCTACATCCGCGTGATGGCCGCGCGCTGCAATCCAGAACAGGATGCGTGAGTTTGTTTCGTCAAACACCGGCGTGCAGACGGTGATGTCGGGCAGATGCGTGCCGCCGTTGTAGGGCGCGTTGATGGCGTACACATCGCCCGGCCTGATGTTCTGCGCGTTCTGGCGCGCGATGGTCTCCACGGAGCGATCCATAGAGCCCAGATGCACAGGCATGTGCGGCGCGTTGGCGACAAGGTTGGCGTGCGCATCGAAGATCGCGCAGGAGAAGTCCAACCGCTCCTTGATGTTCACGGACGACGCCGTGTTCTGCAACGTGACGCCCATCTGCTCTGCGATGGACATGAAACGATTGTTGAACACTTCAAGCAAGACAGGATCGGCTTTTGTGCCGATGGCGGTGCGCTTTTCGCGCGGCGCAACGCGGGCGAGCAGCACGTGATCCTTGCGCGTGATCTGCGCCCGCCAGCCGTCTTCAACAACGATGGTCTGGTTCGGCTCAATGATGAGGGCAGGGCCATCCAGCATATGGCCGGGGGACAGGTCTTCGCGCACAAACAGGCGCGCATCGCGCCATTGGCCGCGCGTATAAAACTTTGTCAGCGCGCGGGCGTGCGGCTCTGTCGCCACCTCGTCAAGTTCTGGTTCGTCGCGAACTTCGCCGCCGCCCGACGCCTCTAGGCTGACAGCTTCAATGACGAGGCTTTTCGATGGATCGATGAAACCAAAACGTGCGCGATGGGCGCTTTCGAATGCCTCACGCATGGCGGATGCATTGTTGAACGGCGGATCGAGTTCGAGGGCGGCGTCGGAGCCTGTGTAGCGTACATGGACCCGCGCCTGCGTGGTGATGAATTTGGCTGCGAGTCCCTGTGCTTCCAGTTCAGCGTGCGCGTCCGTTGCCAGAACATCCATGCTGGCTGCGAGCGCTGCGAGACCTTCTGCATCAAGCGCGCGTTCAACGGCGGCTGTGCGCAGCGCGCTCATGTTGGCGAGCCCCATTCCGTAAGCCGACAGAACGGAGGACAACGGATGCAGCAATACCGTATTCATGCCAAGCGCGTCAGCGACAAGGCAGGCGTGCTGGCCACCCGCGCCGCCAAAGCAATTGAGCGCGTAAGCCGTCACGTCATAGCCGCGCGCCACGGATATTTTCTTGATCGCTTCAGCCATGCCCGCCACGGCGATTTCAATGCAACCGTCGGCGACAGCGTGCGGCGTGGCGCCATCGCCAATGCGTTCTGCAAGCTCCGCAAAGGCTGCGCGCACGCCCTCAGCATCGAGGCGCTCACCGCCGCTCTCGCCAAAGAGCGCGGGAAAATGATCAGGCAAAATCTTGCCCGTCATCACGTTGGCGTCTGTCACTGTGAGGGGCCCGCCGCGCCGATAGGAGAGGGGGCCGGGCGAGGCGCCCGCCGATTGTGGCCCAACGCGCAAGCGCGCGCCATTATACGAAATGATGGAGCCGCCGCCCGCCGCCACGGTGTGAATGCGCATCATCGGCGCACGCAATCTCACGCCTGCAACTTCGCTGTCGAACGCGCGTTCATAAGAGCCTGCGTAATGCGTCACGTCGGTTGATGTGCCGCCCATGTCAAAGCCGATGACGTGCGTGAATCCTGCGCTTTGCGCGGTGCGCGCCATGGCGACGACGCCGCCCGCTGGGCCGGACAGGATTGCGTCCTTGCCCTGAAAGAAACGCGTCGAGGACAAGCCGCCCGCTGACGACATGAATAGCAGGCGCGGGCCGCCGTCTGCTTCTGCTCCCAGCTCTTGGGCGACGCGATCTACATAACGCCGCAGGATCGGCGTAAGATAGGCGTCGGCAATCGTGGTGTCGCCGCGTGGTACGAATTTCACCAACGCAATCGTCTCGTGGCTGGTGGAGACTTGCGTAAAGCCGATCTCACGCGCGATAGTTGCGACGCGCTGCTCATGTAGCGGCCAACGCCATGCGTGCATGAAGACGATGGCGATGGCCTCATAGCCCTGCGCGTGCGCCACGCTCAACGCCTCTCGAGCTGCAGTTTCATCAAGCGCGCGGTCCAGCGTCCCATCCGCGCGCACGCGCTCGTCGATCTCGATGACGCCCGCGTACAATTGGTCTGGCTTGATGATGTTGCGCGCGAAAATATCTGGCCGCGCCTGATTGCCGATCTCCAGCGCGTCGCGAAAGCCGCGCGTCGTGACCAGCAAAGTGCGTGCGCCCTTGCGCTCCAGCAGCGCGTTGGTGGCGACCGTCGTGCCCATCTTCACGCTATGAACAAGGCCGCGCGGAATGGGCGCGCCGCGCTCAAGCTTCAGCAGGGCGCGCACGGCCGCAACGGCTGCGTCTGAATAGGCGGCGGGATTTTCTGACAGCAGCTTGCACACATGCAGGCGCCCGTGGGGATCGCAGCCCACCACATCGGTGAACGTGCCGCCGCGGTCTATCCAGAAACGCCAGCGCGCATCGACCGCAGCGTTAGCCATAAGCGCTCACCATATTTTTGGGTTTGTGTGGCGGCAGAATGCGCAAACGATATAGTTCACGCTGCGTTAATGTACGACCAGATACGGAAGTCTTGTGGACGATCCTGACGCACACAATATTCTGCCCAGCCTCAAGTCCGCCGTGCGCAAGGCGCGCGTCGAACAGGCCGAGCGCTCCGACGTGGTCAGCGACCTGCGCCGCGCGGAATTTGCGCGCCTTGAATTGCTCCACGACGCGTTCAAGCCAATCCTCGCTCAGGTTCCTGCGTCCGTCGACCTGTTTGATTGCGGCATCGCGCCGGGCGAGCGGCCGCGGCTGTTCGTGGACATGATCGCTTTTGTCGAAATGGCGCATGACAAGCGCACCTATCGCTTTGTGCAGGATGCGCGGCATGGGCGGGTGACGCTCGCCGAGGGCGACAAGGTCGAACCCATCGTCGAGGCGATGACCGATTATATCGCGCGGCGGCTGGTGGAGCGCGAGGCGTCGCTGGCCGCAGACATCACGGGCGCGTATGCGCAGAAGGAAGCCGCGAGGCGACCTGCGTCGGACCCTGTTCGCGCCGCGCCGGGTTCTGCTCAAAGTCTTGCAAAGCCTGCAGCTGCGCCCAAGAAGGGGCGCTGGCGCAGGCTGGCGGAGAGCGCGCTGCTTTTCACCATCGAGCTGCTGGGCGCTATTGTGCTCTTTATCATCCTCATCGGCGCGATCTATTTTGCGTGGAGGTTCGGCGAGAACCTGTGGGTCTCGCATTACGCGCAGCTGCGCTAGAGCGTCAAAGCTCGACGGGGCCGAGGTCGGTGACATGCTCGCCGCCAGCGGATATGCCGCGCATCCGCGCTTCAATTTTCCAGCCATTGCCGGCCTTCTCGAAGCGGTACAGATGATAGGCCGCGCGATGCAGTGGCGTGCCCGGCACAGCAGACGCGGAGGCCACGCCCACAACCGGCACGCGGCGCCCACCGCCCTCGATATGGCGGATTTGTAACCGGTGGTTGTGGCCGTGAATCACCAGCTCGGCCCCGTGGCGCACGATGAGTTGCTCGAAATCGCGCGCATCGGTCAGGCCGCGGCCAAATTTCGCGCCGCCCTGGGTTGGCGGATGATGGATCATCACCACGCGCATCAGGCCGCGTCGGCCGGTATCGTCCAGCAGCTTGGCCAGCGCGTCGCGCTGCGTTTGCCCGAGGCGGCCGGACGCCAGCAGCGGCAAGGTCGGAATGCCGGAGGACAAACCAATCAGCGCGACATCGCCGCGCACCCGCAAAAAGGGAAAAGCCGTGTGGTTTTCGGTGTCGTTGGAGCACCAGGGCGCGAACGTCTCGGCGATGAAAGGCAGGGAGCCGCGCACGTAGGCGTCATGGTTGCCGGGCGTGAAGCTGACGTTACGCGGTTCGCCTAGCGTCTGCAGCCAGGCCTTGGCGAATGGAAATTCCGCCGGCAGGCCGATGTTCATCACGTCGCCGGTCATGGCGATGTGGTCGGGCGCCTGCGCGCAGGCATCGGCGACGATGGAGCCGAGCACTTTCATGTCGTGGATGTGGGCGCGGCGAATCCAGTTCACGTAGCCGGTGAACCGCTTGTTGAGCAGTTCACGACGAAGCGGCTTCGGCAGTGGGCCGATGTGCGCGTCGGAGATATGGGCGAGTAGAAAGCTGTTCACGGTGGTGGTGTAAGGGCTCGCGCTGTCAGGTCAAGTGTAGCGCACGAACTTCTTGCAGGTCGCCGCTCGCCGTAATGATTGCGGGCGGACACTCCGGTGATAAGCTTCCCCGTCGGGTCATCCGCGCCACAGAAGCGCGGGCCCCCGCATGGCGTTGAACAGGAAGGGCAAACATGAGCATTCGTGCGGTAATTTACGGCATCGCGGGGGCGACGGCCATTGGCGGTGTTGCGTGCGCGCAGACGCCGGCGGAATTCTACAAGGGCCGAAACTTCGAGATCATCATTGGCTATGCTCCGGGAGGCAGCAATGACACGTATTCCCGGATGCTGGCCCAGCATATTGGGAAGCACATTCCCGGCAATCCCACCGTCATCGCCCGCAACATGCCGGGCGCTGGCAGCTTCCTTGCGGTCAACCACATTTACGCCGCCGCGGCGAAAGACGGGACAGCCATTGCGCTGGGCGCGCCGACCATGGCGCTTGACGAAAAGCTGGGTAATCCGGGCGTGCGCTTCAAGACGGCAGAGTTGAACTGGGTCGGACGCATAGGTCCGCTGATCAACATCGCGTTCACGTGGAAAACCTCGCCTGTCAAAACCCTGGAGCAGGCGCGCCAGCGCGAGGCGACGCTGAGCGGCACGGGCGCGGGCTCAACGGCTTCCGTGTACCCGCTCGTGCTTAACAACGTGCTGGGCACCAAATTCAAACTGGTGATGGGTTACCGGGGATCGAACGAGGCCATGCTCGCTGTGGAGCGCGGCGAGGTCGAGGGGCATTCCACGGCGTTCGAGGCCGTGCGCGCGGCCAAGCCCAGCTGGCTTGCGGACGGCAGCATCAACATCTTTGTCCAGTTCGGGCTGAAGAGACTGCCCGATTTGCCGAACGTGCCCACCGCCATCGAAAGCGCGCCCGATGAACAGGCTCGTGAGGTGCTGACAGCCATCATGTCCGCCAGCGAGATCGGGACCTCGTTCTTCGCGACGCCGGGTGCGCCCGCTGATCGGCTCACCGCGTTGCGCCGCGCCTTCGACGCAACCATGGCCGACCCGGCGTTTGCCGGAGACCTCAACCGCATGAAGATGGACATGGGGCCCATGAAGGGCGAGGACTTGCAGAAACTCGTCGTCGATTTTTCCAACATGAGCCCGCAGTTGCTTGATCGGGTGCGCGCGGTCTACCCCCGCGAATAAGGGCCTGCGTAAAGGTGCAGCATCTTGCCACAGCGCCCGCTAAAGCCGATGAAGCGGCGAGGCGGGCGCGGGCTTTGGCCGGGCGTACGGGGCTCATCAATCATACAGGGAGCGAAGCCATGAAGACTTTGGGATTTATCGGAACCGGCGGCATGGGCAGCGGCATGGCCGCCAACCTGATCAAGGCCGGCTACAAACTGGTCGTCACGGATCTCAACCGCGCGCAGGCCAAGGGGCTTGAGGCGGCGGGCGCGACGTTTGTCGATTCGCCGAAGGCGGTGGCCGAGGCCAGCGATATCGTGCTCTCCATGCTGCCCTACAACGGCGCGGTGACGGCTGTTGCGACGGGCAAGGGCGGCCTTGTGGAGGCGACCAAGGGCGCCAAGCTCTGGATTGATTTCAGCAGCATCGACAAGGCGACTATCGTGGCGGCCAGCCAGGAACTGGCCAAGACAGGCTGGACGCTTCTCGACGCCTCGGCTGGCGGCGTGGAAGAGGTCGCCGCGGCGGGGCAGCTCGCCATCTGGGTGTCGGGTTCGAAGGAATTGTTCGACACGCATCAGGACATTTTCAAGCCGATGGGCAAGTCGATCCTCTATGTGGGCGAACTTGGCAACGCGAAGATGGTCAAGAACGCCATGGCGATGCTCGCCGCCGTTCAGCACATGACGCTGGTCGAGATCGGCTCATGGCTCAAGAAGGGCGGCCTCGACGACGCAACGTTCCAGACCATCCTGAAGAACTCGCAGCAGGACTCGGTGGCGACGCAGCGCATCATGGAGATCGTGGTGAGCCGCGCTTACAAGCCGCGCAAATCTTGGATGCCCAAGGATGTGGGCTTTGGCCTCGACATGGCGCGCGACATGGAAGTGCCGATGCCCTTCGTCAGCCTCGCCTCGCAGATGTTCGCGATCGCGCAGGCGACCGGGCAGGACGGTTTTGAGGCCACCGGCATCGCGTGCAATGTGTATGACGTGTTGAATGGCAAGAAGCCGGGTTGAGGCGTTGACGGCAGGCGATTGCGCCTGCCGCCTTTCGTGGATGGTCGGCCATCCACGACAGTGCGTCAGCCCCGCTAAGCCCCGCCGATCAATATCCCCGACATCAGCACGATAAACCCGCCCACCACGATCTGGAACGCCGCCTTCAGGAAGGGCGTGTCCATGTATTTCGCCCTGATCCACGCGATGATCCACAATTCGATCAGCACGACGAAGCCCGCGATGCCTGTGGCGATCCAGAAGGCGTTGGGCCATGCGTCGGGCACCAGGTAGGGCAGGGTGTGGAAGATGCCGCCTAGCGCCGTCATCATGCCCGACACCACGCCCCTGATCCATGGGCTGCCGCGCCCGGTGAGCGAGCCGTCGTCGGACAGGGCCTCGGCGAGGCCCATGCTGATGCCCGCGCCCACGGAGGCGGCGAGGCCAACGAGAAACGTCTGCCAATTGTTCTGCGTTGCGAAGGCCGCAGCGAACAGCGGGGCCAGCGTCGAGACTGATCCGTCCATGAGGCCGACGAGGCCCGGCTGCACGTATTGCAGCAAAAACATGCGATGGCGGGTGCGGTTTTCCGCGTCGCGCGCGCTCTCGGTGAGGTGCGCTTCCTCCAGCTTTCCGGCCGTGTCGCGGTGAGATTTTTCGATCTCGGACAGATCGCCGAGAAGCTTGCGGATGTTGACGTCGCGCGTCTGCTCAGCGGCCTTGGCGTAAAACCGCTGGGCCTGAAACTCCATGTTTTCCGCTTCCTTGCGGATGGTGTCGAGCGGCAGGTTCTTGGACAGCCACGCGGGCCGACGCGTCAAAAAGCCCTTCACGTCGTCGCGGCGGATGGGCGGCAGATTGGGCCCGAAGCGCTGCTGATACATTTCGAGCAGCATGTGGCGGTGGCGCGTTTCCTCCTCCGCCATCTCGACAAACACTTTCGAGGACGCGGGATAGCGCTCGGCCAGATCTTCGGCGAACGACATGTAGATGCGGCTGTCCTCCTCCTCGGAGGCGATCGCCACTGCGAGGATTTCGCGTTCGGTCAGTTCGGCGAACGTTTTCAAGGCTGGCTCCAGCGGAGGCCGCGCAGCAGCGCGTCAGATTTAGAATCTTTCTAATCGCGCGGCGGGCAAGTTTCCAGCCCTCGATGGTCGCAGGGCGCTTGTCGCAGGCGGTGAGGCGCCAACATAAATGGGGCGGAGAAACCTGAGCCATGCGATTCGAGAAAAGTTTTCGCCGCGTCATCCATGTCTGGTTCCGGTTTTCCCGGCCGATGACGCTAGGCGCGCGCGTCCTTGTGCTGGATCCCGAGGGCCGGATCTTGCTGGTCAAGCATACCTACGCCAGCGGCTGGTTGTTTCCGGGCGGCGGGGTGGAGGCGGGCGAAACGATGGCGCAGGCGGCTGCGCGCGAAGTGCGCGAAGAGGGCAATGTCGAGATCGTCGGCGAGCCCGAGTTTTTTGGCTTTTACTTCAATAACAAGGCGTCGCGGCGCGACCATGTGGGCCTGTTTGTGGCGCGCGACGTGCGGGTGCTTGGGCCGCGCCCGCCTGACCGGGAAATCGCGGCGGCGCAGTTTTTCCCGCTCGACGCGCTGCCGGGCGACACCAGTGCGGCGACGCTGGCGCGGATCGCGGAAGTCTTTCACGGCGCGGCGCGCAGCCCTTATTGGTGAGCGCTCGGCAACCGCCGCCATTGCGCCCGCGCGCCAATGGCCATAGTGGAGACCAGACGTTACGCGCCTCCTAGGACCGATGATGAGCACCGTCGCCCCCTCGAACGGCTTCACGCACGCGCCCGATCTTCCGGCGTTGGGCTTGCGGCCATTGCATCCTTCAGACCTGCCGCAGATCGAGCGGCTTGACGAGCGCGCTTTTGGGCCGGGGCGTTTTGCGCGCACGGCGTATCGCCTGCGCGAAGGCGTCGGTCCTGATTTTGCGCTTTCGTTTGTCGCGCATGTTGGCACGCTGCTTGTCGGCTCGAACATCATGACGCCGGTCAAGTGCGGCAAGCCAACCCGCGAACTGGTCGACGTGATGCTGCTGGGGCCTCTCACCGTCGAACCAGCGTTTCAGTCGCGCGGCATTGGCGAGGCGCTGGCTGCGCGTTCGCTGGACGCTGCGCGCGTTGCGGGCCAGAAACTCGTGTTGCTTGTGGGCGACGAACCC
Source organism: Beijerinckiaceae bacterium (assembly GCA_947498445.1). Taxonomy (GTDB): domain Bacteria; phylum Pseudomonadota; class Alphaproteobacteria; order Rhizobiales; family Beijerinckiaceae; genus Terripilifer. The sequence continues at coordinate 17,482 of CANMLK010000017.1, forward strand.
TATTACGCGCGCCTTGGGTTCAAGCGCGCGCCTTACGGGCGCCTTGTCTTGCCGGGGCCCGTGGACCCGGCGCGCGTTCTGGTCTGCGAGCTTGCTCCGGGCGCGTTCGAAGGCGTGGCTGGCGTGGTGCTGAAAACGACCTGACCTCAGACGCGCTTTCTGCGGCCTTCCCATAGCCAGCCGGCGAGCACGCTGCCCAGCAGGATCAGCAGGCCGATAAAGCCCACTGCAAGCGGCGCAACGCCAACGCCTGTCACAACGCTCGCGCCCGTGCGCTTGAAGCCCGCGTAATCGGCGCCGCCGTAGACCGGGCTTTCGCGCATCGACGAGAAGCGCGGGATGTTCACACCGTCGCCGCTGGCCGCGATGCGGCGGATCGTGCCCCCTGTCGCCTCAACAAGGGGGCGCAGCGGGTCGAGTGTCGAGACGACTTCGCGGAACTCGCGCGGGTTTTCGACGCCGACATTCACGAGCGTTGTGAGATCGCCTTCGGTGATCGTGAACAGGCCGAGTTCATCGACCTTCACTTTTGCGCGGGCGATGCCGGGTTCTGCGTTTTCGAGAACGTAGGTTTCCTTTTTGCCGGACGGGAAAGACGCGACGACGCTGAACCTGCCGTCTTTCAGGCTCTGGCGCTCGATGGAGATTTCCTGACCGCGCGCGGTGGCGCGCAGCGCTTCTTCCTCAAGCTCCGGCTCTTTCATCAGCCAGTGCGCGAGGCGGCGCAGTAATTCCAGATGCGGCCCGCCGTTCTGGAAGTTACGGGCCCATAGCCAGATCTGGTCCGACAGCATCAGCGCGACGCGGCCCTTGCCCTCGCGCGAGAGAAGCAGCAGCGGGCGATCCTCAACGCCCGACATGACAGAAACGCCGCGCGTGGCTTCCGCCGACACCTGCCGATACCATTCGCTCCACGCGGGCGGCGTCTGCTGCGAGCCGGGCAGGGCGCGGGTGACGGGGTGGCGCCCGCCGGTTTCGGTGATCTGCGCGCGAAAGGCGCGCTCGATGATGCGACCGTCGGGGCGTGCGGGCGCGATCTTGCCCAGCGGCGAATAGAACAATCCATCCGGCCCCGAATAGTCGGGCCCTGCCGCTATCAGCAGCGCGCCGCCTTCGCGCACGTAGTTGACGATGTTGTTGAAGTAGATCGGCGGCAGAACCGTCTGGTTTGAATAGCGGTCAAAAATGATGAGATCGAACTCGCGAATTTTGCGGCCGAACAGATCAGCGGTCGGGAACGCGATCAGCGAGAGTTCGCCAATCGGTGTGCCATCCTGCTTTTCGGGTGGGCGCAGAATGGTGAAATGAACGAGATCCACGTTCGCGTCGGACTTGAGAAGATTGCGCCACGTGCGCTCGCCCGCGTGTGGCTCGCCCGACACGAGCAGCACTTTCAGCTTGTCGCGCACGCCGTCGATGGTGACGACAGCCTTGTTGTTCAGCGCTGTGAGTTCGTTGGGGGCGATGGCCGCTTCCAGCTCCACGACGTTGGGGCCGCCGTGCTCAACGCGCACTGTGGCGCGCGCAAGGGCTCCGGCGCGGGTGCGCACGCGGCTCACTTCCTGTCCGTCGCGGCGCACGACGAGTTCAATCGGCTCGCCGCGATCGCCGGTGTCGTGCACGCGCACGACGATGGTCTGGTCGCGTCCCACGAGGCCGAAGCGCGGGGCCTCCACAAGTTCGATGCGCCTGTCGCGTTCGCCTTCGCGGCCTGTGATTAACGCGTGAACGGGCGCGCGAAAGCCCATCTGCGCGGCGCTCAGCGGGATGTCGTGGACAACGCCGTCCGTGATCAGAACCGCGCCGCCGATGCGTTCGGGCGGCACGTCTGCAAGCGCGGACGCCAGACCAGAGAACAACCGCGTGCCATCGTCTTGTCCGGCGCTGGCGCCCGCTTCGACCATGCGGATCTCGACGTTCTCCATGCCCTCAAGCGACTGGCGCACTTGAGCGCGCGCGGCGTCTGTCTGCGCAGTGCGATGGGTGATTGCATTGCTGGCGCTGCGATCAACCACGACGGCGACGACGTCCTTCAAGGGTTGGCGGTCTTCACGCACAAGCGAGGGATCAGCCAGCGCAAACAGAATGAGCGCAAGGCCCAGCGCACGGATCAAGGCGCCGCGACGTCCGCTCCACACGCCCAGAGCCGTGACCGCGATGGCGCCAATCAGAAGCGCTGCGAGAAGCGGCCATGGCAGCAAGGGCGAGAGCGCGATGTTGAAATTGGTCATGCGTTACAAACCGAGCCGATCGAGAAGATCGCGCACGTGCACCTGATCGGCTTTGTAATTGCCGGTCAGCGCGTACATGACGATGTTGACGCCACCGCGGATGGCCATCTCACGTTGGCGCCCCGTCCCTGGCTGCAGCGGATACAGCGGCTGGCCGGATCTGTCCGAAGCCCAGGCGCTGGCGAGATCGTTCGACGTAATGATGATGGGCGACACACTGTCGCCCGCGCGCGCGGGTCGTTGCGCGGCGTCTTCCACTGAAGCTGGCATCGCCTCGATCCATGTCTGGCCAACGGTGGTGCGACCGACAATGTTTTCGAGAAGATAGAAGGTTTTCGTCACGACATGATCGCGCGGGATGGGCTCCAGCTCAGGCACGTCCACGCCCGCCAAAAGGCGGCGGAGCCATGCTGTCTCTGGCGTCGGCGGGCCGCCGGCGCGCTGGGTGAGCGCATCGCGCGTATCAAAAATAACGGTGCCGCCGTTTTTCATGAACTCGGAAATGCGCGTCGCTGTCGCTTGCGCTGGCAGGGGCTGGTTGGCGGCGATTGGCCAGTAAATGACGGGGAAGAACGCCAGCTCATCGCGGGCAGGGTCGACGCCCATGGGCTCGGCTGGCGAAAGCGCAGTGCGTTGTCCCAGGGCGCGCGACAGCGTGGTCAAGCCAAGGCGGCTTGCCTCGTCGATCTGCGAATCGCCTGTGACGACATACGCGAGTCGTGTCTTCAGCGCAGCGTCCAGCATCTTCTGGTTCAACGCGGGGCTGGCGGGCGCTGCGCTCTGCGCGAGAGCGGGCGCATTGTGAGCCGCGAGAACAAGTATGAGGCCAGCGACAAGCGCTGAGGCGGTCGCTGCGCGAGCGGGTGTTGCTGATGTCTTGCCGCGCCGACCCACGCCGCCGAGCCAGAGCGTCGCCAGCGCATCGGCGAGAAACAGGATGAAAGCGAGCGCGATCAGCGAGGGGCGCATATCAATGGGTTCAGCTGGACGAAGAGCCTGCATGTCGAGTTTCAGTCCGTCGAAGTTCGGGACGTTGAGTTTGGCGTCAGGCGCCAGCGTGTTGATCGCGACCATCGCGTCAGGCGGGCCGTAGAAGCCCGGCGGATGATCGGGGTTGGACGGCCCGCCAAAATTCACCGGGATGGGTTTTGCAGTCACTGGCGGCTCACCGAGAATTCCAAACCCGTCGAGCGTGCGTGTGGGCGCAATTGTTTCGGCGCGCGAGGCGCCTGGCGTGTTGGATGTGCCCGTCGTCGCGCCCTCTGTCGTCTCCCCGGCAAGCGCCACCATGCGGCGCAGCATGTTCACGAAGAGGCCGGAGAGCGGCAAGTTCGACCACGTTGTGTCGGCGGTGACATGCACAAGCGCGATGAGGCCCTTGCCGCGCCGGTCGGCGGTGATGAGCGGCGTTCCATCATCAAGCGCGGCCCATGTTTTTGTCACAAGCCCCGCTTCCGGTTCTGCAAGAACCTGCCGTGTGACAGAGACTTCCTCGCTGATGTCTATGCCGCTGAACGGCGACGTGCGATCAAAAGGCGCCAGCTTGCGCGGGGTTTCCCATGACAACGAGCCGCCGAGCACGCGGCCGCCGCGCCGCAAGCGAACGGGCGTGAGATCGTCAGCGGCGCCTGACGCCAGACGTGTGCCCGCAAACCGCAGCAGCACGCCGCCTTCTTCGATGAAGCGCGTCAAACGATCACGCGCAAGGCCCGAGATGACGCCGACATCGGTGAGGACGATGAGGCTTGGTTGTTCATCCAGCGCAGCGATAATCGGATCGCGTGTTCCGGCGCGCGGTTCGCGAACTTCGGCGAACGGCGCCAGCGCGCGCGCCACATAATACGATGGCGACAACAGCGGCTGCGCGAGGTCTGCCGTAACGCCCGAAACGATGGCGACGCGCCGCCGCTTCCATCGCGAGTCCAGCAGTGCAACCGCGCCCGCCGTGCGCTCGCTTTCGATTTCGAGCCGCGCGATTTCGTTGCGCAATTCCGTCGGCAGATCGAGGCGCGCGGTGATTTCATTTTTGCCAGCGAAGGCGAAGCGCGCCTCTCCAATGGACAGGCCCTTGAGATCATAGGCCCGAAGGACGCCGCTTTCAGCGCCTGCAGAGCCAGCACGCACCAACCGCGCATCAAGCGCAGCTGGCGCGTTCTCGACGCTGGTGATGGCCACTGGGGTGCGCGCGCCGGTGAGCATGCGCACGCTGGACTTTTCGCCAGCCGCCGCGATGAGGCCTTCAGCGAAGGCGCGCGCGTCGCCCTGATCGACGCCGTCGGAAATCCACAGGATGTCCGCGCCGGGATTTGCGGCGACGAATTTTGAAATCGGCGCCAGCGTGGATTTGCGATCAGGCGTGTGCGGCAGGGGTTTTAGCGCGCGCAGGCGCTCGGTGAGGCGCGATGGATCGGCGGGCAGAACATCGCGCGCGCCTTCGGACGTCGCCACCACGGCGCTGGTGCGGCCTTCACGCGCGGCGGATGCAATTGCATCGTTGGCGGCTGCGACGCGCTTGTCCCAGTCGAGCGCGGCGGGCCAGCCGTTGTCGAGAATAACGACGAGTGGACCCGAGCCCGCTTGTCCACGTGGCGGCGGATTCCAGATCGGTCCCGCCATCGCCAGAATGATGAGCGCCGCGAGCAGAAGCCGCAGCGCCAGAAGCCACCACGGCGTGCGCGCGGGCTGCTGGTCCTTGGGCTCAAGATCGAGAATGAGCCTGAGCGGGGGGAACGCAATTTGTTTGGGGCGCGGCGGCGTAATACGCAGCAGATACCAGAGCGCGGGCAGCGCGATGAGCGCGCCAAGCACAAGAGGAGCCGAGAAGGCGAGCGGGAGACCGAACATCAGGCGGTCCCTCCCTGCGGTCCTTCAAGACGCATGCGCAACGCCAGAAGCGCCTCGGAGGCGGGACGATCCGTGCGATGCAGCGCGAAGCTCCAGCCCCTTGAGGCGCAAGCTTCGCGCACAGCGTCGCGATGGGCGGCGAGGCGACGAATGTAATCAGCCTTGAAGCTTTGCGCTTCGCCAAGTCGCAGGCGCGCGGCGCTGTCAACGTCGAGAAATTCCGTGTGGCCCATGAAAGGGAACGTGTCTTCGATGGGATCGGAGATCATCACGACATGGCCAATGGCGCCGCGGCTGGCGATGGAGTGGATCGTCGCGCGGATGTCGTCTGGCGCGTTCAGCATGTCGCTGAGGATGACGATTTGCGTGCGCGGCGCCAGCGCGTCGGGCGGCGGCAATTCGGCGGGTGTGTGATCGCGCCGGCCTGCTTCCTCGATCAGCGATTCGGCGAGCCTGTCGACGATGTTGCGGGCGGCGATGGGGCGCGTGAGGCCCGGCGCGCCAACGCGTTCGCCACCGCGCACCAGCAAGTCAGCTGCGGCAAGGCCCAGCGTAAGGGCGCGGTCCACTTTCGATTGCAGGGCGAGCGTTGAAACGTAGGCCATGGAGGGGGAGCGATCCATCCATATCCACACCGTGTGCGCGGCTTCCCATTCGCGTTCGCGCACGTAAATCCGGTCGTCGCGCGCGGAGCGGCGCCAGTCGATTTTGGTGGTCGATTCGCCCCACATGAAGGGCCGGAATTGCCAGAAGGTTTCGCCCACGCCCGCGCGACGGCGCCCGTGAACGCCGTGCATCACAGTGGCGGCGACTTCCTTGGCGGCGACGACAAGGCTCGGCAGGCGGCGCGCAAGTTCAAGCGCGCCCTGGCGATGCGTCCCGGCGATGGCGCTTTCGTCTGCTGCGAGAAGGCGCGCCTCGGCCATGCGTTAGCCGATGCGGCTGATGAGACGGGCGATGACGCCCGCGATCGTCTCTCCCTCGGCGCGCGCGGCGAAGGTCAGCGCCATGCGGTGCTTGAGCACGGGCGCGGCTAGCGCAGCGATGTCGTCGAGCGAGGGCGACAGGCGTCCATCGACGAGCGCCCGGGCGCGCGAGGCCAGCATCAAGGCCTGGGCGGCGCGCGGACCTGGACCCCAGGCCACAAACTTTGTGATTTGCGGATCGCCCTCGCCGGGGCGCGCGGCGCGCACGATGTCGAGAATGGCCTCCACGATGCGGTCGCCCACGGGGAGGCGGCGCACCAGACGCTGGGCGGCGATGAGATCGTCGGCTGTCATCGCCTGTCTTGGACGCACGTCGTTGTCGCCGGTCGTCTCGATGAGGATGCGCTTTTCCGCCGCGCGGTCGGGATAGTTCACGTCGATCTGCATCAGGAAGCGGTCAAGCTGTGCTTCGGGCAGCGGATAGGTGCCTTCCTGCTCCAGCGGGTTTTGTGTCGCCAGCACATGGAAGGGGCGCGGCAGGTCGTGGCGCTCGCCCGCGACCGTCACATGATATTCCTGCATGGATTGCAGCAGCGCCGATTGCGTGCGCGGACTGGCGCGGTTGATTTCGTCGGCCATCAGAAGCTGCGCGAAAATGGGGCCGCGCACGAAGCGGAATGCGCGGCGGCCGTTCTCGCCCTCTTCCATGATTTCCGAGCCCAGAATGTCGGCGGGCATCAGGTCGGGCGTGAACTGGACGCGGCGGGCGTCGAGGCCCAGCACGGCGCCCAGCGTCTCGACGAGCTTCGTTTTCGCGAGGCCGGGGACGCCCACGAGCAGGCCGTGGCCGCCGGCGATCAGCGTGACGAGAGCCTCCTCGACCACCTGCTGCTGGCCAAAAATGATTTCGCCAATCGCTGCGCGTGCGGCTGCCGCTTTCTCCAACGCCTGTTCAGCCTGACGGGCGACCCCATCCTCAATCGAAGTAGGCTGAAAATTCTGCGTCGCGCTCATAAAGCCTCCAGATCGCCGCCTTGAGCGGCTTGTCGTCCTGCGAGCGCGCCTGTTTTCGTTTCAGGGCGCCTTCGCTACAATTAAGTCCCGCACTACATTCAAGTCCTGGACCATACCGGGTCCGGCAATTTTGCACCTTGCCCACTTTAGGGTGCGGCGCGCGCTTGTCGATCTTTCGCCTTGTCACATTATTGGCAGATACGGTGTTTCGGCCAAGCCTCGTCATACGATTGCAGTGGGAAAGTGGTGGTGGGTAATTATGGCGGATGTTGCATCGGGTGGGGGCGCAGGCGCGGCGAACAGTGCGCCGGGGCTCGAAAATCTGGTGAGCGCGGCCCGCGCCGCCACGGATCAGGCAGGCGCAGCGCGCGCTTTTCCGCCTGTTCACCTGTGGAATCCGCCGTTTTGCGGCGATATCGGCATGAAGATCGCCCGCGACGGAACATGGTTTTACCGGGGCAGCCCCATTGGCCGCATGCCGATGGTGAAATTATTTGCCTCCATTTTGCGCAAGGACCCGGATCGCCACGTCCTCGTCACGCCTGTGGAAATGGTGCTGGTGGAGGTGGAAGACGCGCCGTTTCTTGCCGTCACGATGGCCCGGGAGGAGGGACCGGGCGGCCCACAACTCGTTTTCCGCACGAATCTCGATGATGAGACGCGCGCCGGCCCCGCTTGGCCGATCCGCTTTGAGCGCTCTGCGGCGGACGGCGTGAAGCCGTATGTGCTGGTGCGCGGCGATCTCTGGGCGCTGGTCACGCGACCGCTTTTTCTCGACCTTGTCGAAATGGGTGAAGTCCGCGACATCGACGGGGCTCGCATGTTCGGCGTGGCGTCGGGCGGGGCCTTCTTCGCGATGGCCCCGGCGCACGAGATTGAGGATCTGGCATGAGAAGCGCGACACGAGTGGCGAGACATGAGAAGCGCGACATGAGCGCGCCGGATGATGCGAATTTCAGCGCCCACGATCTGGCGGAGCGCGCTCGCGCGCGCCTTTGCCTCGATCTTCCTCATGACGTGTTCACACACGCCGGGCCGCCCTCGCGCGGCGATTATCTGCTGAACGCATGGCCCGATCCGCCGCCCCCGCCGGGCAAGCCTGCGGCGGTTCTGGTGGGCATTGTCATGCGTCCGGCGGGGGCGACCATTCTGCTGACGCAACGATGCAGCACTCTGCGCAGCCACGCCGGGCAAATTTCTTTTCCCGGCGGCCGCATTGATCCACAAGACGCTGACCCCCTCGCCGCAGCCTTGCGCGAGGCGCATGAAGAGATCGCGCTTACCTCGTCCAGCGTGACGCCGCTTGGTTATCTTGATCCCTACCAGACCGGCACCGGCTATCGCATTGTGCCAGTCGTCGCGCTAGTTTCGACGCCGATTGATCTCACTCTGTGCGAAGCGGAAGTGGAGGCTGTTTTTGAAACGCCGCTCGATTTTCTGATGAACCCGCTCAATCACCAGATTGTCACGCGCCAGCATGATGGACGTCGCTTTTATGCGATCACTCATGGCGAGAGATACATCTGGGGCGCAACGGCCGGCATGCTGCGCAATCTCTATGAAAGACTTTATCTGTGAGCGAACGTGTCGATGATTGCGCGCGTATAGAGAAGGGGCTGCTTTCGGGCGCGTCGTTTCTCAATGACGCGCGGCTGAAGCGCGTTCTTGGCGCCCTTGATGGGGCGGGCGAGGAGGCGCGCGTCATCGGCGGTGCGGTTCGCAATTCATTGCTGGGCGAGCGCGTGCACGATGTGGATCTGGCGACGACGGCGACGCCTGATATGATCATCGCCCGCGCGAAACAGGCAGAGTTGCGCGCTGTGCCCACCGGCATCGAACACGGCACGATCACGCTGGTGTGCGATGGCGTCGCCTTTGAAGTGACGACGTTGCGCGAGGATGTGGAGACGCATGGTCGACACGCGAGCGTGCGCTTTGGCCGCGACTTTCGCGCTGATGCGTTGCGGCGTGATTTCACCATCAACCAGCTTTCTGTCGACGCTGAAGGTCGTGTCTACGATTACGCGGGCGGGCTTGATGATATCGCCGCGCGGCGCGTGCGCTTCATCGGCGATGCGATGATCCGCATCGCAGAGGATTATCTGCGCATTCTGCGATTTTTCCGGTTTCATGCGGCCTACGCTGATGGCGCGATGGACCCGGACGCGCTGCATGCGTGCGTTACGTTGCGGGGCGGCCTCACGGGTCTTTCACGCGAACGCGTGCAGGGCGAGTTGATGAAGCTGCTTGTGACAAAACGCGCCGATGAATCCATCGAGGCGATGACGCATTGCGGCCTGCTCAACGACGCGCTCGCAGGCGCGCCCAATCCCGCGCGCTTGCGTAAGGCGCAAACCATCGCGCTCGCCAACGGTCTTGCGCCTGATGCAGTGCTTGGGCTAGCCGCGCTTGCCGTGCAGGTGGAGGAAGATGCGCGCCGTCTGCGCGAGCGTTTGCGCCTGTCGAACGCGCATGAGGCGCGGCTGGTGAGCGCCGCGCGTGCGCTTGTCTCGTGGCATGGCCTTGATGCGCCGCCCGATGAAAAACAGGCGCGCGAAACGCTTTATCGTCATGGAAGACAAGCCGCGCTTGATGCGCTTGTTCTCGCCCACGCTGAAAGCCGACGCAGCTCCAGTGACGAGGCATGGCGCAAAGCGTTTGCTCATCTGCGCGATGCGCCGGAGTTGAAGCTTCCCGTGAGCGGCGCCGACTTCATGGCGCGCGGCGTAAAGCCGGGGCCAGGCATGGGCGCCGCGCTGAAGCGCTTTGAAGAGGCCTGGATCGCGCGAGACTTTCCGATGGAAGCGGCGCAGATCGTGCAGCTTGTGAAAGCTGCGGCCCGCCACACCGGTCTGGCGTGAGACGCGTTCGTCGGGCTTCTTTGACCAGCGCGATTGCATGGCGGACTAACCCGGCGCTACACTGGCGGCAATCTTGTAATCGCCTTCCATAGGAGACTCCCGTGTCGAGCGCTTCCGCCGCCGTCGATTTCGCCTGGCCCTTCGAGGACACCTCGCGCGCGCCGTTTCGCGTCTATACGGACGCTGACATCTATGCGCTGGAGCAGGAGCGCATCTTCCAGGGGCCGGTGTGGAATTTCCTCGCGCTTGAATGCGAGATTCCCAACCCCGGCGATTACAAGACGACGTTTGCCGGGGACGCGCCGATCATCGTGGCGCGCGCCAAGGACGGCGCCATCAACGCCATGCTGAACCGCTGCGCCCACAAGGGTGCGCTGGTTTGCTACAAGCCCAAGGGCAATGTGGCGGAGTTCAACTGCGTCTATCACAACTGGACGTATGATCTGTCCGGCAACCTCACCGGCGTCGCGTTCCGCAAGGGCGTCGGCGGCAAGGGGGGCTTGAGCGACGAATTTGAAATGAAGGCCAACGGCCTGCGCCAGCTGCGCGTGGAGACTTACAACGGCCTGATCTTCGGCACGTTCAGCGATGAAACGCCGCCGTTCGTCGACTTCATCGGCGCGGAGCTTGCCTCCAACATCGACCGTGTGTTTCCCAAAAAGTTGAAGGTGCTCGGCTATCATTGCCAGGTGCTGCCGAACAACTGGAAGCTTTACGCCGAGAACAACAAGGATTCCTATCACGCGAGCCTGCTGCACGTGTTCCACAACACGTTTGGCGTGGTGCGGCCCAACATGGGCGGCGGGGTGAAGATTTCCGACAACGGCTGGCACCACCTGTCCTACACGCAGCGCGAGTCGCTGGGCGACGAAGTGGTGGCCAAGGAGAAGGTCCGCTCGCTGCAGGAGCAGTACAAGCTCAACGACGTCACCATGATGGAGCACAAGCTGGAACTGGGCGATCAGGTGACGAACGCCATCCAGACCGTGTTCCCCTCGCTCGTCGTGCAGCAGATTTTGAACGCGCTCGCCGTGCGGCAAATCCAGCCCAAGGGCGTCGACCGCACGGAACTCGTGTGGACAATTCTGGGCTTCGAGGATGACGACGCGGACATGCAGGAGCTGCGGCTGCGCGTGAACAATCTTGTTGGCCCCGCGGGCCTCATCTCCATGGAGGACGGGTGCGTGGGCGGCTGGGTGCAGCGCGCCGCGAAGGCGGACCCCGAAGCCATGACCATCATGCCCATGGGCGGGCGGGCGATTGAAGCGAGCAAGGGATCGCGCATCACCGAGGCCGCCGTGCGCGGCTTCTGGAAGGGCTGGCGCGAGTGCATGAAAGTATAACCTGGGCGTATGAGGGGGCTGCAATGACAACAACTGAATCCGATCTCGCCCTGCGCCTTCGCGTCGAAGATCTCTACGCCGAATATGCGCACACCATCGACGACGACCGGCTGGAGGAATGGCCCGGCTTGTTCACCGAGCGCGGAGTTTATCGCGTCACCACGCGCGAGAATTACGACAACGGCCTGCCGCTCGCGATGGTCTATTGCGACGGGCGCGGCATGATGGCCGATCGCATCAGCGCGCTGCGCACGGCCAACATTTTTGAGCCGCACGTTTACTGCCACATGCTCAGCGCGGTGCGCGTGCTGTCGCGCGAAGGCGGAATCATCCGCGCGCGGTGCAATTTCTCCGTCCTGCGCACGATGCAGGAGGGCGAGACGATGCTCTTCGCCGTGGGCCGTACGTTCGACAAGATCGTGGAAGACGGCGGCCGCCTGCGCTTTGCCGAGCGCCTCTGCGTGCTGGACTCGCGCCGTGTGGATACGCTGCTGGTGATCCCGGTTTAGGGGCAATCCCTCTCGGGTGCGCGCCTTCCCTTCTCCCCTTGCGGAGGCCCCACTTCCCTTCTCCCCTTGCGGGAGAAGGTGGCCCTGCGAAGCAGGGTCGGATGAGGGGTTCTTTCCCTCAGATGAGGGGTTCTTCCCCGCGGTGCCCCCTCATCCGTCACGCTTTCCGCGCGCACTTCCCTTCTCCCGCAAGGGGAGAAGGGAAGTGCGCGCGGACCATGACGCTTTACTCCCGCCCCTCACTCCAGCCCCAATTGCCGTTTCGCAATGGGCGTCACGAAGCGCGTGGTTTCCTTTTCCAGCCCCCGCTGCAGGCGCATCAGGGTGGCGCTCATGGACGACATGAGGCGGGCGACGCGCTCGCGTTCGTGCAGGGTCTGCGCCGGGTAGGAGGAAATCGCGTCGAGTTCGATCCGCGCGACCATGCAAGCCTGCGTGAAGGCGACGAGGCTTTCCGGCGCTTCCTGCCCAAGGATTTTGCCGACCCGGCGGGGCATCCGCAGTTTCTGCGCGGGCGGCCTGCCAGCAGATTGGCCGGCGCGCTCGCCGGGCAAGGTGGAGGTGAGCGCGGCGGAGCCCCGCGCGCTGCGGCGGGGCCATTCCATCTCGGCGATCCAGCGCAGAAAGGTGGACGTGGGCACGCCAAACGCCGCCCCCACGCGATGCATGGGAACGGTGGGGTCGTAATACAGGGCCGCCATGCGCTTCATGTCGTCTTCTGAGAAGACGCGACGCGTCCGCGGCCGGAGGGTGAGGTCCGGTTCGTTGCTCATGGCGGGGATATAGGAATTTATTCAGCGAATGGCAAGGGGTAAATCGCGTGCAACGCGCGATCGTGCCTAAAGCACTAAACTAGAGCGCGTTAACATTCAAGATTCCCCAGGACTCTCAAATCTGATTCAAGCTCCTTTTCGGATAGGAGCGTTGAATGTCGGCGGTTCGCCTGTCTCTTCGGGACGATCAATGGG
>CANMLK010000018.1 GCA_947498445.1 Beijerinckiaceae bacterium
CTCGATCATATGGCGGGGGGCGGCGTTCTCATCCCGCTCGACTGGACCGACAAGCTTGAAACCCTCGTCTTTCAATCGCTTGGGGACGGCGTCATGGACGCCTCCGTGCTCGTGTCCTACGAAGAGCGCTACCGGCCGCAGGAAATCCGCTCCGCCAAATGGCTTGAACACCAGACCGGCAAGATTCGGCGCGGCCTCGACCACCTCACCCGCAAGCATCCTGATCCGGCCCGCCTGGACGTCGCCACCATCTCGATCGGGTGCATGCTCGGCTATCTTGACTGGCGCAAACAGATTAACTGGCGCAGCGAGTTTCCCGGGCTTATCCCTTGGCTTGACACGTTTAATGCTGCTACGCCCGAGTTCGCCGCCACGGCCCGCGACGCCAGCCCCGCTTGATTGTTCACGCCCCTGTGGTTAGGCGGGGATTGACGCCGCCGCTACAAGTCTGTTCCCTCACGCGACGATGACGAGCATGGACGGCACACGCCCAAAACACCTCAGCTTGCCCAATCTTCTCACCTACGGGCGAGTGGCGGCGGTCCCTGTCGTTGCAGCGCTGCTGTTCTGGCCGCTTGACGATTGGGCGCGCTGGTCGGCGCTTTGCGTCTTCGCCATCGCCGCGATCACTGACTTTTTCGACGGCTATCTGGCGCGCGCCTGGTCGCAGCAATCATCTCTTGGTCGGATGCTCGATCCTATCGCCGACAAACTGCTGGTCGCGATCACCTTGCTCATGCTGGTCGCCGACGAGGCGATTACCGGCATCAACATGTGGGCGGCGATCATCATCCTGTCGCGCGAAATTCTCGTGTCCGGCTTGCGCGAGTTTCTGGCTGAGCTGCGGGTGTCGCTGCCCGTCACGCGCGTGGCCAAATACAAGACTACCGCGCAATTGCTGGCGCTTGGCTTTTTGATCGCGCCGCCCCAGGGCGTGTCTTTTATCAATAGCGAGTTCATCGGCCTCGGCCTGCTCTGGGCCGCCGCCCTCCTTACGCTCTACACCGGCTATGATTATATGAGAGCCGGTATGAAACACGTGATGGACGAGTGATGGGGCCCGAACTGAAGCTTTCGTATTTTGCATGGGTGCGCGAGCGCGTCGGCAAGAGCGATGAAACGCTCACCCCGCCAGCAGAGGTGCGCACAGTGGCCGATCTCATCGCATGGCTCTCGGCGCGCGGCGAGGAATACGCTTATGCGTTCGACAATCCGACCGTGATCCGCGCGGCCATGGACCGCAAACACGTGAAGCAGGATTCAGCCATTGAGGGCGCGCGCGAAATCGCCTTCTTCCCACCCATGACGGGAGGCTGACGTCGTGACTGGCGCGGACGCCCACCGCATCAAGGTGCGCATCCAGCACGAGGACTTCGACGCTGCGGCGGAAGTTGCTGCGCTTACGAAGGGCCGTCTGGATGTGGGCGCAGTCGTGACCTTCACCGGCCTATGCCGCAACGAAGGCGCGAAACTCACCGCACTTGAACTTGAACACTATCCCGGCATGGCCGAAGACGAGATTGTGCGTGTCGCGGCCGAGGCGCAAACCCGCTGGCCCATTCTGGGCGGCGTCGCGATCCATCGCTACGGCAAGATCGCGCCCGGGCAAAACATTGTGCTGGTTGTAATCGCCTCATCGCACCGCGCTGCGGCTTTTGAAGCGGCCGAATTCATGATGGACTTCCTGAAGACCCGCGCCCCCTTCTGGAAAAAAGAGCATCTGACGGATGGCGGCGAAGGCGACTGGGTCGAGGCACGCGACGCCGATGATCACGCTGCGGACCGCTGGCGGAAAGCCTGAGCGCCATGTCTTCTTCTTCGCCGCTTCGCCCGCATATCGTCGAGCGCGTGATGGCGCGACGCGGCAAGTTGCACTGGTTTGATTCGTTTGATCCCGGCGCTACTGCGCTCATCGTCATCGATATGCAGGAAACCTTCTGCGCGCCGGGCGCGCCCGCCGAAGTGCCTGCATCACGCGACATCGTTCCTGCGATCAACAACGTCGCACGCAAACTGCGCGCGTTTGGCGGACAGGTGATCTACGTGCTGCACGCCAACACGCACGCGGGCGCGCGCAGCGACTGGGACATGTTCTTCGCGCATGTCGTGGCCGATGACGTGCGGGCGCGCACCATCGAAAGCCTCAGCCCCGGCCGCCAGAAAGTGTGGCGCGATCTCGATCACGACGCGAGCGATCTTGTGGTTTTCAAAAACCGCTACAGCGCGCTGATTTCTGGCTCGTCAAACCTCGAGCGCATCTTGCGCAGCATGAATATCGACACGCTTCTCATCGCCGGCACAAAGACAAACGTCTGCTGCGAGTCCACCGCGCGCGACGCCATGATGCTCGATTTCCGCACGGTGATGCTGTCAGACTGTTGCGCCGCCTTGTCGGACGACGAACACCGCGCGACGCTGGAAACATTCATCCAGCAATTTGGCGATGTGCTGACTGGCGAGGAAGCGCTCGCGTTAATGAACGCCTAGAGCCTCAGGCGTTCACGGCGGCTGTGTAGTCCTCGATCAGCGTGCGCGAGATGTTGCCCGGCGTGAACTTGTAAGGCCCGACTTCGGACACCGGCGTGACTTCGGCGCCCGTGCCGCAAATGAAGCATTCGTTAAACGAGGTCAGCTCTTCGGGCATAATGCGGCGCTGATGCACGTCCATCCCGCGCGCTTTGGCCAGATCGATCACCGTGCGGCGCGTAATGCCATCAAGGAAGCAATCAGCCAGCGGCGTATGCAGCGCGCCGTCCTTCGTGAAGAAGATATTGGCGCCCGTGCATTCCGCGACACGGCCTTCCCAATCCAGCATCATGGCGTCCGCGTAGCCGCGGCGCTCGGCGCGATGTTTGGAGAGCGTGCAAATCATGTAGAGGCCGGCGGCCTTGGCGTGCACCGGCGCGCAACGCGGGTCCGGGCGGCGGTATTCGGCTATGTCGAGCCGGATGCCGCGCATCTTCTCGTTCACGTCGAACATGCTCGGCCAATCCCACACCGCAATGGCGACGTTGATCGTCGAATTCTGGGCGGCGACCGCCATCATCTCACTGCCGCGCCAGGCGACGGGGCGCACATAGCACGAGGTCAAACCGTTCTTTTCAACGACGAGCTTCTTGGCCGCCTCGATGTCGTCGACGCTATAGGGAATTTCAAAGTCGAGAATGTTCGCGGAGTTCCTGAACCGCTCGGTATGCTCGCGGCTCTTGAAAATCTTGCCGCCGTACGTCCGCTCGCCCTCGAAAACGCAGGAGCCATAGTGTAGCCCGTGGCTGAGGACATGCAGCCGCGACTCGGACCACGGCAACAATCGGCCGTTCATCCAGATGAATCCTTCACGCTGGTCGAAAGGCAGAACAGACATTGGGCTCCTCCAGCAGCCGGCGGGCGACGAACCGCAACGCGCGCTTTACGCGTGCAAACGCAAGCTCTCCCCACGCTCGCCAGCAGGCCTTGACGACTATCAACCAACCTGAAATATGTCAATAACGCTGACGTATTGGACCCGGCATGAACGCGATGCTCCATCAAAAGCGTGGGGGGACTGCGCTGCCTGAGAGCGGCGGGCAGCCGGTGGCCGAAGCGCCCGGCTCTCCAGATGCGGCGTCGACGCCCGCCTATGACCTCATTGAACTGCTCTTCTTCGCGTACCGCGACTTCGTCGGCGACGCGGACCGTCTTCTGGAAAGCATCCGGTTTGGGCGGGCGCACCATCGCGTGCTGCATTTCGTGCAGCGGCATCCGGGCCTCACCATCGCGGAATTGCTCGATATCCTGCGCATCACCAAGCAGAGCCTCAACCGCGTGCTGAAGGAACTGCTGGACTCAGGCTACGTGGAAGCGCACCCAGGCGAGAATGATCGTCGGCAGCGGCAGCTTTGCCTGACGGACCGCGGCCACAAACTCGCCATGGATCTGGCCATTCTCCAGTCGCGGCGTTTCGCCCGGGCGCTGCAGGAATTGCCGGAAGGATCGCGCCGACACGCCGAGCAATTGTTGCTCGCCATGATTGATCCGCACGAGCGTCCCCGCGTAGAAGCGCTCGTGCGCAGCGGCGTCTTTCCGCACACCTGAGGGAGTTGGCTTTATGACGCTCGCCGGTCAGCCTGCAAAAGCCTCACCGCCCGCTGATGACGCGGCGCATGTGCTCGTCGTGGACGACGACCGCCGCATCCGCGAACTGCTCTCCCGCTATCTTCGGCAACAGGGCTATCGCGTCACGACGGCGGGCGACGCGCAGGAGGCGCGGGCAAAACTCAAAAGCATGGATTTCGACATTCTTGTTCTCGATATCATGATGCCCGGCGAGAGCGGCTTTGATTTCGCCACCTGGCTGCGCAGCGAATCCGATGCGCCCATTTTGATGCTGACCGCGCGCTCCGAGGCGGCGGACCGCGTACGCGGGCTGGAGGCGGGCGTGGACGATTATCTCGCCAAGCCTTTTGAGCCCAAGGAATTGTCGCTACGCCTCGCCTCGATCCTGCGTCGCGCGCAACCAAAGCCCGCCCCGCCGGCGATCTTCGAAAGCATCCGTTTTGGCCCCTTTGTCTTTCAATGCGAGCGCGGCGAATTGTTTCGGGAAGATCAGCTTGTGCGGCTCACCGAGCGCGAACGGGTGATGATGCAATTGCTCGCGCGCACGCCTGGAGAGCCGGTCACGCGCGAGGCGCTGGCGGGCGCGGGATCGCTCGCCTCAAACGAGCGGACGATTGACGTGCAAATTAATCGTCTGCGCCGCAAGATCGAAAATGATCCGGCCGAACCTCGTTATCTCCAAACAGCGCGCGGGGCAGGCTATCGTCTCGTCGTGGATCGCTAGGGCTCTGCGGTGAACATGACCCTGCCCGCTTATCTTTCACGACCACATGCCTGGTGGGTCAGGGCCGCGCGCTTGCTGGCTGCGTGGATGCCCAAGGGCCTGTACGCGCGCTCGCTGCTCATTGTCATTTTGCCGATGGTGCTTCTCCAGTCGGCAATTGCGTACTTCTTTATGGAGCGGCACTGGCAGACAGTGACGCAACGTCTGTCGGCGGCTGTCGTCTCCGACATTGCGGCCATCGTGGATCTCCTGAATGCGCCCAACGGCGTCGCCTCGTTTCAGACGCTGACGAACATTGCAGATCGCCGATTCAACTTCTCCGTTCAACTCTCGCCGCGCGAGGCCCTGCCGCCTGCCCTGCCCAAGCCGTTTTTCTCGGTGCTCGACAGCGCGCTTTCGCGCGAACTCGCTCTTCAAATCAAACAAGCGTACTGGCTCGATACCGTCGGCAATTCGCGCCTGATCGAAATTCGCGTGCAAACAGATGCGGGCGTGTTGCGCGTCATCACGCGGCGTAACAACGCCTATGCCTCCAATTCGCATATTTTCCTGACGTGGATGGTGGCGACGTCTCTGGTGCTGCTGGGAGTCGCTATCGCGTTCTTGCGCAACCAGATTCGACCAATCCTGCGGCTGGCGGAAGCGGCGGAGGATTTTGGCAAGGGCCGCGACATTGATTTTCGCCCCCACGGGGCGCGCGAGGTGCGGCAGGCCGGCTACGCCTTCATTGAGATGCGACGGCGCATCGAGCGCGCATTCGATCAGCGCACCGCAATGCTCAATGGCGTGAGCCACGACCTGCGCACGGTCCTCACCCGCTTCAAACTTTCGCTCGCCGTGTTGCCCGAGGGGCCAGACACCGAGGCGATGCAAAAGGACGTCGAGGAAATGCAGCGCATGCTGGAGGCTTATCTGTCCTTCGCGCGCGACGCCAGCGCCGAGCAGTCAGCCCCCATCGATATGAACATGCTGCTTCTGGAACTGAAGGCCGACGCAGAGCGCCATGGCCACGCAACGCGGGTGTCCTATAGCGGCGAGCCAATAGCGACCGTGCGACCAGACGCCTTCAAGCGCTGCCTGACGAATCTGGTTGCGAATGCCCAACGCTATGGCAAGGACATCGCGCTGGAAGCCGTGCGCGAGACGCGGTTTCTCACAATCCATGTTGACGACGACGGACCGGGCATTCCCCCCGAACAGCGCGAGGAAGTCTTCCGGCCCTTCTTCCGCCTCGATGAAGCGCGCAATCAGGACTATGCCGGCACGGGGCTAGGGCTCGCCATCGCCCGCGACATCGCGCGCGCGCACGGCGGGGATATAGCGTTGGCGGCGTCGCCCCTTGGCGGCCTACGCGCCAGTGTGCGTGTGCCTGTGTGATCAGCGTAAATGCGGCGAGGTCAGCTGCTAATTGCGCGCCTCTCCCGGACGCTTGACGTCAGCGAACCCTGCGGCATCCATGAAGAGGTGCAGCTTGTTCTGGAAGCCGGTATCGTCGCCCTTGGCGAGTTGGCCAACGTTGCGGGCAATGCCGTCACACAGGGCCTGCACCCACGCCTCCTCGCTCTTGGCGAAATCGTTGAGCACGTAGGAATGCACGAGGCTCTTGTCGCCCGGATGGCCGATTCCCAGCCGCACGCGACGATAATCGTTGCCTAGAAGCGCGGTAATCGAGCGCAGTCCGTTGTGACCGGCATTGCCGCCCCCGGTTTTTACGCGCAGCTTGCTCGGCGCCAGATCGAGTTCGTCATGGAACACGATGATGTCGTTTAACGCGATCTTGTGAAAGCGCGCGGCCTCCGCAACGGCGCGGCCGGAGTCGTTCATGAATGTCTGAGGTTGAAGCAACATCGCGCGCGCGCCGTCGATGACGCCTTCACTCGCCACGCCCTGAAAGCGTTTCCGCAACGGCGAAAAATTGTGTTCGCGGGCGATGGCGTCGATAGCCATGAAGCCGATGTTGTGGCGATTGCGCGCATATTTTGCGCCGGGATTGCCGAGACCGACGAAGAGCAGCATGGCGACGTCCCGTAGCGGTCAGTCCAGCGAGCGTTTCTGCAAGAGCTTCCGGGAGCTTGCAGATCGCATCGAGCGATAGGGGACGCTCCCCGCACATAGCGCGGGGAGCAAAGCGATTACTTCTTTGGAGCAGGCTTGGCGGGCGCCTTGGCGGCAGCCTTGCCAGCAGCGGCAGGCGCAGCGGCAGCGGCGGCGGGGGTCTCTTCAACCTTCGCCGGCGGCGAGATCGTCACAACCGTAAAGTCCCGGTCCGCGATGATCGGCTTGCAGCCTTCCGGCAGCTGAACGGAGGAGATGTGCACCGACTCGTTGATGCCAGCGCTGCCCACGTCAACCTTGATCGATTCCGGGATGTTGTCGGCAGGCACGCGAAGCTCAATCGTATGACGCACGATGTTGATGGAGCCACCGAGCTTGATGCCCGGCGATGTTTCCATGCCGACAACGTGAATCGGAACGTCGATGCGCAGGAATGAACCCGGCTTCAGACGCAGGAAATCCACGTGCAGGGGCGTGTCCTTGACGCGATCAAGCTGGTAATCGCGCGGAATGACGCGCTCGACCTTGCCTCCCAGATCGATATCGAAAATCGTCGTGAGGAAGTGTCCGGCGTAGATGAGGTGATTGAGCGTCTTGTAGTCCAGGCTGATGGGCTGAGCGGCTTCGCCGCCGCCATAAATAACGCCTGGAACGCGGCTCTCACGGCGTACACTACGGGCGGCCCCCTTGCCTGTCCCGTCGCGCACCGTGGCCGCGAGCTGTTTGTTCGCTGCCATTTCGGTGGTCCTTTTCAATAAAAAAGCGCGCCATCGCCTCCAGGGGTGTCGGAGCGGCGCGCGGGGGCCTTATAGCCTCGGCAGTGCGCAGGTACAAGCGGGCTAGGTGCAAGCCGGCTAGGTGCAAAGCGCGCAAGGGCGCCGCCCGCCTCAGTCGAACAGGCTGGAAACGCTTTCTTCCTTGAACGTGCGGTCAATCGCTTCGCCCAGCAACGGGGCGACCGAGATCACCCGGATATTGCGAGCGACCCGCACGGCGTCTGTTGGCTCGATTGTGTCGGTCACCACCAGTTCCTTGAGCTTGGAGGCTGAAATGCGGGCCACTGCCCCGCCCGAGAGCACGCCATGGGTGATGTAGGCGTAGACCTCCTTGGCGCCCTTCGCCAGCAGCGCCTCGGCTGCGTTGCAGAGGGTGCCGCCCGAGTCGACGATATCGTCAACGAGGATGCAGCTTTTGCCCTGCACGTCGCCAATGATGTTCATGACCTCCGACTCGCCCGCGCGCTCGCGGCGCTTGTCGACGATGGCTAGCGGCGCGTCGATTCGCTTGGCGAGCGCTCTGGCGCGCACGACGCCGCCGACGTCCGGCGACACGACCATCGTATTCTTGAGGTCCAGCCGCTGCTTGATGTCCACGACCATGGCGGGGGCCGCGAAAAGGTTATCAACGGGAATATCGAAAAAGCCCTGGATCTGGCCTGCATGCAGATCGACCGTCAAAACGCGGTCAACGCCGGCGCGCGTAATGAGGTTGGCGACCAGTTTTGCCGAAATGGGCGTGCGGGGTCCCGGTTTGCGATCCTGCCGCGCGTAACCAAAATAGGGCATGACCGCCGTGATGCGCCGCGCCGAGGCGCGCCTTAGCGCGTCGGACATGATGAGCAGCTCCATCATGTGGTCATTTGTCGGAAAGGACGTGGACTGGATGATGAAAGCATCCGCGCCGCGGACGTTTTCCTGAATCTCGACAAAAATTTCCATATCTGCAAAGCGCCGCACCTGACACTTGGTCAACGGCGTCTTGAGATACGCGGCGATTGCTTCCGTGAGCGAGCGATTTGAATTGCCCGCCAGAATCTTGAAACCGCCCATGTCTCGCCCCGTCATGCGTCCCGGCGGGTCTTAGCAAGCTTGTGGCGGCGCCACAACAGGAAGTCATACCCTGACAGCAACGCTTGACCGCGTGGTTGACGGATCGGCTATCTGGCGTTGCGCAATCGCAGCGCAATTGTCGCGCCAATGATCGGCAATGGCTTTCACCCCAAGGATTTTTTGCCCTAGATGGAGCCCATGAGCCGCCCGCCGCACACCTCAGCCCCCGCAAGCGATCTTCCGCCCGAAGATTTGCCGCCCCACGCCACCGCTGAAGGCCTGGCGCAGGGCGACAGCGCGGAAAGCGAAGCTGACGATACAGTGACCTTGCCGGAGCTGGAAGACGCAGACGAGGCCGCGCCCGCATCCATTGCCCACGGCGTCGACGTCATCAAATCGAACATCAAACACGCCCCGTCAGGCCCCGGCGTCTACCGCATGATCGCGCAGGACGGTGAGGTGCTCTACGTCGGCAAGGCGCGGTCCATCAAGAAGCGCATCGCCACCTATACCCGCGAGGCTGGCCATTCCAACCGCATTGCGCGGATGATTTCGCTCACCGCGACGATGGTCTTTGTCTCGACCGCCACCGAAACCGACGCGCTGCTGCTTGAGGCCAATTACATCAAGCAGATGAAACCGCGCTTCAACGTGCTGCTGCGCGACGACAAAAGCTTCCCCTACATCCTCATCAGCGGCGACCACGCGGCGCCGCAAATCACCAAGCATCGCGGCGCGCGCAATCGGCCGGGCGACTATTTCGGCCCCTTCGCCAGCGTCTGGGCCGTCAACCGAACGCTGAACTCGCTGCAACGCGCGTTTCTCCTGCGCTCCTGCACGGATTCGTTTTACGAGAACCGCACGCGTCCCTGCCTGCTCTATCAGATCAAGCGCTGCGCCGGCCCCTGTACGGGCGAAATCGGCCATGGCGATTATGCAGGTCTGGTGAAAGAGGCGCGCGACTTCCTGTCGGGCAAGAGCCGCGCCGTGCGCGAGCGCATGGCGAGCGACATGAACACAGCGGCGGACGCGCTGGAGTTTGAAACCGCTGCGCGCCTGCGTGATCGCATCGCCGCGCTCTCGGCCATCCAGGGCGCGCAAGGCGTCAATCCGCGCACGGTCGAAGAAGCGGACGTCTTCGCGCTGGTCGAGGAAGGTGGGCATTTCGCCATCGAAGTCTTCTTCTTCCGCACCTATCAGAACTGGGGCAATCGCACGTATTTTCCGCGCGCCGACCGCTCGCTTTCAGGCGGCGAAGTGCTGGACGCATTCCTCGCCCAATTCTACGAGGACAAGCCCGCGCCCCGCTGCGTGCTGCTGTCCCACGACATCGAAAATCTCCGCGTGCTCGAACTGGCGCTGGCCGCCCGCATGGGCCGCAAGGTGGAAGTCTGTGTGCCCAAGCGCGGCGAGCGGCGCGAACTTGTCGAACACGCCGAGAAAAACGCGCGCGAAACGCTCGCGCGCAAGCTGGCTGACGCCTCCGCGCAGGAGAAGCTCCTCATTGCGCTCGCGACCGCTTTTGGCATCGACAAGAAGCTGCGGCGCGTCGAAATATACGACAATTCGCACATCATGGGCACGAACGCGGTGGGCGGCATGGTGGTCGCAGGCGCCAACGGCTTCATGAAAAGCCATTACCGCACCTTCAACATAAAGGACGTCACGCTGACGCCCGGCGACGATTACGGCATGATGCGCGAAGTGCTCAGCCGCCGCTTCGCCCGCCTCAAGAAAGAGGAGGCGGAAGGCGCCGCTCCGGCCGATTCGGAAAGCTTTCCATCCCGACCCGATCTCATTCTGATCGACGGCGGCAAGGGCCAGTTTGAGGCCGCGCGCCAAACGCTGGCCGAGCTGGGCGTCGAAGGCGTCGAGATCATCGGCATCGCCAAGGGGCCCGATCGCGACGCCGGCCGTGAAACTTTTTTCGCAGAAGGACGCGAAGCGTTCAAACTGTTGCCCCGCGATCCCGCGCTCTACTTCGTCCAGCGCCTGCGCGACGAGGCCCACCGCTTCGCCATCGGCACGCATCGCGCGCGGCGCAAAAAAGACTTCACCAAAAGCCCGCTTGACGAGATTGCCGGCGTCGGCCCCGCGCGCAAGCGGGCGCTGCTTCAGGCGTTTGGCACGGCGAAAGCTATTTCACGCGCCGCGCTCTCCGACCTGGAGAAAGCGCCCGGCATCAACGCCGCGACGGCCAAGCTCGTATATGATCATTTTAATGAGCGTAATTGACCCATCTTGTACGCCGGGCGCGCAAGCGCCATTTCTGTTGCGCCAGACTGACGATAACGCGAACCGGATTGACCCATGCCCCAGACCCGCGCCCCGATTTTCGACGATCTCGCCCGCCTCATGACAGACGCTGCCGGTGTCGCTCAGGGCGCGCGCCGTGAGGTGGAGACGATTTTCAAGACCCAGGCCGAGCGCATGTTGTCGGGCATGGACGTCGTGCGGCGCGAAGAGTTTGAAGCCGTCCGCGACATGGCGATCCTCGCCCGCGAAGAAAACGAGCGCCTGGCCCTGCGCATCGCTGAGCTGGAAGCAAAGCTCGCCGCCAAAGCGTAAGGATCGCGCCGCGCTTGCGTCAAATTGACTCAAGCCTGTGTGCTTCAAGGTTCATCTGTGGAAGACGCCGGGCGGCTGGTGGACGCAGACTCACGAATAAGACAGTCTGCGCGTCAGTTCGACCGCTTCTCCTAGGCAACTGATTCGACAAGAGTCTTTCGCGCTGTGAGGGGAGCTGCGGTTCCTGCGTCGCTCTTTTTTGCGTCCCCTTCTCCTGCGAGCTTCGGGCCACAGTATGACCTTGCACACCAATGATCCTGCACGCAGTGAACACCCCGTGGACGTCGTCGAACGCATCGCCAGCCTGAAGTCGTGGATTTTTGCCCGCGAGGCTGACGACGAAATTTGCATCACCGTCATCGGCGGCTGGACGAACTACCAGATCTCCTTCACCTGGCTGGAAGACGTCGAGGGGCTGCATCTGGCCTGCGCGTTCGACCTCAAGCTGAACGAACGCCGCCGCAGTGAGGTGCTCGCGCTCGTTTCGCTCATCAACGAGCAGATGTGGGTTGGCCACTTCGGCCTTTGGGAGGACGAAGGCGTCGTTCTCTTCCGCCACACATTGCTGCTGACGGGCGGCGTCGAGCCGACGATTGATCAATGCGAAGCCGCCGTACAGGCGGGCGTCTCGGCCTGCGAGCGCTACTTTCAGGCCTTCAACTTCGTGCTGTGGGCGGGCAAGTCTGCGCGCGACGCACTGACGACCGCCCTCTTTGAGACCGCAGGGGAAGCATGACCCCGACGCTGCCAAACGCGCTGACGCTCATCGGTGCCGGGCGCATGGGCGGCGCCCTGTTGCGCGGTTGGCTCGATCTGGGCTTGGCGCCTGCGAACGTGTTGGTAATTGACCCGGCGCCCGCTGCAGACATGCAGGCGCTATGCGCCTCAAAGGGCGTCGCGCTTAATCCGGCGCCGCCCTATCGCGCGGCGGACGTGCTCGTGCTCGCCATCAAACCGCAAATGCTGGACACCGCAGCCAGCGAACTGTCCGTTCATCTGGGCGCGGATACGCTCGTGCTTTCGATTATGGCTGGCAAGACCATCGCCGACATCGCGGCGCGTTTGCCGGCCGCCAGCGCCATCGTGCGCTCGATGCCTAATACGCCAGCTGCGGTGGGGCGCGGCGTCACGGGCGCTGTGGCCAGCGCGAGCATCTCCCCATTGCAGCGCAACTGCGCCCAGGCGCTTTTGTCGGCGGTGGGCGGCGTTGTGTGGCTGGATAGCGAAGACCTCATCGACGCCGTGACTGCGGTGTCCGGCTCCGGCCCAGCCTATGTTTTCCTGCTGGCCGAAGCGATGACGGACGCTGGCGAAAAGGCGGGCCTGCCGCGCGACATCGCGGCCCAGCTTGCGCGCGCCACGGTCGAGGGCGCCGGCGAATTGATGTATCGCGAACAGGAAACGAGCCCCGCCCAATTGCGCGTCAACGTCACATCTCCCGGCGGCACCACGGCGGCGGCGCTTGGTGTGCTGATGGCCGACGATGGCATGACCGAGCTGATGACCCGCGCAGTGGCTGCGGCCAAGCGGCGCGCAGGGGAATTGTCGGGCTGATCTGGCGCTTGCACGCCTTTACATGGCTTCCACGCAGCCTAGATTGATTATGCAGCGACAGGAGCTCGATATGTCCGACGCGACAGCTATCCCTGATTCAAAACCGGCGGGCGACACGAAGAAGCGCATCGTCGAGTCGCTGATGAAGCTCGCGGCGGAACGGCCCTGGGAAGAGATTACCCTCAGCGAGGTCGCCAGCCGCGCCCAGATCACCCTGGCCGAATTCCGCGACGCCTTCCCCTCCAAGGGCGCGGTCCTTGCGGGTTTCTCGCGCATGATCGACAAAAAGGTCCTTGAGGGCACAACCGACGACCTCGCAGCCGAAAGTTCACGCGACCGGCTGTTCGATGTGCTGATGCGCCGCCTCGACGCCATGGCCCCCTACAAGGATGGCTTGCGGGCGATTTCGCAATGGGCGCGCCGCGATCCGCTGAGCGCCGTTGCGCTGAATGGCGTGGTCCTCAACTCCATGCGTTTCATGATGGAAGCTGCGGGCCTCGACAGTGAGGGCCCGCTCGGCAGCGTGAAGCTGCAGGGTCTGGTGCTGGCGTGGGGACGCGTGCTTGAAGTTTGGTTTGCCGACGACGATCCATCGATGGATCACACCATGGCGGAACTTGACGAACAGCTGGCGCGGGGCGGGCGCATTGTCGCGCGTCTCGATGATGTATGGCGCATCACTGCTCCCCTGCGCACGTTTGGCGGCGCGCTCATGTCAGGTCGTCGCTCGTTCGATGAACGCATTCGCGAGCGTTGGCCGGACCGGCGCCGGGATGCTGGCGCCGACATCTGAAGTCACCAAAAAAAACGGCGGCCCATGAGGCCGCCGTCTTCAATTTAGCCGGGCTAATTTTGACGCGCTGTTAGTGCGCGTCAGCCCAGATCTTCTTCTTCGTGAAATACATCAGGCCTGCGAACACCAGCAGGAAAAGCATCACATTGAGGCCGGTCCGCTTGCGCTCTTCCATCTTCGGCTCTGCCGCCCAATAGAGGAAGGCCGACACGTCCTTGGCGTATTGCGCTTCAGTGGTCGGGGTGCCGTCCGCGTAGGCGACCTGATCAGCAGACAGCGGCTTGGCCATCTTGATCGCGTGGCCCGGGAAATATTTGTTCCAGTTCAAATCGTCTGGCTTCGTGTACCCCGTCAAAAGCGCGGCGACGTAATCGACGCCGTGCTCCTGATAGGCCATGCCCGGAAAAGCATCGAGGATGAACAGCGGGAAGCCGCGCGAATAACCGCGGGCTTTCGCAATGACCGAGAAGTCAGGCGGCGCCACGCCATGGACCGCAGCCGCCGCGTCCGAATTGACGAACAGCTTCGGGAAACGGTCGGCTGCACGGCCGTCGCGCTCGATCGGCTCACCCTTGTCGTCGAAGTCCTTGATCTTGTATTCGGCGGCGAGCGCCTTGATCTGCGAGTCGGAAAACTCGGGGCCGCCCTTGTCCGCGAGGTTGCGGAACGCGACCTTGTTCAGCGTGTGGCAGGCTGCGCAGACTTCTCGATAAACCTGGAAGCCGCGTTGCAGCTGTCCGCGATCAAACTTGCCGAACGGTCCGCCAAATGACCACGACTGACGCGTCGGCTTTTCAACCTCGCCTGCCGCATTGGCCGACGTCGTCGCCACTACTGCGGCGCCAAGTATCAAGGCGGCGGTGAAGATCGACTTGAAGGTCTTCATTGTTGTCTCTCCAAATCGTCTTTTCATTCGGCCGGGTTCATCACGACATTCCCGCGCTTGGCAAGCACGGCGTCGGCGATCGTGGCCGGCACCGCCTTGGGCGTCTCGAACATGCCAAGCAGCGGCATGATGAGCAGGAAGAACCCGAAATAATACGCAGTCAGGATGCGCGCAGCGATCACGTATCCGCCTTCAGCCGGCATGGCGCCAAGATAGCCCAGGCCAATGCTGACAAGGACGAACACCCAGAAGAAGACCTTGTAGACCGGGCGGAACGAAGCCGACTTGACCTTCGAAGTGTCGAGCCACGGAAGGAAGGCAAGCACTGCGATGGAGCCAAACATGGCCACCACGCCGCCGAGCTTGGAAGGGATGGCGCGCAGAATCGCGTAGAACGGCAGGAAGTACCATTCCGGCACGATGTGCGCGGGCGTCACCAGCGGGTTGGCCTCGATGTAATTATCCGCGTGCCCAAGATAATTGGGAACGTAGAAAATGAACCACGCGAAGACAATCAGGAACAACACAAGGGCGAAACTGTCCTTGGCCGTTGCGTAGGGCGTGAAGGCGAGCGTATCGCGCTGGACATTCTTCACTTCCACGCCAGCAGGGTTGTTCTGGCCAACGACATGCAGCGCCCACACGTGCAGGATAACGATGCCAACCAGCATGAAAGGCAGCAGGTAGTGCAGCGAGAAGAAGCGGTTTAGCGTCGGGTTGTCGACCGAATATCCGCCCCACAGCCAGGTGGTGATGGCTTCGCCCACGAGCGGGATCGCTGAGAAAAGATTGGTGATGACCGTCGCGCCCCAGAAGCTCATCTGGCCCCACGGCAGCACGTAGCCCATGAAGGCAGTCGCCATCATCAGCAGGAAGATGATCACGCCAAGGATCCACAACACCTCGCGAGGCGCCTTGTAAGACCCGTAGTAGAGGCCGCGGAACATGTGCATGTAGACGGCAATGAAGAACATCGACGCGCCGTTTGCATGCGCATAGCGCATGAACCAGCCCCAGTTCACATCGCGCATGATGTGCTCGACCGAAGCGAAGGCGAAGTCGACGTGCGGCGTGTAGTGCATCGCAAGGACGATGCCGGTGATGATCTGCGCCACGAGCATGAAGCTCAGCATGGCGCCGAACGTCCACATATAATTGAGGTTACGCGGCGTCGGATAGGAAACGAAAGACCCGTGCATGAGGCCGAGGATCGGCAAGCGGCTCTCGAACCAGCGGCCGATTGCACTTTGGGGTACGTAGGTCGAATGTCCGCTCATGTGGGTGTCTCTTCAGGCGAGCGATGGGGCGGCGAAGTGCGGGCGGGCGATTGCGCGTCAGCCGATGCGCAGCTTCGTGTCGGTGAGGAAATCGTATTGCGGCACGACAAGGTTTGTCGGCGCGGGGCCGCGGCGGATGCGGCCGGACGTGTCATAGTGCGAGCCGTGGCAGGGGCAGAACCAGCCGTCGTAGTCGCCGCGTGAACCGGGCGCTCCAAGAGGCACGCAGCCAAGATGCGTGCAGACTCCAACAACAACCAGCCAATCCGCCTTCTTGACACGGGCTTGATCCGTCTGCGGATCAGGAAGCGACGCGATCGGCGTTGTGACCGCCTCCTCTATCTCTTTCTTCGTGCGATGGCGGATGAAAACCGGCTTGCCGCGCCATTTCACGGTGAGGATGCCGCCTTCAGGGATGGCGGCGATGTCAACTTCGGTCGAGGCGAGCGCCACGGTCGATGCATCGGGATTCATCTGGCTGATGAATGGCCACACAACCGCTCCCGCGCCCACGGCGGCAAAAGCGCCCGTAGCGATGTACAGCATGTCCCTGCGGGTCGGTTCGACGAACGTTGATTCAGACACTCTCTTAATCCCCCATCCTAAGCCCCGAATCGCTCCCGCCCGGATGAGGACGGAAACGGCGCGAAAATACGCCGCCCGGGCCAAGCTGACTTAAGATCGTTTGCCATTGGCCGACAATGCGACGCATCGCCACCTTTCGGCGGCAGCGCAATAGCAGACACGCGCGTCAGACGGCGTGTGGGTGAGCGGGGCGTATTTCGCACCGTTCAAACGACTTGTCCATAGCGCCCCTGAAGCTTTTCCTGCGTAAAAGGACTAGGCGAGCGCGTAGAAGCCCGGCATCTTCGCCGCCGCCATGCCCAACCTGACTCTCGCTCTCTTCCAGCCCGATATTCCCCAGAACGCTGGCACGATGCTGCGCGCCTGCGCCTGTCTGGGGCTGGACGCCGCAATCATTGAACCAGCAGGCTTTTTGATCTCGGACCGCAATTTCCGGCGCTCGGGCATGGACTATCTCGATCAGCTGAAGATCGAACGCCATCTGTCGTGGAGCGCTTTTGAGGACTGGCGAAAAACGACGGGGCGCAGGCTCGTCCTGCTCACCACGCGCGGCAGCATCTCCTATACGCAATGCGTCTATTTACCGGGGGATATCCTGATGGTTGGGCGCGAATCGCTCGGGGCGCCTGAGGAAGTTCACGCCGCGGCGGACCTGCGCGTGACGATTCCCATGCAAGGGGACATGCGTTCGCTCAACGTTGCGCTCGCCGCCGCCATGGTGATAGGCGAAGCGCTCCGCCAGATTCGGTGAAACTCGCTTTGCGCCCAAAGGATTGTAGAGTGAGCCAGCCGTTTCCGGCCGCTCGAGGAGAGTTCCATGGACTTCGAACCCGGCCAACTCGTTACGCTTAAATCTGGCGGCCCGCCGATGACTGTCGTCTCAGTCGACGCCGGGAAAGTCCGCTGCATCTGGTTTGCGCACGCCGACGACCGGTTGCAGGAAGCCAGCATCGCAGCTGTCTGCCTCGACGCACTGTCCGACGAGGAAGGCGGCGATGATTTCGACGCTCCGGAAGACGCTAACCGCGACAGACGCCCCGGCCGGTAAGGCCTAAAGCGAGTTGGCGCGCGCCTGCTGATTCGCGGCCACGGAAGAAACAGACGGGGTGGACGGACACGCAACTGACGCGTCCACCTCCACCGACTTCACGCCCTCGCGGACGGAATAGGTGCAGGTCCGCATCCAGGTCTGCTGCGAAATGCTGGACGAAACGAGCGCCTGCGAGCCGCTCCAGCGTTGGCTGGCGCTCGCGCCATAAAGAGAAGCGACGGCGACGGCGACGATCAGGATTGGCATCGATTTCATAAGCGGCGACCCGGTTTGGCGCCGCCACGATGCCCCGCCTCACCTTGCCAGAGGCTTAACCGGAACCATTAGCCTCGCTGAATGTCCAGAATCGATGAGCTCCAAAGCTCCAGACAAGAACGACACCGGTGGTCAGCACCTGCGCCACGAGATAATGCAACCCCGCGATGTCGTGCAGCAGGTACATGAAGATTGACGTCAGAACGAAGCCAACACCGGCCACAGCCGCGAAGCGCCAGCCCGCCTCCTCATGCGGGCGCTCGCTCTCGTATGTGTGGCGCCGGTTCAGGACATAGGAAACCACGCCGCCCGCCACATAGCCGGCAAGCGTAGCTGGAACGGGCGCAACGCCGCGAAACTCCACCAGGGCAATGAGCAGGCCATAGTGGACGAGCGCGGCGGCGACCCCCACAACAATGAACATGGCGAACTGGCGCGAAATCGACATCGGCTGCGCATAGCCGGTTTCGCGTGGGTGGGAAACGGCAATCCACCGGGAACTGGCGAGAGTTCGTGTTCGGGGCTTCCCCTTGCGAGCGTATTCGTCTAAACCCAGCGCGTTCCGGGACGTTACGGTGCTCCGGGCGCCGCTTCCAAAGCGCAACCTCGCGCGCGGAGCGACTTCAGAGGACGCGCTCCGGCCGACCGGTCAAAAGCGCGGCCTTTTTTTGTGCGCGCGAATGGTTTTTCGCCCTCTGGGCCAGCTCGCCGGTAACGTGCGGGCGCATCACGACGGACGACGATGCCGAAACGGACAGACATTCACACGATCATGATTATCGGGGCCGGACCAATCATTATTGGTCAAGCCTGCGAGTTCGACTATTCCGGCACGCAAGCCTGCAAGGCGCTGCGCGAAGAGGGCTACCGGATCGTCCTCGTCAATTCGAACCCGGCCACGATCATGACCGATCCCGACCTTGCGGATCGCACCTACGTTGAACCGATCGTTCCCGAGATTGTCGCCAAGATCATCGAGAAGGAACGCGGCGATCGCACCAAGGGCTTCGCGCTTCTGCCCACCATGGGCGGCCAGACCGCGCTCAACTGCGCCCTGTCGCTGAAGCAGATGGGCGTGCTGGATGAGTTCGACGTCGAGATGATCGGCGCCACCGCCGAGGCCATCGACAAGGCCGAGGACCGCCAGCTCTTCCGCGAGGCGATGAAGAAGATCGGCCTCGATACGCCGCGCTCGCGTCTCGCAAACGCCTCCGACGTAAAGAAGGCGGACAAGGAAACCTTCACCAAAAAGCGCGCAGAGATCACCGCCGCGATCGCCGATGCGACGGAGCGTCAGCGCGCGCTTGAGGCGCATCAGCGCGACTGGGACGCCAACGAGCCGGAGCGCAAGCGCCGCTACGTTTCCAAAGGACTTCAGGAAGCCCTTGAGGCGCTCGACGATATTGGCATGCCCGCGATCATCCGCCCCTCGTTCACGCTGGGCGGCACGGGCGGCGGCATCGCCTACGACAAGAACGAATTCATCGAAATCATCCAGAGCGGGCTCGACGCTTCGCCGACCACCGAAGTCCTCATCGAGGAAAGCGTGCTCGGCTGGAAAGAGTACGAGATGGAGGTCGTGCGCGACCGCGTCGACAATTGCATCATCGTCTGCTCGATCGAGAATATCGATCCGATGGGCGTGCACACGGGCGATTCCATCACCGTCGCCCCTGCTCTCACGCTGACCGATAAAGAATACCAGATCATGCGCGACGCATCGCTGGCGGTGCTGCGCGAGATCGGCGTCGAGACCGGCGGCTCGAACGTGCAATTCGCGGTCAATCCCGAAAACGGTCGCATGATCGTCATCGAGATGAACCCGCGCGTGTCGCGCTCATCCGCGCTGGCCTCCAAGGCGACGGGCTTTCCCATCGCGAAAGTGGCCGCCAAACTGGCTGTCGGCTACACGCTCGACGAGATCGCCAACGACATCACCGGCGGCGCCACTCCAGCCTCTTTTGAGCCGTCAATCGACTACGTCGTCACCAAGATTCCGCGCTTCGCGTTTGAAAAATTCCCCGGCGCCGAGCCGATCCTGACAACCGCGATGAAGTCCGTCGGCGAGTCGATGGCCATCGGCCGCACGTTTGCCGAATCGCTGCAGAAGGCCTTGCGCTCGCTGGAGACAGGCCTGTCCGGCCTTGATGATATCGAGATCGAAGGTCTGGGCAACGGCGACGACATGAACGTGACGCGCGCCGCTCTTGGTTCGCCCACGCCAGATCGCTTGCTGGTGGTAGGCCAGGCGCTGCGCCTCGGCATGAGCGTGGATGACATCTACGCCGCCTGCAAGATCGATAAATGGTTCATCGAGCGGCTCGCAGAAATCGTTACGCTTGAAAACAAGATCAAGACGCACGGCCTGCCGCCCGACGCGGAAAACTTCCGCACGCTCAAGGCTGCCGGCTTCTCGGACATGCGTCTTGGCTCTCTCACGGGCAAGAGCGAAACTGACGTGCGCACCCAGCGCCACGCGCTCAACGTGCGTCCGGTCTTCAAGCGCATCGACACCTGCGCCGCCGAATTCGCGTCGCCGACAGCCTACATGTACTCCACATACGAGACGCCGTTTGCTGGCGAGACGCGTTGCGAAGCGCGTCCCTCGGATCGTGAAAAGATCGTCATTCTGGGCGGCGGACCCAACCGGATCGGCCAGGGCATCGAGTTTGATTATTGCTGCGTACACGCCTGTTTTGCGCTGAGCGACGCTGGCTTTGAAACCATCATGATCAACTGTAATCCCGAGACGGTCTCCACCGATTACGACACGTCGGACCGGCTCTACTTCGAGCCGCTGACGGCCGAAGACGTTCTGGAAATCATGGACAAGGAGCGCACGAACGGGACGCTGAAAGGCGCCATCGTGCAGTTCGGCGGACAAACGCCGCTGAAGCTCGCCGACACCTTGCAGGACGCGGGCATGCCAATCCTTGGCACGTCAGTGGACTCCATCGACCTTGCTGAAGATCGCGACCGGTTCAAGCGCCTGCTCGACAAGCTGGGGCTGAAACAGCCCAAGAACGGCATCGCGTATTCCGTCGAACAATCGCGGCTGATCGCTGCCGAACTCGGCCTGCCGCTCGTCGTGCGTCCTTCCTACGTGCTGGGCGGACGCGCGATGGCGATCATCCGCGCTGAAGGCGCCCTTGATGAGTATCTCCTTGGCACGTTGCCGAGCCTCATTCCCTCGGACGTCAAGGCTCGCTACCCCAACGACAAGACCGGCCAGATCAACACTGTTCTGGGCAAGAACCCGCTCCTGTTCGACCGCTATCTTTCAGATGCGGTGGAAGTCGATGTGGATTGCCTGTGCGACGGCAAGGACGTGTTCATCGCAGGCGTGATGGAACACATCGAGGAAGCGGGCATCCATTCAGGCGATTCAGCCTGTTCGCTGCCGCCGCGCTCGCTTTCGCCGGAGATGATCGCAAAGCTTGAAGAGCAGACCCGCAAGCTCGCCCTCGCGCTCGAAGTCGGCGGCCTGATGAACGTGCAATACGCCATCAAGGACGGCGAGATTTACGTACTCGAAGTGAACCCGCGCGCCTCGCGCACGGTCCCCTTCGTCGCCAAAGTCATCGGCAAACCCATCGCCAAGATCGCATCGCGCCTGATGGCGGGCGAAAAACTTGCCGATTTCAAGCTGACGTCGGAGCCGCTTGGGCATGTCGGCGTCAAGGAGGCTGTGTTCCCGTTCGCGCGCTTCCCCGGCGTCGACACTGTGCTGGGCCCGGAAATGCGCTCCACCGGAGAAGTCATCGGCCTCGACCGTTCGTTCGACGCAGCCTTCGCCAAGAGCCAGCTCGGCGCCGGCGCCAAAGTGCCGACGGGCGGCGCGGTGTTCATGTCCGTGCGCGACGATGACAAGGTGCGCATACTGGAAACGGCGAAGCTTCTTCTGGGTGAGGGTTTCAGGGTTTTGGCGACAGGCGGCACCCAGCGCTACCTTGAACAGAACGGCGTGCCTGCCCAGCGCATTAACAAGGTGTCGGAAGGTCGGCCGCACGTCGTGGACCTTATCAAGAATGGCGGCGTCCAGCTCGTGTTCAATACGACGGACGGCCAACAAGCGCTCTCCGACTCGCGCTCCCTGCGGCGGGCAGCCTTGCTGCACAAGGTGCCCTACTACACGACCCTGGCGGGCTCGATCGCCGCAGCCCAGGGAATTCGCGCGTATCGCAGCGGGGATCTGGAAGTTTGCGCCCTGCAGGACTATTTCGAAGGCTGACCCCGGAGACAACGTCGACCACACAAGGTGTGGCTTGACGCGAGCCCCGGGCGGGTTTCCCATGGCGATCGTGATGGCTGGGGCGGCGGGAACATTATCCGCGCGGCCCTTCCCTGTCAGACGGGACGAACGTAAGCATATCGGGGACTAGGCCCCAAAACTCCGTCAGGCCTTTGGGCCGTGATTCGGGAAGGTGGAAATGGAAAAGGTTCCGATGACTCCCGGCGGCTTCGTCGCCCTCGAGGAGGAGCTGAAGCATCGTCAACAGGTCGAGCGTCATCGCATCATTCAGGCGATCGCCGAGGCGCGCTCCCATGGCGATCTCTCCGAGAACGCGGAATATCATTCCGCCAAGGAAAGCCAGTCGCTCAACGAGGGCCGCATTGCGGAGCTTGAGGACAAGATTTCACGCGCGGAAGTAATCGACGTCTCCAAGCTTAGCGGCGACACGATCAAGTTCGGCGCGACGGTGACGCTCATCGACGAAGACACCGAGAAAGAGAAAAAGTATCAGATCGTCGGCGAAACAGAGGCTGACGTGAAAAGTGGCAGGGTGTCTATCACCTCGCCCATCGCGCGCGCCCTGATCGGCAAGAGGGTCGGCGACACCGTTGAGGTGATCGCGCCGGGCGGCGGCAAGAGCTACGAAATCCTCGCAATCGCCTACGGCTGAAACGAGGACTTCCTGCGGGAGCAGACATCTTGATGGTTGGCTTGCTCCCGCTGGACACGCGCATTCTCGTCGTAACCCCCGACAAGGCTGGCCACGAGGTGATCTGCCGCGGCGTCGCACAGGCGCTGGGCGGCGAAATCGTGTCCATGCAGGTTCAGCCGCGCAAGCTGTACGCGCTGATGGCTCCGTGGGGGCCTTCCGATCCCCAGACAATCTTTCCCGATCCCCTGCCAGACATCGCGCTGGGTTCGGGCCGCACGGCGGCCCCCGCTTTGCGCGCGCTGAAAGAACGCTCGGGTGGCCGGACGTTCACAGCCTTTCTGCACGATCCGCGCGCCAGACGCGCTGCTTTCGACATGATCTGGGCGCCGAGCCACGACAAGCTGGCTGGCGACAACGTCATTTCGACGCTGTCCTCGCCGCACACGCTAAGTCCGTCGCTGATCGCGCAGGCGCGCGCCAATCCAGACCCGCGCATCGCCGCCCTGAAGACGCCCCGCCTCGCCCTCTTGCTTGGCGGCCCCAGCTCGTCCTTCAAATACGAGGCCACCGACGTTGACGAACTCGCGCTTCTGGCGCGAACCGCTAGCGAGCAAGGCTATAGCGTGATGGTGACGCCATCGCGCCGCACGCCCGCGGGCCTCACCCGCGTTGTTGCTGACGCCATCGCCGATCTGCCGGAAGACCGGCGCTTCATCTGGACCGGCGAGGGGCGCAATCCCTTTCTGCACATGATCGCCAACGCGGACGCCATCGTCGTCACCGCCGATAGTGTGAACATGGTCGGCGAGGCCGCAGCCACCGGCGCCTCGGTTCACCTGTTCACCCCGACAGGGCGCCCGCGCAAGACGAAGATGTTTCTCGACGGCATGATCGCCAGCGGCGCGGTGCGGCCCTGGAGCGGCCGTATCGAGCAATGGGCCTACGATCCCATCGATGCGACTGGGCAAATCGCCGCCGAGATCGCACGCCGCTATCAGGCGCTTCGCGCAGCCGTGCCCTGAGCGGCGCTGCGCGTGTGGACAAGCGGGCGCCGCCTTGCGAGGGCGGACCTGCATCGCCTACATAGGAGGCTGCGAGCAGCGCGTCACGCGCATGACAGAACGATGCTATAAAAGCCCGGGCACTGAACACCTGACACCAAGTTTTTCGGACAGTGAGACCATTCATGCACGCCAAGATGATCATCATCGGCTCCGGCCCGGCCGGATATACGACAGCCGTCTACGCCGCACGCGCGATGTTGAACCCGGTTTTGATCTCCGGCTACGAGCCCGGCGGGCAATTGATGATCACGACGGATGTGGAAAACTACCCCGGCTTCGCCGACACCATTCAGGGGCCGTGGCTGATGGAGCAGATGCGCAAGCAGGCTGAACACGTCGGCACGCAGATGATCGCCGACTATGTGTCGGCCGTCGATCTTTCAAAGCGCCCGTTTTCCATCACGTGTGACAGCGGCGAGATGCACACCTGCGACACGCTTGTCATCGCCACGGGCGCCAAGGCCAAGTGGCTGAGCATTCCCAGCGAAGAGAAGTTCAAGGGCTACGGCGTATCCGCATGCGCAACATGCGACGGATTTTTCTATCGCGGCAAGGATGTGATCGTGGTCGGCGGCGGCAATTCCGCAGTCGAGGAAGCGCTGTACCTGTCCAACCTTGCCAAAAAGGTGACCGTCGTTCATCGCCGCGACGCGTTCCGCTCCGAGCGGATCTTGCAGGAGCGCCTGTTCGCCAAGCCGAATGTCGAAGTCATCTGGAACCATGAGCTTGAGGAAGTCGTGGGCGGCGAAAATCCGCCCGGCGTCACGGGCGTGCGGCTGAAGCACGCCAGCACCGGCGCGATCCGCGATGTCGCCGTCGATGGCGTGTTCGTCGCAATCGGCCATGCGCCGGCGTCCGAACTGTTCAAAGGACAGATCGAGATTCGGCCGAACGGCTACATCAAGACGGCGCCCAATTCGACAGCGACCAACATCCCCGGCGTGTTCGCCGCCGGCGACGTTGCCGACGATGTATATCGGCAGGCCGTCACGGCTGCAGGCCTTGGATGCATGGCCGCGCTTGAAGCCGAGCGCTTCCTGACCATTCACCAAAGCCAGAAGCAGGCGGCCGAGTAAGACGCGGCGCAATATACGGCAAAGCGCAACACGGCGCTGACGGGGGTGCGGGTTGGACTGGGACAAGCTGCGCATCTTTCACGCCGCCGCAGAGGCTGGATCGTTCACCCATGCGGGCGAGCATCTGGGGCTGAGCCAATCGGCGGTCAGCCGTCAGGTAAGCACGCTCGAAGGCGATCTTCAGGTGCCGCTGTTTCACCGCCACGCGCGCGGCCTCATCCTCACAGAACAGGGCGAGGTGCTGTATCGCGCCGTGCGCGACATGGTGCTGAAACTCGACGCCACGCGCACGCGCCTGTCCGACACGCGCGAGCGGCCTCACGGCGAATTGCGCGTCACGACGACCGTTGGCATCGGCGTCAATTGGCTGACGCCCCGCATCGGCGACTTCCTCGAACTCTATCCCGACATCAAGCTCACCCTGCTCTTGTCCGATGACGAGCTGGATCTCTCGATGCGCGAGGCGGACGTCGCTATCCGCGTGCGTGAACCCGTGCAGCCCGACCTGATCCGGCGCCGCCTGTTCACGATGCACTTTCACGCCTACGCCGCAGCGCTTTATCTCAAACGCTTTGGCGAACCGAAGTCTCTGGACGATCTCGACAACCACCGCATCCTCACCTACGGCGTCACCACGCAGAGCTATCTTGGCGCGATCAATTCGCTGCATTTTGCCGGCCGCGATCCGAAAAACCCGCGCCCCTCAGTGCTTCGCGTCAATAATATCAGCGCGCTGCGCCGCGCGGTGGAGAACGGCGTCGGCATCGCCATCCTGCCCGATTATCTGGCGCTGGCCGACGCCAGCCTTGTGCGCATTCTACCCCAGGCCGACATGCCGGAGCTTGAGTGCTATCTGGTCTATGCCGAAGAGGTGAAAAACGTCGCGCGCGTTCGCGTATTCCGCGACTTTCTCGTCGCCAATGCGCAGCGCTGGGACTTTTAGCCGACGAGATCATTGTAGCCTGAACACAACCTGAGGAGTTTGCGTGGCTTCTGGTCTTCTCGCCCTTCTGGACGATGTTGTGGCGCTTGCAAAAGTCGCCGCAGCATCGGTTGATGACATCGCCGCGCAGGCGGCCAAGGCGGGCGCGAAGGCCGCCGGCGTGGTGGTCGACGACGCCGCAGTGACGCCGCGCTATCTGGTCGGCTTCGCCGCCAAACGCGAACTCGCCATCATCTGGAAGATTGCGCTGGGGTCGATCAAGAACAAGATCGTGTTCCTGCTGCCTGCCGCGCTGTTTCTCAACTGATCCGCGCCATGGTCTGTCACCCCGTTGCTGATGATCGGCGGCGCGTACCTCTGTTACGAGGGCGCCGAGAAATTGTACGCGGCCATCGCGCCCCATGGCGCCCATGCGCACGAAGAACACATCACCCCAGCCGCCGTGACCCCGGAGGAGCTTGAGGCGCAGAAGGTCGCGGGCGCCATTCGCACCGATTTTATCCTGTCCGCAGAGATTATGGCGATCACGCTGGCCGCGATCCCTCCCGGTTCCGTGTTCATGCAGGCCGCAGTCCTGGCCGCCGTCGCCCTGGGCATCACAATTATCGTTTACGGCGCGGTCGCGTTGATTGTGAAGGCCGACGACGTTGGGCTTGCCCTGGCTGCCAGCGAGCGGCCCGTGGCGTCGATTTTCGGGTTGCGCGATCCGGACGTTGGCGTCCCCAGCGGCCCGGACAAGGCGCTCGCGCACTTCACCAAGCCACTTGGTCGCGGGCTCGTGATCGGAATGCCCTATTTCCTGAGCCTTCTTTCCGCCGTCGGCATCATCGCCATGGCGTGGGTTGGCGGCGGAATTCTTCTGCACGGTCTGCATGAATTTGGCGTCCACGCGCCGGGAGACATCATCACCGGCGTCGCCGCAGCCGCTGCGGTCATGACGCAAGGACTAATGCAAGGTCTAGCGGGAATCGTAGACTGGACAGTAAATGCCGTTGCCGCAGCCCTGTTTGGCTTGGGCGTTGGCGCATTATTGATACCGCTCGTCCACCTCGCGGCGCCGCTCACACGCGTTGTCAGCGGGTGGCTTCGAGCCCCTAAAGCACCATTAACCCCCTGAGCCATTCGCCTAGCGCATAGCTAGTATGCGAAAGCGGGCGTTGCGTCGCACTTGCAGCATTGCGACTATGGTTGCGGCTGAGGATTGAGCCGCGCCCTCTCCCTTCCGGCGCTGGTTTGACTAGTTCTCCGCCGTTCCCCTCTGGAGACACCCGACTTTTTGTTTGGGAGTCGGCCGGGCAGAAATGTCCGGCCTTTTTTTTGCGCCAAACGCCCCCAAAGCCCAATTCCCAAACACTTCCGAATTGACGGAGCCTTCCGGCGCGACACTATTGCGTGCAAGCGCATAAAGCGCCGGGTGGGAGGGATCCATGGATCGCAGGAAAGTGCTCACGCTTGGGCTGACAGGCTTTGCCCTCGCAAGCGCCCGAGGCGCAAACGCTCAGGCCAGGCTTCGTCCGGTCAAGGTTGGCGTCCCGAACGCCGCGACCGATGTCGGATACTTCGTCGCCCACGCCAAAGGCTGGTTCAAGGAGGAGGGCCTTGATGTGTCCTTCATTCCCTTCCCCTCCGCCGCGCGCATGATAACGCCCCTTGCGACGAATGACTTGCAGGTGGGCGCCGGCGGGCCGTCGGCAGGTCTCTACAACGCGATTTCGCGCGGCATGGACATCCGCATCGTGTCCGACAAGAGCAAGAACGTCGTCAATCGCGGCAGCCAGAAACTGCTGGTGCGCAAGGCTTTGATCGACTCCGGCCGCGTCAGGCAATTATCGGACATCAAGGGCCTGAAATTCGGCAACGGCGCGCCGGGCTCTTCCGCGTCCTCCGTGATCTACAAGGTGCTGCAAAAAGCCGGCCTCGAGATCAGCGATATTGACGAAGTCTCCATGAGCTTCCCCCAACAGGTGCAGGCGCTGGAAAGCGGCGCCATCGACATCGCCATGCCGCCAGACCCCGCAACGACCATCGCCATCACGCGCGGGATCGCCGTTTCGATTTTGAACGGCTGGGACGTCTACCCGGTGCATCAGGTCGCCGTAACGCTCTATTCCGGCAAGTGGGCCAACGATAACCCGGACGCGGCGCGCCGCTTCATGCGCGCCTTCCTGAAGGGCGTTCGCTACCACAACGACTCGCTCAACGAGAAAGGCGAGTTCAGCGGCGCAAAAGGCGACGAAGTGGTGAACATCCTCACCGAATACGGGCCATTCAAGGACCCGAAAATCTATCGCTCGTTCATCCTCGCCTATTGCGACCCAAACGGCGAACTGCATATGGAAAGCTTGCAGGAAGACATCGCCATCTTCCAGAAGCTGAAGCTGCTGGAAAAGCCCGTCGACATCAACAAGGTCGTTGACCGGACGTATCTGGATTGGGCGCTGAAGGAATTGGGGCCATACAAGCCAGCGGGCAAGTAACCCCCAAATTCCGCGACGTCATACGCGGGCTTGACCCGCGTATCCAAACGAGACGCTTCGAAGTCGAGAACGAATCTGGATGCGCGGATCAAGTCCGCGCATGACGCGTGCCAGCAAAAGCAGCTTGAAAACCCTCACGCCCAGAGGCGTTCCTTTTCCTTGCCCTTGTAAAGATCGGCGACGAATTCGCCGTAGCCGTTGAACAGCAGCGTGGGCACACGCTCACGCGTGCCAAGC
The DNA here is from genome assembly GCA_947498445.1 of Beijerinckiaceae bacterium. Taxonomy (GTDB): domain Bacteria; phylum Pseudomonadota; class Alphaproteobacteria; order Rhizobiales; family Beijerinckiaceae; genus Terripilifer. The sequence goes on from CANMLK010000018.1 coordinate 28,356, forward strand.
ACTTCCTCTGTCGCCTGACTCCAGCGCGGGTGCGACACCTCCGGATTGACGTTCGCCCAGAAGCCGTATTCGGCGGGCTGCAACGCCTCCCAGAAGCCTTTTGGCCGCTCGGTGACAAAGCTGATTCGCACGATCGACTTTACCGCCTTGAAGCCATACTTCCAGGGCTGGTGGATGCGCAGCGGCGCGCCAAACTGGTTGGCGGCGGGCTTGCCGTAGGCGCCCGTCACCATGAACGAAAGATCGTTCGCAGCTTCCTCGATAGTGCAGCCGTCGACGAAGGGCCACGGATACCAGGCCTGTCTTTGACCGGGCGCGATCTTTGGGTCCATGAAGGTTTCCATGCGCACGTATTTCGCACCCGACAATGGCCGCGCAAAATCAACGAGATTTTTCATCGGGAAGCCGGTCCACGGGATCGTCATCGACCAACCCTCGACGCAGCGCAGGCGATAAAGCCGCTCCTCGAGCTTCATGGCCTTCAGCAGCGAATCGATATCGACATCGCGCGGCTTCTCGACCAGTCCGTCGATCTTGATCGTCCACGGGCGGACAGCTAGCTTTTGCGCGGCGTCCGCGATGGCTTTCGTAGAGCCGAATTCGTAGAAATTATTGTAGCGCGACGTGACGCTTTCCTCGGTCAGAGCGCGATCAAGCTTGTAGAGCTCATTGCGCGGCGCGGGGTAGAGCCCCGCAGAAGGATCTTTCCCCTGCGCAAAAGCGACCGCGGGCAGCATCGCGCCCGCGCCGATGGCTGCTGCACCGGTCATCAGAGCGCGGCGATTGAGAAACAGGTGTTCGGGCGTCGCGAGGCGCTCGGGTATTTCCCAACCTTTGCGGTGGATGATGTTCATGGTCGTTGCTCCGTAGCTCGGCATGAGAACTAGCGCCCGCCCGTGCTCACGGCAAATCACGAAGGGGCGATGGCGAGCCACGTTCAAGATTGCGGCGCCCGAGCATCGGACGCCTGAGCGTCTTGCAACGCGCCGCTTCATGCCCGACAACAGGCCAACAAGGAGCGTTTGCATGACGAAAGCGATTGTCGGCGTCATTGGCGGATCGGGCGTGTACGATCTGCCCAGCCTCAAGGACCTGCGTGAGGAGACCGTCACGACGCCCTTCGGCGAGCCCTCCGACGCCTTGCGCTTCGGGCGCGTCGGCGACACGCAGGTGGTCTTTCTCGCCCGCCACGGACGTGGCCACCGCCTCTCGCCGTCAGGCATCAACTATCGCGCCAACATCTATGCTCTGAAGGCGGCGGGCGTGACGGATCTGATTTCGGTGTCAGCCTGCGGCTCGTTCAAGCCGGAGCTTTATCCCGGTCTGTTCGTGCTGGTTGACCAATTCGTGGATCGCACGTTCGGCCGTCAATCGTCCTTCTTCGGCAATGGTTGCGTGGCCCACGTGTCGATGGCCCACCCAATTGCGCCCCTCCTGCAGGACCGCATCGAGGCGGCGGCGAGGGCGGAAGACATCGCCTGCCATCGCGGCGGAACCTACGTATGCATGGAAGGTCCGCAATTCTCGTCTTACGCAGAATCGATCACCT
>CANMLK010000019.1 GCA_947498445.1 Beijerinckiaceae bacterium
CCTAGCGGTGAGCTCGCTGACGATCGCTTTCAGCGAAGCGACGTCGTCGGGAACATCCACCGCGTAGCTCACGCCGACACTCGCTGCCGTTGCAACCCCTGAGACCATTACGTCGGTCGAGAATTTCAGGCCGGGTACCTTTTCAAGCGCCTTCCATTCCTTCCGGGAGACGGCCCAAGAGAAAAACGTCAAGGCGCTCATCGAAGGCTGATCAGGAAGCCTACCCACCTTACGCGCGTAAGTGATTACTGAATAAGCCCCCTCGTAGGCCAACTGGCGGCTTTTTTTGATTGGAACATGGTCTGCGATGAAATTTGCAGCTGCTGCGATCGTGATCGTCGGATCATCAATCCTGTACTGGTCCCGCTTGACCATCAACTTACCTCTGGGGGCTTCGGACTTCAGTCTGGCAAATGGTTGTGGGTGAAATTGTGGGTTATGGAAGACCGCCAAAAAGCAAGTAGCTGATATCGCTAATAAAATTTCTATGAAATGGCGGAAGGGGTGGGATTCGAACCCACGGTAGGCTTTCACCTACGGCGGTTTTCAAGACCGCTGCCTTAAACCACTCGGCCACCCTTCCGCGACGCCACGAGGACGCGGGACTGTATTAATTGACTTGGCGCATTTTCGCCAGCGCTGGTAGCGTTGAATTTGGATCCTGATACATTGCGCCGCAATTCAGGCGCATTTGGACCGTCTCTGAACGCGGGCGCAGCAATGGGGCAGGGCAGAATTTGACTGTTAAAGCTTTCGCAAGGCTGAACCTTCATATTCGGGTCATTGCTTCCGCGAGCCGGACTCGGGAAGCGCGTTGCGTTTCCGGTGCCCCCCGCCTGATGTCCGAATCATTTCCAGCACGTCCTTGTCATGTCTCTATGGGCCTCCTGCTTGCGGGAATCGGTTCATTGGCGCTGATTCTTGGCGGATGCGCGCAAGATCTCGGCAAGTCTGCCCCCACGGGCCGCTCCTCCGAGTATTTCCCGTCGTCCAAATATGGCGCTGCGAGCCAGCGGGTCGTCGGCGATGGTCAGTCCGTTCCACGCGGCGGCGGGCAGCGTCTCGTCGGCCGCCCCTACACGGTGGCGGGAAAGCGATATTATCCGCGCGAAGTCTCACCTAGCTACACAGTCACAGGTATGGCGTCCTGGTACGGCGCGGCCTTCCACGGCCGCCGCACTGCGAACGGTGAAATTTATGACATGCGCGCTCTCAGCGCAGCGCATCCTACGATGCCGCTACCCAGTTATGCGCGCGTCACCAATCTCAAGAATGGCCATTCGATCGTCGTTCGCGTGAATGACCGCGGTCCGTTTCACGCTGGCCGCGTCCTCGACGTCTCGCAGCGGGTTGCCGATACGCTGGATTTCCGCCGCACCGGCACTGGCCGCGTCAAAGTCGATTTTATAAGCCCAGCCGGCCTCGCCGGTTCCGACGACAATATGTTGATCGCCTCGCTGCGAACCGACGGCCGCCCCGCCGCGCTGGATGGGTCAACTTCGGCGCCGACCACCATGATTGCGCAAGCTCAGCAGCCATCGCCTCGCGCCCCGGCGACCGTCCCATTGGCTGTCCCGGAGCCACAGACTGTCGCCAGCATAGCCGAGCTGGAACAATACTCCGGCGTGAGCGTCGTTGCAGCTTCTACCGTGCCGCTCACACCCGCGCGCAGTCCATTTGGCGCCCCGGCGCTCAATGCGCCGCCGCGCAACCCGCAAATTACGTCAGCCGCGCCGGCCGGCGTGATGACTGCGCCTTTCCCCGCATATGCGCCTCTGCCGCCGCCGCGCCCGCTCGATTTGGGCACAATCCCCGGCGCCGACACGCCGATTTCCGCGCCCCGCCGCCGCTCGCCGCAGCCCATGTTCTTCGCGCCGCCATCGTCAGTCACCTCAACACTCGTGCGCCGCCGGCCGTTTGACGGCGTGAGCCTTGAAGGTCTGCAGCCCCTGCGTTGACCATGCGCGACAACGCGCATTGATCCGACTGGCGTTCGCGTGCACATTCCCCCCACGCGAGATCAACGCCACGCGCGGAACGTCCGGGATTTTGCATGCTGTGGTTCACTCGAATTCTCAGTCTTTCAGTCGTGCTTGGCGCGCTTGCCGCGCCAGCAGTCGCGCAGACGATTGCGACGAGCGCTCCGTTCGCCATCCTTGTTGACGCAGAATCCGGGAGCGTCCTGTTCGAGAAGAATGCGGACGACCCCATGTCCCCCGCGTCGATGGTCAAGGTGATGACCGCCGAGCTTGCATTCAAGGCGCTCAAGGACGGCAGCCTCAATCCCGAAGACACGATGACGATTTCGGAAAACGCCTGGCGCCGGGGCGGCGCGCCTTCAGGCGGCTCAACGATGTTTGCGCATTTAAACAGCCGCGTGCGCGTCATCGATCTTCTACGCGGCGCGATCATCCAGTCAGGAAACGATGCGTCCATCGCGCTTGCTGAAGGCATGCGCGGAACAGACGAGGTTTTTGCCGCTGCGATGAACGTGCGCGCACGTGAACTGGGCATGACGCGAACTACGTTCAGGAACTCGTGGGGCGCCTTTCATCCCGATCAGAAGACGACCGCACGCGACCTTGCGACGCTCTCTGTCCACGTCATTCGCACCTATCCTGATCTCTACAAGATTTACGGCGAGACCGAATTCACGTGGAATAAAATTCGCCAACTCAATCGCAATCCGTTGCTGACGATGAACATCGGCGCGGACGGATTGAAGACGGGCAATATCGACGATTCAGGCTTTGGCCTCATCGGGTCGGCGGTCGAAGGCGGCACGCGCCTTGTGGTTGTGGTCAACGGCCTCAAGACCGGCCGCGACCGCGCTGAAGAAGCGCGCAAGCTGCTGGTATGGGGCCTGCGCGCATTCGATCATCGCGCGCTCTTCGGCAAGGGCGAGGTGATTGGCTCCGCCAGCGTCTTCGGCGGCGCCGTAGGCTCCGTTCCATTGGTGTCAGACATGCCGGTGCGTGTCATGTCGCCGCGCGGCTCAAACGAGCGGCTGGTCGGGCGCATCGTCTGGCAGGGCCCTATCGTGGCGCCCGTTAAGGAAGGCGACCAGATTGCGCGGCTGAAAGTGTTTCGCGGCAAGACGCTTGCGCTCGACATTCCGCTGCGCGCGGCTCAAGACGTTGCGCCCGGGGCGATTCATCAGCGTGCGCTCGACGCAGGCGTCGAATGGTTTGGCGGGCTGTTCAGGCGCTACGTGTTCAAGAGTTAATGGCCAATCAAATCACCCGCGGACGTTTCATCACCCTCGAAGGCGGGGAGGGCGCTGGCAAATCGACCCAGGCCGCGCGGCTCGAAAGCCGTCTGCGCGCGCGCGGGTTTGAATCCGTCCTTACCCGCGAACCCGGCGGCTCGCCGCTTGCCGAACAGATCCGGTCCGCGATTCTTTCGGGCGCTATTGCGCCGCTTGGCCCGGCAGCCGAAGCTGTCATGTTCTTTGCGGCGCGGATTGATCATCTTCGGCATACCATCCGCCCGGCGCTCGAGGCCGGCAAATGGGTCATCTGCGACCGGTTTTCCGATTCGACGCGGGCCTATCAGGGCGCGCTCGGCAACCTCGACCCGCGTTTTCTGAGAGAGCTGGAACGTGTGACCGTCGGGCCAACGCGGCCTGACCTGACAATCGTGGTCGATGTTCCGGCAGAACTGGGCCTCGCCCGGGCCCGCGCCCGGTCTGCGTTTGTCGACCGGTTTGAGGCCGAGGGGCTCGCGTTTCACGAGGCGCTGCGCAGCGCTTTCCTCGATATCGCCGGGGAAGAGCCCCGCCGGTGCGCCGTGGTTGATGGGACCGGTGACGCGGACGCGGTTTCAGACTCAATCTGGGGCATCGTGTGCGGCAGACTGATCGACAGCGCCGAGTCCCCGCCTGAACAAAAGGCGGCGCCATGAGTCGGCGTGCCGCAGCGGATGAAGGCCCGCCCGAGAGCGATGCTCTTCCCGGCGCTCCGCACCCGCGCGAGACGGAACATCTGTTCGGCCATGCCGCTGCAGAACACGACTTTCTGGAGGCCTATCGCGAGGGCCGCCTTCCGCAGGCCTGGCTGATTGGCGGGCGCGAAGGAATAGGCAAGGCGACGCTGGCCTGGCGCGTGGCGCGCTTCATTTTGGCGAACCCTGATCCAAGTCAGCCAGCCGTACAGCGCGCGACCGATCTTCACGTGGACCCGAACCTTCCGGTAGTGCGCCGCATTGCTGCGCAATCGCACGGCGACGTCGTCGTCCTGCGCCGCGAATGGGACCCAAAAACCAAGAAGCATTTCACGGAAATTCGCGTCGACGACGTACGCAAGGCGATCAACCTGTTCCATAGCGCGGCGAGCGAAGGCGGCTGGCGCATCGCCATCATCGACTCAGCTGACGATCTCAACCGCTCAAGCGCCAATGCGCTTCTCAAGATCATCGAAGAGCCGCCGCCAAAATCGCTCTTTCTCATCATCTCGCACCGCCCCGCCGCGACCATGCCGACCATCCGCTCGCGATGCCGTCGGCTGATGTTGTCGCCCTTGCCCGACACCGATGTGGTCGCCGCGATCAAGGCGATGGAAGAGGCGCCAAACGCGTCTGACAAGGAGCTGATGACAGCCGCCGTGCGAGCGTCGGGCTCCGTGCGCGACACGTTGTTGTTGCTCGCCAACGCAAGCATCAAACAGGCCGACGACGTCGCGCGGCTACTTTCAAAGCTGCCGGAGGTTGACTGGCGAGCGGTTCACACGCTGGCCGATTCCACGCTGGGGCGCGAGGGCGGCGAGGTTTTCGACGCGGTGCTGACGATGGTTCTGGACTGGGTGGACGCACATGTCCGCACGAACGCAGCCTCGGGCGCAGGCCCGCGCAGCCTTGCGCCGCTTGCGCAGGTATGGGAAAAGATCGCCGCCTCGGCCCGCGAAACGCAGGCGCTTAACCTCGACCGTCGGCCGATCATTCTGTCCATATTCGCAGATCTGTCCGCGGCGGTGAGCGCTTCTCGCGGATGATCACCGGAAAGCCAATGGCCACGCGCCCCACATTCTGCATCACCACGGCCATTCCCTACGCGAACGGGAAGCCTCACATCGGCCACGCCTACGAGCGCATCGCCACCGACGCGATAGCCCGTTTCAACAGGCTTGATGGCAAGGATGTGTTCTTCATCACCGGCATGGATGAGCACGGGCTGAAAATGCAGCAGACCGCCGCGCGCGAAGGCCTGACGCCGCAGGCTTTGGCGGATCGCACCGCCGTGCAGTTTGATGAAATGGGCGCCGCCCTCAATGCGCGCGCCGATCACGTCATTCGCACAACAGAGTCGCGCCATTACGCCGCCTCGCAGGCCATCTGGCGCGCGATGGAAAAGACCGGCGACATTTATCTTTCGAAATATTCCGGCTGGTATTCCGTGCGCGAGGAAGCCTATTTCGACGAAAGCGAACTCACCGAAGGGCACAACGGGGCAAAGAACTCGCCCAACGGCACGCCCGTCGAATGGGTGGAGGAGGAAAGCTATTTCTTCCGCCTCTCCGCTTACGGGGACCGCCTGCTGGCGTTCTATGATGCGAACCCTGACTTCATCACGCCCGACAAATACCGCAACGAGATCGTCGCTTTCGTGAAGCGCGGCCTGCAGGATTTGTCGATCAGCCGCACCACGTTCAACTGGGGCGTTCCCGTCCCCGGCGACGACCGCCACGTGATGTATGTCTGGGTCGACGCGCTGACGAATTATCTCACTGCCTGCGGCTTCCCTGACGAGAGCGATCCGCGCTGGCGTTACTGGCCGGCGGACGCCCATGTCATCGGCAAGGACATCACGCGGTTTCATTCGATCTTCTGGCCCGCATTCCTCATGTCGGCCGACATCGAATTGCCCAAGCAGATTGTCGTTCACGGCTTCCTGTTCAGCCGCGGCGAGAAAATGTCGAAGTCGGTCGGCAACGTCATCGACCCGATCACGTTGAGCCAGGACTACGGCGTCGATCAGCTGCGCTATTTTTTCCTGCGCGAAGTGCCGTTTGGTCAGGACGGCAACTACTCGCATGACGCCATCGTCAACCGCATCAATGCCGATCTTGCGAACGATCTTGGCAATCTCGCGCAGCGCTCGCTGTCGATGATCGCCAAGAATTGCGAGGGCAGGGCGCCCGTTCCCGGTCCCCTCTCGGACGAAGATCGCGTGATGCTCGATCAGGCCTGGGGCCTTGCGGACCGCACGCGCGTCGCCATGAAGGACTTCGCGCTCCATCAGGCGCTGGCGGAAATCTGGCGCGTTGTGGCCGACGCCAACCGCTATTTCGCGTCCGAAGAACCGTGGGCGAAGGGCAAAAGCGATCCTGCGCGCCGCGACACGATCCTCTGGACGACAGCGGAAGTGATCCGCAACGTCGCCATCATGGCGCAGCCCTTTATTCCTGCAGCGGCGGCAAAACTGCTCGACCTCGTGGGCTCGACTGAAGACGCGCGCGAATTCGCCAGCGCAGGCGAGGGCGCCCGCATTCCCGGCGGGTTGACCCTGCCCCCGCCGCAACCCGTTTTTCCGCGCTATATTGAGCCCGAAGCCGCCGCAAGCCCCGACGCCAAAAAGACCGCCTCCAAATAGACGCACAAGCCAAAATCCTGATGCTGATCGACACGCACTGCCATCTCGACTTCCCGGAATTTGCTGGCGACTTGCTTGGCGTGCGGGAGCGTGCGCATGCGGCGGGCGTTGAGCGGATGATCACGATCTCGACCCGCATAAAGAAATACGACGTCTATCGCGGCATAGCGGAAGCTGCCGACAACGTGTGGTTTTCGGTTGGCACCCATCCGCATCAGGCGCACGAAGAGCCGGACTTCACCGCCGCCGACATCGCAGCGCTGGCGAGCCATCCGCGTTGCGTCGCCATTGGCGAGGCCGGGCTGGACTATCATTACGACAAGAGCCCGCGCGATATGGCGGCCAAGGTTTTTCGCACGCATATCGAAGCGGCGCGCCGGACGGGCCTGCCGCTCGTCATTCATGCGCGCGACGCGGACGCGGATGTTGCAGCAATCCTGCGCGATGAAATGGGGAAGGGGGCTTTCAAGGCCCTGCTCCATTGTTTCACCGCTTCGCGCGAGCTGGCCGAGACCGGGATTGAACTGGGGCTCTATGTTTCCTTCTCGGGCGTTCTGACGTTCAAGAATTCGCAGGATCTCCGTGACATCGCCCGCGACCTGCCGCTGGACCGCTTGCTGGTGGAAACCGACGCGCCATTCCTTGCGCCAACGCCGCACCGGGGCAAGTCGAACCAGCCGGCCTATGTCGCCGAAACCGCCAAAGTCCTGGCCGATCTCAAGGGCGTCAGCGCCGATGAGATTGCGGCCAAGACCACGGCCAACGCCCTTCGATTGTTCGATAAAATGCCGGGATCGCTTGCATGAGCCGGAGCGTCGTCATTCTCGGCTGCGGCTCATCGGGCGGCGTGCCGCGGGTAGGCGGTGAATGGGGCGCGTGCAATCCTGAGAATACCAGAAACCGCCGCCGACGCTGCTCGATTCTCGTCGAGCAGACGCGTCCGGAAGGCAAAACCATCGTCCTTGTCGACACATCGCCGGATCTTCGCGAGCAGTTGCTGGATACCGGAACGACGCATCTCGATGGCATTCTCATCACCCATTCCCATGCGGACCACACCCATGGCATCGACGATGTCCGGCCACTTGTCATCAAGATGCGTCGCCGCGTCGACGTTTATATGGACGATGTGACTGAGGCGGCCTTGCGCGTCCGGTTCAGCTATGTGTTTGAAACGCCGCCCGGAAGCCAATATCCACCGCTCATGAACCCGATGGAGTTGCGCCATGGGGTCGGCGTCAGCATCGACGGGCCCGGCGGGCAGGTTGGGGCCGTGCCGTTCAGACTGAACCATGGCGATATGGACTCGCTTGGCTTCCGCATTGGCGACATGGCTTACACGCCGGACGTCGTCGCTATACCCGACGCGAGCGTGGAGTTTCTGGCCGGACTCGATCTGTGGATCATCGACGCGCTGCGCTACACGCGCCATCCGAGTCATTTCAGCCTCGCAGAAGCGCTGGACTGGATCGCCCGCATGAAGCCGCGCCGCGCAGTGCTGACGAACCTTCACACGGACCTCGATTACGACACGCTGAGCGCCGAATTGCCCGAAGGCGTGATAATTGCCCACGACGGAATGCGGCTCGCATTCTGAGCTCTGGCCAGCGTAACGCGCTCGCTGCGCGGACACGGCAGGTGCGGAACAAAGCGCGAGCCAGAGGATAAATACTGTATATTCAGATCAGAAGCGCCACTCAGCCCCAGACCTTACCTATTTAAGTTCCATAATATGTCTTATGCGAATCAAGGACGTTGCCAGCAGGCTCTCTTCCCGAGCAGCCGGTCGCTTTCGGATTCTTCGACCCACAGCGAGACGCTGCCCTCTGATCAGCCCCCTTCATCAATTTTGCGGATGCAAAGAGTTCGCGCGCTGTTCAACGCAGCCTGAAACGGCGCCGCGAACTCAGCCTAAGACTTCAACGCCCAGTGCCTCTACGGGGCCGTTGATGCGCAAATTTGCGAAGCCGCACAAAGTTGTTCTCTTCGAGAGGCTAAATGTCGCAATTTAGGATAGGCGCCGTGCCGTCATGGTGTTACATTCCAAGCGCGAGAGCGGCAGGACCTATAGTTGGCAAATTGCGAAGCAATGCTCAAAGGACCATCTGTCAAGCGGGTCAGGGGACGGACGACACGTGCGTACGTCGGAGGGATTCGCGCACCATCATGGTGCCGGAATGGAAAGCCGCCCTTTGATGGAGACGAACGGAAGCTATGAGCAAGGGTAAAGATTTTCGGCCGAGGCGGCGGGGCTTCGACGATGACAGTCCGATGGACTTTGGCGGAAAACCACAGCGCCAGGCCAGGTCGCAATTTGGAGGCGGGTTTCAGCCCCCTCCGCCAGAAATGGGAGGGTTCGCCCCGCCCGCTTCCACTGTCGATGCGACGGTGAAATGGTTCAAGTCTGACAAGGGTTTCGGCTTCGTCGAACTGGACAATGGCCAGGGCGATGCATTCCTCCACGTCGGCGCGCTGCAATCCGCCGGCCACGAAACCGTGCCGCCCGGTGCGAAGCTCAAGGTCACTGTTGGCCAGGGCATGAAGGGCGCTCAGGTTACGCGCGTTTACGAGGTTGACCTGTCAACAGCACAGGCGGCTGCTGCTCCCGCACGCACGTTCTCGGATGGCCCTCGCGCCCCGCGCCGTGGTCCGGACCCGACGTCCGCGATCGAGGTCGCCGGCAAGGTCAAATGGTTCGACCCGACCAAGGGCTTCGGCTTCGTCTCCAGCGACGATGGCGGCAAGGACGTCTTCGTGCACATCTCCACCTTACGTCCGGGCGGCATTACCGAACTGGTCGTAGGGCAAGCTGTGATCATGCAGGTCGTCGAGACGCCCAAGGGCCGTGAAGCGGTCGGGATTTCGCTCGGTTAATCCAGCCGAGCACCTGTTTGAGAAGGGCGCGCCGTGTGTGCGCCCTTTTTCTTTGCGTAAACTCCAGATTGCGTCGCGCCCTTCTCCGCCCCACAATATCCCTGTGTTCCACCCTGCCCGCTGGTGATCCATGAAGGCCTCCGGAGACATCGCTGACCTGCTGGCCATCATGGCGCGGCTTCGATCTCCTGACGGCGGGTGCCCATGGGACATCGAGCAGGATTTCGCCAGCATCGCGCCCTACACGATTGAGGAAGCCTACGAGGTGGCGGACGCCATCCAGCGCGGCGATTTCTCCGACCTCAAGGACGAGCTGGGCGACCTTCTCCTGCAAGTCGTGTTTCACGCTCAAATGGCGCAAGAGCGCGGACTGTTCGCATTCGGCGACGTAGTCGAGGCAATCTGCGCCAAGCTGTTGCGCAGGCACCCACATGTGTTCAGCGACGTTACAAACCTGTCTCCCGATCAGGTGAAGGCCCTTTGGGGCGACATCAAGCGTCAGGAAAAGGCCGACCGCGCCGCAGCCCGCGCGGAGGCAGGCCTGCCAGCGGAGCCAGTCGGCGGCGTCCTGTCGGGCGTGCCCGAGGCGATGCCCGCCCTGACGCGCGCGGTGAAGCTGCAGGAAAAGGCCTCAAAGGTCGGGTTCGACTGGAACGACGCGCGGCTTGTGCTCGCGAAAATCCGGGAGGAAGGTGACGAACTGGAACGCGAGATTGAAGCCGGTCGGATGGACGCTATTCGCGACGAAATCGGCGATCTCTTCTTTGCCCTCGCCAATCTGTCCCGCCACGCTGGGGCCGACCCCGAGGCGGCGCTACGCGGCACGAACGAAAAGTTCCGGCGCCGCTTTGCTCATATCGAAGCCCGGCTTGCGACAAAGGGTGCGCGGCCTGAAGACTCGACACTGGCAGAGATGGATGCGCTTTGGGATGAAGCCAAGCGCATCGAAAAGTCATCTATCGCATGAGCTTATGGAAGACTTCTTACATCCGACCTTAGGTTCTCAGGTTGCGTTCTGCGCTGGCGCGGCGCCCTCAACTTCTTTGGCGTCGGTGAACTTACGTTGAAATCGCTCAAGGCGGGTTGGGGAAACCTTGAGTTCAAGTTCAATCTCGCCGTCGGGCGTGTCATGACGCGCAAGGATCTGCGTATTGACGTAGAGCCAGCTCAACCCCTCGCCATCGGAGCCCGGCAGCGTCAGCGCCATCTGCACATGCCCCGCCGACAGGCGCGCTTCGATTCCCTCAAGCAGGCCGTCAACTCCCTCCCCGGTGGTGGCCGATACGGCAAATGACAGCACGTCCTGGCGCTTGGCCAAATTGTGCATCGCCTGCGCCCGGTCTTCGGTCAGCAGGTCTAGCTTGTTCCAGACCTCGACGATGCGCGGGTCGTGCGGTTCGATTCCCAGATCACTGAGGATCTTCTCGACGTCCTCGCTCTGCGCTTCGGTGTCGTCGTGGGAGATGTCGCGCACATGCAGCACAACGTCCGCCTCCATGACCTCTTCCAGCGTCGCGCGGAACGCGGAGACAAGCATCGTGGGCAGATCGGAGATGAAGCCCACCGTGTCGGAGAGCATCATTTTCTCGCCGTGCGGAAGTTTGACCGCGCGCAACGTCGGATCGAGCGTGGCGAACAGCATGTCCTTGGCCAGCACTTCGGCCCGGGTCATGCGGTTGAACAGCGTGGACTTGCCCGCGTTGGTGTAGCCGACGAGCGCCACGACTGGATAAGGCACGTCCTGACGGTGCTTGCGATGCAGGCCGCGGGTCTTCTTTACGCCTTCAAGATCGCGCTCTATGCGCTGCATCCGCTCCTGAATAAGGCGCCGGTCAGTTTCAATCTGGGTTTCGCCCGGCCCGCCAAGGAAGCCGAAGCCGCCGCGCTGGCGCTCAAGATGGGTCCAGGACCGCACAAGGCGCGACTTCTGGTAATTCAGATGCGCGAGTTCAACCTGCAGCGAACCCTCGCGCGTGCGCGCCCGTCGCCCGAAGATTTCGAGGATGAGACCAGTCCGGTCTATGACCTTGGCCGAAAAAGCCTTTTCGAGGTTGCGCTGCTGCACGGGAGACAGGGCGCAATCGACCACGACGAGGCCGATGTCCTCATCCTTGATCCGCACTGCAATCTCTTCAACCTTGCCGGGGCCCAGATACGTCGCCGGGCGAATTTGCGCCAGCGGCGCCACGATGGCGCCCTCCACATCAAGGTCGATGGCGCGGGCAAGGCCCTCGGCCTCCGCGATTCGCGACTGCGCGTCGCGCGGGGACAGACGCCCTGTCCCCGCCCGTGCGGCGGCGCGATCGTTCAGATAAGGACCGAGGACGAACGTGCGCGTGTTCTGCGCAAGCTTTCGCTCAAGATCGAACCCTGGCGAATTCACTTGCGAATTCACTTGCGAGCGAGTGTTTTCAAGTTCAGTCAAACGCGCTCCACCTACGCCGATCAGGCCGGGGGTTTCTCCCCGCCCTCTTCCCCGGTCTCAAACATTTGGATCGGCGTACCGGGCATAATCGTGGATATGGCGTGCTTGTACACAAGTTGCGAGTGGCCATCACGACGCAAAAGCAAACAAAAGTTGTCAAACCATGTCACGACGCCCTGAAGCTTGACGCCGTTGACGAGGAAGATGGTGAGCGGGACTTTGTGCTTCCTGACATAGTTCAGGAAGGTGTCCTGCAGATTTTGGGCGCGTTCGGCCGCCATTTTATTGGTCCCTTCGTTATGCCGTTTCGCCATGGACGTAACGAAACGTTTTTTCAGCTTACGATTCAGCTCGTAAGCCGTCCTCACACAGTAAAGAACGGCTCCGCCTGAATCGCAACAAGCTTGGTGCGTTGCCTACGTTTTTATGCCGATGTGTTGCGTTAAGCAGACACCACGCAGATGCATTGGAATCACATTTACAATTAGTCGATTTGCAGCGACTTCAGTTTTCGGTGAAGCGCGGACCGCTCCATGCCGATGAATTCGGCGGTACGCGAGATGTTTCCGCCAAACCGGCTGATCTGCGCGACGAGATACTCACGCTCAAAAACCTCGCGCGCCTCGCGAAGTGAAAGGCTCATCAGTTTTTCGCCCCCCGTCCCGTTCGGCGTGGAGGGCACCAGCGCGCCTATCTCTGACGGCAGCATTTCGGCGGTAATTTCCGCGTCTGCGTCGCCGCCTGACAGGATCATCAATCGCTCGACGTTGTTGCGCAGCTGACGGATGTTGCCGGGCCAGTCATGCGATTGAAGCACGGCCATCGCGTCGGCGCCTATCCGCCGTCGCGGCATGCCGGTCGCCGCCGAAATTTGGTCCATGAAATACTCGACCAGTTCTGGAATATCCTCTCGCCGCTCGGACAATGACGGCGCGCGGATTGGAACGACCGCAAGTCGGTGGAACAAGTCTTCCCGGAAATTCCCGGCCACGATGGCAGCCGCCAGGTCCTTGCTGGATGACGAGACAATCCGAACATCCACATGCACGCGCGTGGCGCCGCCAACCCTCTGGAAGTTCTGGTCCACGAGAACGCGCAGGATGCGGTTCTGCGTCTCGCGCGGCATATCGCCGACCTCGTCGAGATAGAGTGTCCCGCCATGCGCTTCCTCAAGCGCGCCAACCTTGCGGCTTCGCTGGTCGGCCGCTTCGACGCCAAACAATTCCACCTCCATCGACTCGGGCGTGATGGTGGCGGCGTTGATAGCCACAAACGGCCCCTGCGCCCGCGGCGACATCTCGTGGATGACGCGCGCCACAAGCTCCTTGCCGGACCCTGGCGCGCCCATGACCATCACGCGCGAATTCGTCGGCCCTACCCGCTCGATAATCTGCCGAAGCTGGTTCAACGTGGGGGACTTGCCGACGATGCGGTTTGTGGCGCCGGCGCGCGCACGCAGGTCCGTAACCTCGCGCTTGAGACGTGATGTTTCGAGCGCGCGGTCGGCGACAAGGACAAGACGATCAGCCTTGAACGGCTTCTCGATGAAGTCGTAAGCGCCGAGTTTGATCGCAGAGACAGCGGTTTCGATGTTGCCGTGGCCCGAGATCATCACCACCGGCAGTGTGGGATGATTCTCCTTGATGACGTTGAGCAATTGCAGTCCGTCGAGCCGCGACCCCTGCATCCAGATATCGAGAAAAACGAGATGCGGTCGGCGAGCCTCGATGGCCGCAAGCGCCTCGTCAGAATTCTTCGCCGTGCGCGTGCCGTGGCCTTCATCCGAAAGAATGCCCGCAACGCCCTCGCGGATGTCGGCTTCGTCGTCAACGATGAGAATATCGGCAGCCATTTTTTTCTCGCGTTCTATTTTGCCGCGGCGGAATCAATCGCCGGTGGTTTGTCCATATTCGCAGCTGCTTCGCTGTTGTCGGCGAAATGAAGCCGCACCCAAGCTCCCTTTCCGTCCGGCGCATCGAGCAGCTCGATGCCGCCGCCGTGATCCTCAAGAATCTTGGCGACGATTGGCAGGCCAAGGCCTGTCCCCTCTGCTCTGGTCGTCATGTAGGGCTCAAGAAGCCGCTGGCGGTTCTCCGAGGGAAAACCCTTTCCGTTGTCGATCACATCGATAGCGATCTGTCCGTCATCGCTGCGCGCGAGCCGTACCTGCACACGAGGCGCGGGCTTTTCCGTGTCTTCATCGCCCGTGATGCCTTCCGTCGCGTTCTTCACGATATTGGTCAGCGCCTGCGAAAGCAGTCGCCGATCAAACAGCGCGAACAAAGGCTCTTCAGGCAGATGTTCCTCGATTGTGACTTCCGGATGACCCACGCGCATCAGGAACACAACCTGATTGACGCAGGCCCGCAAGTCGTCGCGTTCGAGGCGCGCTTTTGGCATCCGCGCAAACGATGAGAACTCGTCCACCATGCGCTTGATGTCGTCCACCTGCCGGATAATCGTATCCGTGCACTGGTCGAAGATATGACGATCCTCTGTGATGGTGCGGCCGTATTTGCGCTTCAGTCGCTCGGCTGAAAGCTGGATGGGCGTAAGCGGATTCTTGATTTCGTGCGCGATGCGACGCGCTACGTCCGCCCATGCAGATGTGCGCTGCGCCGAGACCAGATCGGTGATGTCATCGAGCGTGATGACCTCGTTACGCTCGGCGCTGAAGGATTGTTCGGTCGTCACGCGCACGTTGAAGATGCGCTCCCTGCCCTTGCGCGTCAGGGCGATCTGGCTTTGGTGCGTGCGCATGTGGCTGGCGCGCGCTTCTTCCAGAACAGCGCCCAGTTCGGGCACGATCTCAGCTATGGGGCGGCCCACGGCATGGTCTGGATCGACATCGATTTTCTCGTCCAGGAGCTTGGTCGCCGAAGGATTGAGGACATTCACGATGCCCATGGCGTCAATGCCGATGATGGCGGCCGGCACGCCCGCGAGCACGGCCTCCGTAAATGCGCGCCGCTCGTCGTTCAGCCGACTGGCGGCGATCAGGCGGTTCTGTTGCAATCGCAACTCCGACGTCATCTTGTTGAATGTCTCGCCAAGATGCCCGAGGTCGCCGTCTCGCCGATGCACGGGAACCTGCACATACAGATTGCCCGACGACACCTGATCGGTCGCCGTAATCAGTCGCCGGATCGGCGTCACCAACCGGTTGGCGATCGACAGGCCAAGCCACGTCGCCGACAGCAACATGATGAGCGCAATCAGCGCATACATGATCGCGAAGGCTATCTGGATATTGTAGCGGTGCCCTTCATAGGCTTCGTAAAGCGCCGTCAGGTTTTGCACCTGAACCGGAAAGGTCGTCGCCAGCGGATCGACCGGGCGCGCCGCGTAGACGAATGTCTCCGGCACATTCTGCATCTGGCGCAGCGCCGCGAACGTCCGTCCCTCGTCGAGGATCAGGCAAAGCGGCTCGTCGCGCGCCGCGTCGTCAAAGTCGCTGCCCTCGGGCTGGACGATGCGTGAGGTCGACGCAGTACCGTACTCGACGATGGTCCCGTCGCGCTTCATCATCGCGGCGGCGGAAAAGCCGAGCACCTGCGCGCGACCCGCGAAATATTCTTTGAACACCGCCCGGTTGGACGTGAACAAGGGGCTGGCGCGGTCGAGGTCGGTGGCGGTGAGTTTCGCCTCCTGAAGCAGGGCCCGGCACTGCGATTCGCGAAAGATCTGCGCGACGGAGCCCGTCGTGTAGATAAACCCGCGCACATCCTGCATGAACGCCGGGTTCAGTACGCGGTCCAGCGTCACCGAACCAACCATCGCCATCAAAATGGCCGGGAACGCCGCCACGCCGGAAAACAGCGCCACCATGCGAAAATGGATTCGCGCGCCTGCCGCCTGCGCCCGCCTCGCGGCCACAATGCGGCGCGCTTCCAGAAACAACAACACCATCAAAAACAGGCTGATCGCCGTATTGAGCGCGAACAGCGCCAGCACCACCTGGCTCGTGGGGGAAATTGGCGTGTAATCGGCAAAAATCAGGAGCGTCGCCAACGCGCTCAGAAGCGCCATCGTGACGGAGATGGGGCCTAGTCGCGCAAGCCAGCGACGTTCGCGGGCTGGAGCCATCATCTCATCACTGGGCGTCGGCTGCGACATTCGCTCGTGCTTCATGCGTGCGCGTTTCCCTCAGCATCCGAACCGCAGGCTATCGGGGCGGGATGCAGATGGGCTTGGCTGCCTCAGGGAATACCCTCCCCGTGGCATTGATACAACGGTGTTGCAAGATTGCGACAAAAATGAGGGGCGGAGCAAGGCGACCCACAGCTTGTGCGGCTCATACGCATCCTTGCCCGTCCGCGATGGCGCGGGCGGATACGAGACAGGTCAAGGATTTCCTGCGGCGGCTGGCGTGCAGCCCCCCGGAAAATACGCAGACGATGTGCGATCAGCGCGGCGAGCGCATCAACCGAATATCCAGCTCACGCACCTTCTTGCGCAGCGTATTGCGATTGAGGCCCAATAGCTCGGCGGCCTTGATCTGGTTGCCCCGGGTCGCAGCCAACGCCGCCGAGATCAGCGGGCCTTCGACTTCGCGCAGAATGCGATGATAGAGCCCGGCCGGCGGCAATTGCTCGCCGTGCGTCTTGAACAGCGCATTCAGGTGATGTTCGACCGACATTGACAGCGTCGCGCCATCTGGCTCGGCGGACATTGTCATCGCGCCGTTCGCAACTCCCGGAATGAGCGTGGGGCGGAAATCGCCCATCGGCATGGAGTCAAACCCAAGCTCTGTCTCGACGAGATGCTCGGTGATCGTTTCCTGCGGATAGAGGGCAGCCAAACGGCGAACGAGATTTTCCAGCTCGCGAATGTTTCCCGGCCAGCGATGCCGCTTCATGCGCTCCAGGGCGGCGGTGTCCACATGTTTTAGCGGCAAGCCTTGCGTCGCAGCGAGTTTGAAGAAGTGGCGAACGAGGTCAGGCACGTCTTCCGTACGTTCGCGTAGCGGCGGCAAACGCAGCGGCACCACGTTGAGACGGAAGAACAGATCTTCGCGAAACAGGCCCTGCTGGATGAGGACACGCAAATCTTTATTGGTGGCGGCGACGATGCGCACGTTGGTTCGGATCGGCGCCCGACCTCCAACCGTCGTGTACTCGCCCTGCTGGAGTACGCGCAGAAGCCGCGTTTGCGCCTCCATCGGCATATCGCCAATTTCGTCGAGGAAGAGCGTGCCGCCTTCTGCCTGTTCGAACCGGCCAACCGAGCGGCTGGCGGCGCCGGTGAAGGCGCCCTTCTCGTGGCCGAACAATTCGCTTTCGATGAGATCGCGCGGGATTGCCGCCATATTGATGGCGACGAAGGGCCCGTTCTTGCGCTTGCCGTAGTCGTGCAGCGCGCGCGCGACCAACTCCTTGCCGGTGCCGGACTCGCCCGTAATCATCACGGTGAGATCGGTCTGCATCAGGCGAGCGAGCGTGCGGTAGATTTCCTGCATCGCCGGCGAGCGGCCCACGAGCGGCATGCCGTCGATTTCCTCGACATTCGGCTCACGCGGGGGCCGGGCTTTGGGCTGACTCAGCGCCCGGCCGACAATGGCGACCAGATCCTTCAGGTCGAAGGGTTTTGGCAGATAATCGTAGGCGCCCCGCTCCGACGCCTTGATGGCAGTCATAAACGTGTTCTGTGCGCTCATAACAATGATGGGCAGGTCGGGGCGCAGCTTCTTGATGCGCGGAAGAAGTTCAAAAGCATTCTCATCAGGCATCACGACGTCTGTAATGACCAGATCGCCCTCGCCCGCCTGCACCCAGCGCCACAAGGTTGCGGCGGTTCCGGTGATGCGAACCTCATAGCCGGCTCGAGTAAGCGCCTGATTCAGAACAGTCCTGATTGCGGCGTCGTCGTCGGCTACAAGAATGTTCCCGCTCGCCATGAAGGCTGATCTCCTGAATGCTGGACTTAGCTCTGTTCCTCCTCGCGACCGTCGCGCGGACTGAACATCGGCATGAGTACTCTAAACGTGGTGCGCCGCGGGTAAGAATCACACTCAACAGTCCCGCCGTGATCGCCTACTATTTTTGCAACCATTGCAAGACCCAGGCCAGTCCCCGATGGTTTGTTCGTCACGAAAGGGTCGAACAGGCGGTCGAGAAGCTCTGGCGGAACCCCCGGACCATTGTCGCGAACGCAGCATTCAAGCGGTAAGGCCACGGGTTGAGCAGATCCTGCCACGCGAAGACGCACACCCGGTCGAAACGCGGTCGTTAGCTCGATTTCACCGTCAACAACGTCCGGCCCCACCGCCTCCGCCGCATTCTTCACCAGATTCAGGAAAATCTGGATCAACTGGTCTCGATTCCCGCTGATTGGAGGCAGCGATGGATCATAGGTCTCCACGAAACGGATATGCCGCGCAAAGCCCGCCTGGGCGATGCGCTTCACGTGATCGAGCACGTAGTGGATATTGACCGCCTCCCGCTCAGCGGGCCGTTCGTCGGTAAATACCTCGAACCGGTCCACCAGTTTCACGATGCGATCCGTTTCCTCGCAAATCAGCCGCGTGAGGGCCCGGTCCTCGTCACCCAATGCGCTCTCGAGAAGCTGCGCCGCGCCGCGTATGCCCGATAGTGGGTTCTTGATCTCATGCGCCAACATTGCGCCGAGCGCCGTGACCGAGCGGGCTGCCCCTCGATGCGTCAATTGCCTGTCCATCTTATCGGCAATTGTTCGTTCCTGAAGCATTATGACTATAATTTCAGCATTTGACCCAAGCGGTGTGGCGTTGACGTCGACAATTCGGTCCACGCCGATGCGGGGTGTCCCCACGTCTATGCGGTACTCATTGATCCCGCTGCGGCGGCGGCGGGCTTCGTCAATGACAGACAGAACGGGTGATCCAAACGGCAGAATGTCCTTGATGAACATCCGCGCCAGCTGCGCCTCGCTCATCTGAAAGAAGGTTTCGCTCGCCGCGTTGGCGGTTGTGATGCGCCCGGCGGGGTCGATCGTCAGGATGGGGTGTGGAAGCACGGCGAGCACTTGGGCTGCCGGATCGTCCCTTGTCTTTGTGCTGCTCATGCCGCCTCGGCTGGAAGTGACGCGCCGGACAGGTGCACAAACGCCTCGCGTAAAAGCGCGGTCGCCTGTCCCGGATCATCAGTGGTGACAAGCCGCAGCCGCAGCGCGTCGGGCGCGCCGGCATGCTCAGCATAGGCTGAAAGATGCTTGCGTGCGTGACGAAGTCCCGTCTTCACGCCCATGTTCGTCATCAAGGCGTCCAGATGCTCAAGCGCCGCGTCGCGCTTCTGGTCCGGCGACGGCTCAATCCATGTGCGCTCCGCCAGACCGCTGGCGATCTCACCGACAAGCCATGGTCGCCCCATGGCAGCCCGGCCGATCATGACGCCCGCAGCGCCCGATTGCGCCAGCATCGCACGAGCATCCGCAAGCGATCCACAATCGCCGTTGGCCACGACGGGCAGACTGGTCGCCTCGACCACTGCGCGAATCGCCCGCCAGTCCGCCGAACCCTTGTAAAACTGGTTGCGCGTGCGCCCATGGATGGTGATCAGCTGAACGCCTGCATCCTGCGCGCGGCGCGCGATTTGCGGCGCATTGAGGCAATCCAGATCCCAACCGAGGCGCATCTTGAGCGTCACCGGCAGGCTGGTGCCCTTCACGGTCGCCTCAATCAGCCGCAATGCGTGATCGGGCGCCCGCATGAGGGCGGAACCCGCATACCCGCCCGTGACCCGCTTGGCGGGACAACCCATGTTGATGTCGACAATGGACGCGCCTGTCTCTTGCGCCACCCGGGCCGCCTCGCCCATCCATCCAGCCTCGCGACCTGCGATCTGCACCACATGAACGTCGAGCCCCGCGCCTTCCGCCCTCAGCCGCGACACTTCATGTCCACGGACATAATCATCGGACGCGACCATTTCGGACACGACAAGCGACGCGCCAAAGCGGCGCGCGATCCGGCGCAGGCCGACATCCGTGACGCCGGACATGGGCGCGAGAACCGCGCAACCGTCCAGCTGAACCGAGCCAATGCGCAATCCTTCGCTTAACACGCCATCGCCTAACAATTGGGCAGGATTATTCATGCACACAAGATAGACATTTCTGACAGCAAGGCCAATGGCCAAGAGGGCCAATTGACCGGCGCCCGCAAAAGCGGGACACGACTTGTGGTGGATGCTGGACGCGCCGGGGACTTGATATGAATTGGAGCGACGTCGCCGTAGTCATTGTCGCAGCCGGACGCGGCGTCCGCGCTGGCGGTGACGGGCCGAAGCAATATCGACCGCTGGCGGGCATGCCTGTGCTGACGCGCACGCTCAACGCATTCGCCGCCGCGATCCCCGGAGCGACGCTCGTGTGCGTCATCCATCCGGGCGATGTGGACCTTTATGAAAGCGCCATAGCGAGCGCCCCTGCCCTGCGCGCCGACAGCCCTCTGTTACAGCCGGTGTTCGGCGGCGCGACGCGGCAGGCCAGCGTCCGCGCAGGCCTCGCAGCGCTCGATGCGACTTTGACAAAAATCGCCCTCATCCACGACGCCGCGCGGCCCCTCGTCAGCGCCCGCCTGATGCGCGCAGCTGTCGAAGCGGCGCGTGCATACGGCGCCGCCATTCCAGCGCTGGCGCCCGTTGACGCGCTGAAATCGATTGATGAGCGGGACCGCATCCTGCGCGACATTGATCGCAATGGCGTGCGCGCCGTGCAAACGCCGCAAGCCTTCAGCTACGATCTCATCCGCAACGCCCATGATCGCGCTGCGGCGCAAGGGTTTGGCGACGCGTCTGACGACGCCGCTGTCGCTGTCTGGGCGGGGCACGCGGTACACACATTCGAGGGAGAGGAGACAAACGTGAAGCTTACCCACCCGCAAGATTTCGCCGCCGCGCAGGCTCAACTCATGCAGTCCCTTGGCGATGTGCGCACCGGGCTTGGCTACGACGTGCACGCCTTTGGACCCGGCGATCATGTCTGGCTGGGCGGACTGCGCATTCCCCATGATGCGAGCCTTGTCGGCCATTCAGACGCCGATGTCCTTCTTCATGCGTTGACCGACGCCATCCTCGGAGCCATCGCCGATGGAGACATTGGCTCCCACTTCCCGCCGTCCGACCAACGCTGGAGGGGCGCCGCGTCCGACATTTTTCTGAAACACGCCGTTGAGCTCGTTGCGCAACGGGGCGGCTTGATCGCCCATCTCGACGCGACCATCATCTGCGAAGCGCCGAAGATTGGTCCGCATCGCGACGCGATCCGCGCGCGAATAGCCGACATAACTGGCCTCGATCTCGGCCGCGTCGCCATCAAGGCAACGACATCCGAACAGCTGGGCTTTACCGGACGCCGCGAGGGCGTCGCCGTGCAGGCGATAGCCACCGTCCGGCTGCCTATGGGAGAGATGTGAATGGACTCGATCTTCGATTCAGAATTGACCGAGCGCGCCACAGCGCTTCTAGCCGCCTGCCGCGCCAAGAACCTCAAGATCGTGACAGCTGAATCGTGCACGGGCGGGCTGGTGGCTGCATTGCTCACGGAAATTCCCGGCTCGTCGGACGTGTTCGATCGCGGCTTTGTCACCTATTCGAACGCTGCAAAACACCAGCTGCTGGGTGTCTCCGAAACATTGATAGACGCCTGCGGCGCAGTCAGTCCCGAGGTGGCGCGCGCGATGGCCGATGGCGCCCTCACCCATTCAAAGGCCGACGTTTCGGTCGCGATCACGGGGGTCGCGGGCCCCGGCGGCGGCAGTGAGCAAAAGCCCGTCGGTCTCGTCCAATTTGCCTGCGGGCGCCGCATGAGCCCGATCAAATGCGTTGAGCAATTCTTTGGCGACATTGGCCGCACGCAAGTGCGGATGGCCTCTCTGGCGTTCGCGCTCGGCCTCGTGGAACAGGCCGTGGCTGAACGCTAGACGCAGCCGCCGCGCGGGCGCTGGACCGACACCAAAATAAGTCTATCCTCCGCTGACAGCCCTTCGCAGGGCGAAGCCACGCAGGATGAACCGCGGGCCATAACGTTGGGAGGAAGCGATGGCGAAAACCGCCAATCTGTTTCGCACAGCAGCCCTGATTGCGGCTTCATGCCCTTGCGCAGCTATCGCTCAAACGCCCTTTTATCAGGGCAAGATCGTGACGATCATCGTCGGCTTTTCACCCGGCGGTCTTTATGACCTAACCGCCCGCCTCGTTTCACGCCACATCGGCAAGCAGATACCCGGTAATCCTGCGGGCAATGTACAGAACATGCCTGGCGCCGGCGGCACGCGGGCAATCCAGCACCTCAATTCAATCGCGCCCAAGGACGGCACGGTGATCGGCCTTATCAAGCGCTCGTTCGCGACCGACCCCTTGTTCTCGCCCGACGAGGGATACGATCCCGTGCGTCTTCAGCCGATTGGCTCAACGTCAACCGAGACCTCGACCGTCGTCACATGGCACACATCGAAGGTCACCACGTTCGAGGAGATTTTCAAGCGTGAAATCACGGCGGGAACCACCTCGGCCGCCAGTGGGATCGTTCGCTACGCGCGCCTTGTCTATCGGCTGACGCCAGCGAAAATGAAAATCGTCGCGGGCTACCCTGGCGGCAACGACATCACTCTGGCGATGGAGCGCGGCGAAGTCGAATCGCGGTTCGGATGGTCGTGGGGCAGTGTGAAAAGCCGCTCAAGGGACTGGCTCGATCAGAAGAAGATCCACATCATTCTCCAGATGGGAATCACGCGGGCGCCGGATCTGCCCGATGTGCCATTCATCATGGATTACGCGAAGACCGATCTTGACCGGCAGGCGCTGGAGCTTGTGTTTGCGCCGGAAGCCTTCGCCTGGCCAATTGTGGCTGGCCCGGATGTGCCCGCGGCGCGGATCGATGAATTACGCCGCGCCTTTGACGCAACAATGAAAGATCGCGATTTCCTCGCCGAGGCGCAAAAGCTTGATATCGAGATTGAGCCGGTCAGCGGCGCCGAGATGGCCAAGACCGTTGCGCGCCTGGCGACGTACGACAAGCGCGCGATCGCGCGAGCCATCGAACTGACGCGCGCCGACTAATACAGATCAGGCGTTGGTTTCTCCGCTTGGCGGTGATGTGCGCGCAGCAGTTGCGCGACGGCTGTAAACGAGGTCCGCCCTGCGCTCAAACGCTTCCGCAAACCTGCGGAAGGCCGTGTCGAACATCGTGCCCATCAGAATGCCAAGCATACGGCTGCGAAACTCATAATCGATGTAAAAATCGATGTCGCACAGTTTGCGATCGTCCTGACCCGCGGCCGGCGGCGCGTCGATGAATGTCCAGCGGTTGTCCAGTTTCGAGAACGGACCGTCGAGATACTCGACCTGGATGCTGTGATTGGCCCGGTCGAGCGTCACCTTGCTCGTAAACGTCTCACGGATCGCCTTGTACCCAACGGACATATCCGCCGTGAGGACCTCGCGCCCTTCCCCATCGGTCACGCGCTTGCGAACCTTGATGCCGGTGCAAAGCGGCACAAAGAGCGGATATTTCTCGACGTCCGCAACGAGGTCGAACATATCGGCGGCGCTGTGCCGGACCCGGCGCTGGGTGCGAAATGAAGGCATCTGATCTCCGATTGCGGCAGGCCTATACCATGCGGCGC
The DNA here is from genome assembly GCA_947498445.1 of Beijerinckiaceae bacterium. Classification (GTDB taxonomy): domain Bacteria; phylum Pseudomonadota; class Alphaproteobacteria; order Rhizobiales; family Beijerinckiaceae; genus Terripilifer. Next base: position 23,488 of record CANMLK010000019.1, read on the forward strand.
CGTTCGCAAAACCCCCTCCCGGTGCGGACCATTAGCCTAAAGTTGAATGCATTTCGCTCTGTGTTAGGACAGGTGAGCCTTGCCGCGAACCCGCAATCCCTTAACCTTTAACCATCGGCTCACATGAAGCCGGAACAGATGGGGAGGGCAGCATGGCCAATGAAACCGCCGGTACTCCGGCAAATCGTCGCAAATTCCTGAAGGTCGCCGGTCTGGCAGGCGTCGGCGCCGTCGCCATGCCTAATGTCTCACGCGCCCAGACAGTGACCTGGAAATTCCAGTCCACGTGGCCAACCAAGGACATCTTCCACGAATTTGCGCTCGATTACGCCAAGCGTGTCAACGAGATGTCGGGCGGCCGCATGCGGCTTGACGTCCTCGCCGCTGGCGCCGTGGTGCCAGCCTTCCAGATGCAGGACGCCGTGAACGCGGGCATCCTCGATGGCGGCCATGGCGTGTGCGCCTATTGGTACGGAAAGAACAAGGCGTTCTCCCTGTTCGGCACCCCGCCCGCTTTCGGCTGGAACGCAAACAGCTTCCTCGGCTGGATGAATTACGGCGGCGGGTATGATCTGTACAACGAGCTGGTCACCGGCGTCACCAAGCTCAACCTTGTGGGCTTCCTGTCTGGCCCGATGCCTTGCCAGCCGCTCGGCTGGTTCAAGAAGCCGATTGAAAAGCCAGATGATTTCAAAGGCCTGAAATATCGCACAGTCGGTCTGGCGGCGGACGTCATGAAGGAAATGGGCGCGGCCATCACGATTCTGCCCGGCGGCGAAATCGTGCCCGCTCTGGAGCGCGGCGTAATCGACGGCGCGGAGTTCAACAATCCTTCGTCCGACTCGCTGCTGGGCTTCCAGGACGTATCGAAGTTCTACATGTTGAAGAGCTTCCACCAGTCGGCTGAAAGCTTCGAAATCATCTTCAACAAGAAGCGTTTCGACTCTCTTGGCGCCGAGCAGAAAGCCATCCTCAAGTATTCCGCAGAATCAGCCTCCTCTGACATGCTGTGGAAAGCGCTGGACCGTTATTCGCAGGATCTGGAAATGCTGCGCGGGCGTGGCGTCAATATCATCGCCACACCCAAGCCCGTGCTCGATGCGCAGCTCGCCGCGTGGAACAAGGTGATCGACGACCTGTCGAAGGACGCCTTCTTCAAGAAGGTGATTGATTCGCAGAAGGCTTGGGTCAAACGCACCCTCGCCTATGAGCGGATCAACGAAATCGACTCAGGCGCCGCCTTCGACCACTTCTTCAAGGCCTGAGAGGGCGCTTGATTATTGGCCCCGCTCCGGCGGGGCCATCGTTCCTGTTGGGGGAAGCCAGGACATGTTGCCTACAATTTCGCCCGCGATCGTCATCGCGGCGTTCGTCATTCTTGCAGGTGCGCTTGTTCTCTCCATCAAGTTCGAACGCTTTCGTTTTGCAGTCGACGCCTTCCACACATTGGTCGGCAAGGCCGGAAGTTGGGCGATCCTCATCCTGACGGTCGCAATCAGCTACGAAGTTTTCGCGCGTTACTTTCTGCGGCGGCCCACAGAATGGGCGTTCGACCTGAGCTATATCCTGTTTGGAACATTGTTCATCCTTGCGGGGCCTTATGCATTAGCGCGCAACGCCCATGTGCGGGGCGACTTTCTGTATCGCGAATGGACGCCGCGCAGACAGGCGAGCTTTGATCTTGTCCTTTATATCGTGTTCTTTTTTCCCGGCATTCTGGCGCTTGTGTACGCAGGCTGGGGCTTCGCGCAATTCTCGTGGATGATTGGTGAGCACTCCTCCAATTCGCCAAACGGGCCGCCGCTTTATCATTTCAAAACGCTCATCCCCGTGGTCGGCGTAATGATGTCCATTCAGGGCGCTGTCGAAGTCGCCCGCTGCATCATCTGCGTGCGCACAGGCGAATGGCCGCCCCGTCTTTCGGACGTCGAAGAAACGGAAAAGCTCATTCTCGAGCAAGCCCAAAAACAGCAGGGAGCATCCTGATGTTTGGCTTGGGAAATCCCGAACTGGGCGTGATCATGCTCGGTCTCTTCATCGTCTGCATTATGTTCGGCTTCCCGATCGCCTTCACTTTGATGGCGCTGGGCGTAGGCTTTGGCTACGTAGCCATGGGCGACACGGTGTTCTCGTTGGTCGTACAGCGCACATACTCCGTGATGACAAACGACGTTCTCGTATCTATCCCGTTATTCGTCTTTATGGGCTACATCATAGAACGCGCGAACATTCTGGATCGTCTGTTCAACGCGCTCCAGCTCGCGTTGCATTGGGTGCCCGGCTCGCTTGCTGTCGCAACGCTGATGACCTGCGCGATCTTCGCCACGGCGACGGGCATCGTGGGCGCGGTGGTCACCCTGATGGGCCTTCTCGCGTTTCCCGCCATGCTGCGCGCCGGTTACGATGTCAAGCTTTCGGCGGGCGTCGTCTGCGCTGGCGGCTGTCTCGGCATATTGATTCCGCCAAGCGTGATGCTGATCCTTTATGGCGCAACGGCGGGCGTATCGGTGCCAAAGCTCTACGCTGGCGCCTTCCTGCCCGGCCTTCTGCTCGCATCGCTTTACATTTTTTACGTCATCGTGCGCTGCGCGATGCAACCTCAGCTGGCGCCGCGGCTGCCCGCGGAGCAGCGGAACGTCCCTACCCTCAAAGTCATAATCATGCTGTTTCAGAGCTTCGTGCCTCTGTGCCTGCTGATCCTTTCCGTGCTCGGCGCAATTTTCTTCGGGCTGGCGACGCCAACAGAAGCCGCCGCCATGGGCTCGCTGGGCTCCCTCATCCTCGCGGTCGCCTACCGGTCAATGACCTTTGAGAAGCTGAAGGAATCGGTTTTCCTCACCGCCCGCACGTCCGCGATGGTGTGCTGGCTCTTTGTCGGCTCTTTCATTTTCTCGTCGATCTTCGCCTATCTGGGCGGACATGAGCCTATCAAGAACTTCGTGGACTGGATAAACCCGTCGCCGCTGACGTTCCTGATCCTTACGCAGATCATTATTTTTATCCTCGGGTGGCCGCTGGAATGGACCGAGATCATCGTGATCTTCGTGCCCATATTCTTGCCGCTGCTGCAGCACTACGGCATCGACCCGTTGTTCTTCGGCGTGCTGATCGCACTGAACATACAGACGTCGTTCTTGTCTCCGCCGGTTGCAATGGCGCCCTTCTACCTGAAAGGCGTCGCGCCCAAACACGTGACGATCAACCAGATCTTCTCGGGGGTTTTCCCATTCATGTTGCTCGTGCTCGTCGCGATGCTGATTCTTTATATTTTCCCGGGACTAGCGCTCTGGCTACCGAAGCAACTGTACGGCTAGTTGGCGGACAAGGCCTCAAAACCCCTTCATTGCGCGGTGCAATATGCACTATGTAAATGCATGCCTATTTACGCTGCGACGCAGCATTAAATCCCCGCCATTAGGCTAAGTATCGCTTGTAAGTACGCCTCCGTATTTATACGATTAGCTTAATAGACTATGAGCAGGAGCCTTGTATACTTTTACTCATGTGTCATTCCGGGATACCTCTCGAGCCGATGTTGGCGGGGTTGGGGCGTCGTGTTTTGCTTGGCGGATTCAAGTTCCGGAGCGAACATCCCCGGGACGGTTTCACTTGTCAGCCGGCCAGTCCCGCTTCCAGTGTCCTAAAGTGCTCCCCAGGTGTCGCGAAGTCCAGTGTCTTACGGGGCCGAGCGTTCAGGCTGTCCGCCACGGCGTCGAGGTCGCCTTGATCGAACTCCGACAAGGGCGTCCCTTTCGGGAAGTACTGCCGCAGTAGACCGTTGGTGTTCTCGTTGGCGCCACGCTGCCAGGGCGAGTGCGGGTCGGCGAAGAAGATGCGCATGCCGGTCGCCTCCGCCAGGCCCGCGTGGCCGGCCATCTCCTTGCCCTGGTCATATGTCAGGGTCTTGCGCAGGGACTCGGGGATCGCGTTGAGCGCGCCCGCGAACGCGCTGGCCGCCACATCGGCCTTGCGCGCCGGCATGTGGACCAGAACGACGAAGCTGGTCGTCCGTTCGACCAGCGTGCCGATGGCGCTCGCACCCCTGGCGCCAAGGATAAGGTCGCCCTCCCAGTGGCCGGGGACCAGCCGGCCTTCGATTTCCTCAGGCCTGTCCTTGATGTTGGTCATGCCGACCAGCTTACCGCGCAGTTCGCCGCCCTTCGGCTTGCGGCCGCGGGCGGGCTTGGCGTGACGCAGGCAGCCGATCAGTTCGCGCCGTAATTCGCCGCGCGGCAGGGCATAGATCGCGGCGTAGATAGCCTCGTGCGACACGCGAAGGGCCGATTCCTGCTGCATTCCCGCGTCCTCTCGCTTGCGTCTGCCCGAGATCTGCTCCGGCGACCATCTCAGCCCCAGCAGGCGCTTCGCTTCGGTGAAAACTGCGCCGTCGCGCGACATCCTTGCCTTGCGTCCGGTCGTTTCCCGCTTGGCCGCCGCTCGGTCCTCGGCCGCCCCGGCCTCGTATGTCGCTGCGCCACCGTTCCGGTTGACCTCGTCCGAGACCGTGCCAGCCGAGCGCCCGAGCGAGCGGGCTATCATCCCGACACCCCAGCCGTCGCGCAAGCGGAGATCTATCGTCGTGCGGTCGACGACCGTGAACGCGCGTCTCGGAGTTGCCATCTCTACACCCTAAACTAACCGGTCAAACCGGGGTTGTTCGCTCCGGAACTTAAATCCACCCTTCCAAATGGCCAAGGTGATGGTGCCTC
>CANMLK010000020.1 GCA_947498445.1 Beijerinckiaceae bacterium
CGACGGCTCCGGCGTCGAATTGTCGAACGTCAAGATGTCGATGAACCCATTCGACGAGATAGCAATCGAGGAAGCGCTGCGCATCAGGGAATCGGGCAAAGCTGTCGAGGTGATCGTCGTCTCTATTGGCCCGGCCCAAACCGCTGAGACGATTCGCGCCGGCCTCGCGATGGGGGCCGATCGCGGCGTTCACGTGAAAACGGACGGACCCGTGGAACCGCTGGCGGTCGCCAAGCTCCTCAAGGGCGTGATCGACGCAGAGCAGCCCGGCCTCGTCATTCTGGGTAAACAGGCGATTGACGACGATTGCAATCAGACTGGGCAAATGCTGGCGGCTTTGCTGGGCTGGCCTCAGGCGACCTTCGCATCGAAGGTGGTTCCCGGCGACGGCCTGGTCGAGGTCACCCGTGAGGTTGACGGCGGTTTGCAGACACTCGAACTGAGGATGCCCGCCGTTATAACGACCGACCTGCGTCTCAATGAACCGCGTTATGCATCGCTGCCCAACATCATGAAAGCCAAGAAAAAGCCGATTGACGAAAGGACGCCGGCGGACTTCGGCGTGGACGTCACCCCGCGACTCAAGGTGTTGAAGACGTCAGAACCGCCATCCCGCTCAACGGGCGTCAAGGTGGGGTCGGTAAGCGAACTTGTGGCTAAACTGAAAGAAGAGGCGGGCGCCCTGAAATGACAAGCCTTCTCATTGCGGATATCGACTCGGCCGGCCTCAATAGCGCAAGCGCGAAAGCGCTGACCGCAGCAGTGCAGCTCGGTGGCCCGGTTCACATTCTCGTGGCTGGTAAAAACGTCGCCGACGCCGCATCGCAGGCGGCCGCTCTCCAGGGTGTCGAGAAGGTTCTCGTCGCCGATGGGGAAGCTTACGCCCATCAACTTGCCGAATCTCTTGCAGCGCTGATTGTAAGCCTCGCTCAGGATTACGAGGCGATCGTGGGCTCTGCGACCTCAACGGCGAAGAATGTGCTGCCGCGCGTGGCCGCACTGCTCGACGTTATGCAAGTGTCCGAGATCACGAAGGTCTTGGCGCCAGATACGTTCGAGCGACCGATTTACGCCGGCAACGCGATCCAGACCGTGCAATCAACCGACGCTCGCCGCGTGATCACTGTACGCACAGCCGCTTTCGCAGCGACGCCGACCGGCGGCTCGGCAAAGATTGTCGCCATCGCGCCACAGGCGCCTTCCGAGCTTTCGACGTTCAAGGGCGAGACTGTCGCAAGGTCGGATCGTCCGGAACTCGCAGCAGCGCGCATTATCATCTCCGGCGGGCGCGCCATGCAGAGCGCCGAGAACTTCAAGAAATACATCGAGCCTGTCGCCGACCAGTTGAACGCTGCGGTGGGGGCGTCGCGGGCAGCGGTCGACGCCGGGTTTGCGTCCAACGATCTTCAGGTTGGGCAAACCGGCAAAGTGGTCGCGCCGGAACTCTACATTGCGGTAGGCATTTCGGGCGCGATCCAGCACCTCGCAGGCATGAAGGACTCCAAGGTCATCGTGGCCATCAACAAGGACGAAGAGGCGCCGATTTTTCAGGTTGCCGATTACGGTCTGGTTGCGGACCTGTTCATCGCCCTGCCGGAACTTGAGCAAGAACTTGCCAAGCTTCGTAAATAGCTTTGCTGCCTGTTGGACGCCGCCAGCTGATCGCATATGATTGCCTTCAAACACGAAATCTGGTGGCGGGTATGACGTTGGAAATCAAGAAAGTTGGCATCATCGGCGCCGGTCAGATGGGGAGCGGCATCGCGCATGTTGCCGCGCTCGTCGGGCTCGACGTCGTCCTGAATGACATGACCGAGGAACAGGTTCACGCAGGGCTTGCGACCATCAACGGAAACATGGCGCGCCAGATTTCGAAGAGCCAGATCACTGAAGACGAGCGCAAGGCGGCGCTGTCGCACATCAAGGCGTCAGCCGATTATGCTGATTTCGCCGATTGCGATCTCGTGATCGAAGCAGCGACCGAGAACGAGGAGGTAAAGCGCAAGATATTCACCAAGGTCTGCGCCATCGCGAAGCCGGAAACCATCCTGGCGTCAAATACCTCGTCAATTTCGATCACGCGCCTGGGATCCGCCACCGACCGCCCGGAAAAGTTTATCGGCATCCATTTCATGAATCCGGTGCCGGTCATGCAATTGGTGGAATTGATCCGCGGCATCGCCACCGACGACAGCACTTTTGAATCTGCGAAGGCTTTCATCGGGCGGCTGGGAAAGACGACGACGGTGTCGGAGGACTTCCCGGCCTTCATCGTCAACCGCATCCTGCTGCCGATGATCAATGAGGCGATCTACACGTTGTATGAAGGCGTCGGCTCGGTTGAGGCCATCGATACGGCGATGAAACTAGGCGCCAACCATCCAATGGGGCCCCTGCAGCTGGCCGACTTTATCGGCCTCGACACCTGCCTGTCGGTCATGCAGGTCCTTCACGAGGGCCTGGCTGACACAAAATACAGGCCCTGCCCGCTGCTGGTGAAGTATGTCGAAGCGGGCTGGCTCGGACGCAAGACCAAGCGTGGCTTCTACGATTATCGCAGCGGCACACCCATCCCGACGCGGTGAGACGAAGTAGCGCCTTCACAAGCCGGTCATACAGACTGTAGACTGTCTTTTCGAGTGGGCGTGTTTTCCTGCCCGCGGCGCAGAGGTGGTCTTGACCGTTCACTTCCAGCCTAATGTCTCGCCGGAGGCGTGTCCGGCGCTTGTCCTCAACGCGGACTTCCGTCCGTTGAGTTACTATCCCTTGTCCTTATGGTCCTGGCAGGACGCCATCAAGGCTGTCTTCATGGACAGGGTGAATATCGTTTCCCATTATGACCGCGTCGTCCGAAGCCCGTCATTCGAGATGCAATTGCCCTCGGTCGTCTCGCTGAAGACATATATCAAGCCTTCGCGTCAGCCTGCGTTCACGCGGTTCAACGTTTTTCTTCGTGACCGATTTAGCTGCCAGTATTGCGGCGCGCGCGAAGAACTGACATTTGACCACGTAACGCCTCGCGCGCGAGGTGGCACCACAGTCTGGGACAATGTCGTCGCCGCCTGCTCTCCGTGCAATTTGCGCAAGGCGGACCGCATGCCCGCGGCGGCGGAGATGTGGCCGATGACCGCCCCATTCCAGCCGTCCGTTACAGACCTTCATCGAAACGGACGGCTGTTTCCGCCCAATTACCTGCATGAAAGCTGGATGGATTATCTGTATTGGGACTCGGTTCTGGAGCCCTGACGTCAAGCCAGCGAATAGGCAGCCTCAACGACATAAGGCCCGCCGCCCTGTGACGCTCGCGCCGAATACAGAACAAAGCGCGTCGTAATAAATTCTATCGGTTGAATGCTGCGCTCGCCCATATATGCGGCGATGGCGTGGGTTGAAGCGCCTTTCACACGAGCGAGTGTGACATGGGGCGTGAACTTTCGCCGCTCCGGCTCCACCCCCGCCCGCCGCAATGCGCAATCGTTTGCGGCCTGCAAATCCGCGAGCCCGCCGGAAAGTTCAGCCATGGCGACCACGGACCTTGGCTTGTCCCCGCCGAAGGATCGAAGCTCAACGAGCCGCACGGCCAGTTGGGGGGCATCGATAGCGGCAAGTTCTTCGACGAGGCTATGCTCAACGCTTTCGTCGACGTTCCCAATGAAACTGAGCGTCAGATGATAATCGTCCGGTTCGATCCATTTGGCCCCGGAGACCCCGCCCCGGAGCACTGACAGCCTCAGTGCAACATCCGCAGGCGCTTCCAGGCCCGTGAATAAACGTGGCATGTCGGCTCCGGTTATTGCGCCTTGCGCGAAATCTGTTCCACAAACCGCGCGACCGCAGGTTCCAGAGCCTTGGCGATGACCTCGACCCCAGCGCGATTGGGATGGATCCCGTCGGCCAGATTCAGCTGCCGATTCTGCGAAACGCCTTCAAGGAGAAATGGATACAAGGGAACATTATAGCGCTCTGCGAGCGTCGGATAGATCTTGTTGAATTTCTCGACATAATCACGTCCAAGCGACGGCGTAGCGACCATCCCGACCAAAAGCACGTCGATCCGCTTGGCTTTGAGCTGTCGAATGATTCCATCGAGCGCCTGCTGGGTTCGCGCTGGATCTATGCCTCGAAGCATGTCGTTGGCGCCGAGCGCAACGATCACGCCGCCAACACCCTCGCCTACAGCCCAGTCGAGGCGATCCAGTCCCCCACTGGCTGTATCGCCAGATACGCCAGCATTCTCGATCCGCACATCAAGCCCGGAAGCCCGAAGCCTTCGCTCTAAAGCCGCCGGCAACGCCGCACTTGCGGGCAATTGATAGCCCGCCGTCAAGCTGTCGCCCAGCGCGACAAGCGTGACTGGTTTGGCGGCGGCAGGCATTACGAACGCCGCAGAAAGGGCGAGGGCGCACGCCCAGATGTGGAATGATCGCACTTAGACACCATATGTTTGCAGGCAGCGGAGCATGATCTCCGTCCTTCATCTGTCAATAAGGACATATCTATGGCCGAACGGCCCGTCATCGAGATGCACGACGTTCAATTGAGTCTCGGAAACGGGCCGGCGCGGGTCCATATCCTTCAGGGTGTAAGTCTAAATGTGGCTCGGGGCGAAGCCTTGGGCCTGGTGGGCTCATCTGGTTCCGGTAAATCGACACTGCTCATGACGATAGCGGGCCTCGAAAAGCCCGACAGCGGCTCCGTAACGGTCGATGGAAAACGTATCGATCAGATGAACGAGGATGCGCTCGCTCGGTTCCGGGGCGCGCGGATCGGCGTCATCTTCCAGTCTTTTCATCTCATTCCCACGATGACGGCGCTGGAAAATGTCGCTGTGCCTCTGGAGCTTGCTGGCGCAGCCGACCCATTCAAGAGGGCGGCGGCCGAACTTCAAGCCGTTGGCCTCGAAAGCCGAAAAAGTCACTACCCGGCGCAATTGTCGGGCGGCGAACAGCAGCGTGTGGCCATCGCCCGCGCGCTGGCGCCGGACCCTGCAATCCTCGTCGCGGACGAGCCGACGGGGAATCTGGATGAGACGACCGGCAAGACAATTATCGACCTTCTGTTTGCCCTGCGCAAAGCTCGCGGCTCCACGCTTGTGCTTGTCACACATGACCTGGCGCTGGCGCGCTTGTGTGATCGGACGATCCGCTTGAAGTCTGGCAAGATTGTCGATAGCGAATTCATACCCGCAGTGGCCGGCGACGCAGCATGAGCGCGTCCTATTCTTCGGCGCCGCTGGCGCTGCGTCTTGCTTGGCGGGATTTGCGCGGCGGCTTCCAGGGCTTTCGCATTTTCATCGCCTGCATCGCTATTGGGGTGGCTGCTATCGTTGGCGTGGGCTCCAGTGCTCGCGTTCTTTCCGAATCGATCGCGCGCGAAGGGCAGCGAATCCTTGGGGGTGATGTCGCTCTTTCCTTGATTCATCGCGAAGCTGAGCCGGAGCAACTGACGTGGATGCGCGCGCAAGGGCGCGTTTCCGCCATCGCAACCATGCGCGCAGTCACCAGGGTTGAAAGCGGCCCTTCGGCGCTTGTGGAACTGAAAGCCGTAGATGGCGAATATCCGCCCCTTGGTTCGCTGGTTACAGAACCACAAACAACGATCAGCAACCTTCTTGGTCAGCGTGACGGTGTCTTCGGGTTGGTAGCGGAAGACGCGCTGCTGGCCAGACTCGGCGTGAAAGTGGGAGATCGGGTGTTCCTGGGTTCTCTCGCTCTCGAGTTCCGTGCCAGGCTGGTTTCCGAACCCGACAAGCTCGCCGGCGGTCTTTCGATTGGCCCGCGTGCGCTCGTTTCACAAGAGGCGCTGGCGCGAACCGCATTGATCCAGCCGGGGTCCCTCGTTCGCTGGACATACCGCGTTGTTCTGCCCGGCCCGGCAGGAGGCGCCGCATCAGATGAAGCGCTTGAGCAGTTTCAGTCCGAAGCGGAAAGTCGTTTTCCAGACGCAGGCTGGCAGGTGCGCTCGCGGGAAAATGTTTCCCCACAATTCACGCGAAATCTCGAACGTCTGAGCCAGTTCCTGACGCTCGTCGGGCTAACGTCCCTGATCATTGGCGGCGTAGGCGTCGCCAACGCGGTGCGAGGCTACGTTGAGCGCCGCACACCCGATATCGCTACCCTCAAGTCGTTAGGCGCGACAGGCCGATACGTGTTTGGCTCGACCCTCCTGGAAGTCATGATGGCCACCGCGGCCGGTGTGGCCATCGGCAGTCTCGCTGGGTCGATCATCCCGTTCGCCGTATCCGCGTTAGCAGGTCCGTTGATCCCGATCCCCTTTCAACCGGAGTTTTATCCAGGCGAAGCGCTCTCCGGTATCCTGTTTGGCTTTCTGACGGCGCTTACATTTTCTCTCATTCCGCTTGGCAGGACGCACGACATCGCCGTCTCAGCGCTCTATCGCGACCGCGTGGAAGCTCTCAATCGTAGCCCCAGGCTGGCGTATGTCCTGATGACGGTATGCGCTGCAGCCGCGCTCATAGGGTTTGCTATTTTGTTGTCGACCGAGAAAAGGCTGGCGCTCACTTATGTTGCGGCGACGATTGGCGGCTTTATTCTTCTGCGGCTCGTTGGTTTCGCCATCGTCTGGCTGGCGCGAAAAGCGCCCCATTCGCGCTGGACCGAATTGCGACTCGCAGTTGCGAACATTCATCGCCCCGGCGCAGTGACCTACGCCGTCGTCCTGTCGCTGGGATTGGGTTTGTCGCTTCTTGTGACGCTAACTCAGATAGACCGGAACATCCGAACGCAACTTGCAGAAGGATTGCCGGGTGAAACCCCGAGCTTTTTCTTCATCGACATTCCCAATCGTCAGGCGGCGGAGTTCGACGCCTTCGTTAAGGGCAGCGCGCCCGAAGCTGTCGTCAACCGTGTTCCTTTCATTCGTGGGCGTCTCGTGCGCGTGAATGACACGCCGGCCGAGCAGATACGCGCCAAAGAAAACGCTGCATGGGTGCTGGAGGGCGACCGAGGCGTCACCTATGCCGCTGAACCGCCGTCAGGCTCATCCGTCGTGGCGGGCGAATGGTGGCCCGCCGAATACACAGGCCCCCCGCTCGTTTCCATGGAAGCGGATGTGGCTGCGGGCATTGGCGTCACACTCGGCGATGTGGTTACGCTTAATGTGCTCGGTCGCAACATCACTGCGAAGGTCGCCAACCTCCGGAAGGTCAACTGGAGATCCATGGGCATCAACTTCGTCTTCGTTTTCACCCCGAACGTCTTTGCTGGCGCGCCGCATATGTTTCTTGCCACAGCAGCATTTCCTGATGGGGGAAGCAGCGCGAAGGAACTGAGCTTGCTTCAGTCGGTGGCGCAGGCTTACCCCACCGTCACGTCCATCCGGGTGAAGGACACATTGGACGCGATAGCCCGCATCACCGATCAACTCGCGTTTGCAGTGCGCGGCGCGACGTCCGTCGCACTTTTGTCCGCAATTCTTGTATTGGCTGGGGCCATCGCCGCCGGACAACGCGCCCGGATCTATGATGCAGTCGTCCTGAAGACTCTTGGCGCAACACGCTGGCGACTGATGCAGTCGTATCTGATCGAGTATGGCCTGCTGGGGGCCGCGACCGCGATCTTTGGGGTTATCGCCGGAGGGCTGGCGGCATATGGAATCGTCATAGGCGTGATGCGCCTCGACCATTTTGTTTGGGACTGGGCAGGGTCCGCGCAAGCTGCGGGCGTCGCCCTTTTGATCACACTTGTCCTGGGTCTGCTCGGGACTTGGCGCGTTTTGGGACAGAAACCGGCGCGCGCCCTGCGTGATTACTAGTTTGACTATCGTACATTTACGGATAAAGCGCCCTGCACTTACTTCATCACTGACATTATTGGTGTTACGCGCTCATCGAGGCCTTGTGAAATGAAACGGCCCGGGATATATTAGTGTGGACCGCGATCCGACCTTCCGGATCCGTTGACGGGGACGTAAATCGTCCTTTAGCAGACGTGAGGAAAACATGTCCGATTATGACCGTAACGCAACCACCCGCTGGGGTTCTGCCGGCGTAGCCCGGTCGGCCGAATACGACCTGGGTTTGCGCTCGTATATGCTCGGCATTTACAACCATATGACGCTTGCGCTGGCTATCTCGGCGCTTGTGGCGGTGGGCATCTTCATGCTTGGGCGCACCAATCCGCTCGTGCAGATGATTTACCAGACGCCGTTGCGCTGGGTTGTAATGCTTGCGCCGCTGGCCTTCGTCTTTGTGCTGTCCTGGCGCTTTGAGAAGATGAGTTACACTGCGCTCCTCGGGACGTTCTGGGCGTTCGCGGCCGTCATGGGCTTGTCGATGGGCTGGATTGGCCTTGTGTTCAAGGTCGGCAGCATCGTGAATGCCCTGCTGGTCACCACAATCGCCTTCGCTGGCCTCAGCCTCTACGGCTACACGACCAAGCGGAGCCTCTCGGGAATCGGCTCTTTCCTCGTGATGGGTCTTATCGGTTTGATCGTCGCCTCGATCGTGAACATCTTCCTGCAGTCTGGCATCCTCGGCTTCGCCATCAGCCTGATCGGCGTGCTGATCTTCGCGGGTCTCACCGCGTGGGACACCCAGCGCCTGAAGGGGGACTACGAGTACCTGTCGCAGGACGGCGAACTGATGCAGAAGTCTTCAGTGATGGGCGCGATGTCGCTCTACCTGAACTTCATCAACATGTTCCAGTTCATCCTGGCGTTGACGGGTTCACGCGAAGAGTAATCCGGCGCTTTGGCGCATCGAGCCCCGGGCTCCTCGCCCGGGGCTTTTTTTATGGCTTCACGAGACGAACCGCCTTGTCGAGAACGCTTATCACCCGCGCAAGATCGTTACCGCGGCGCAGGATCAGTCCAGTGGCGGCAATCACGCAATACGCTCCTTGCTTGCGCGCATTGGCTGGATCTTTCTCGACCCGATAAAGAGGCGCTTCAGATGCGCGCCGGTAAATCGAGAAAACAGCTCTTTGTGGCATGAAGTCCAAAGCATAATCGCGCCATTCACCAGCCGCGACCTTGCGTCCGTACAAGCGCAGAATTTCTCCCAGCTCAAGCCGATTGAAGGAAACGACTGAAGGCGCTGACGGGCGCGTCAACGACACGCTCCGCATGCTCGCGCCCGATCTTGCGTCGTATCCGGCCGCCTCGTCGAACGGTCTCTCCGGACGAATGAGTGGACGGATATTCGGCCCCGGTTCCTCAAGATCGCTCATCGCGCCTCCACGCTCATCTTCGTGCGCTTCGAGCGCAACCGCAAGTCCGGGCCCTCAAGCTTGAGTGAAGTATCGCAATTTTGCCGCGATTGCGTCGAACAAGCGCTCCGTTCACCCAGCATATTACGCTCAGTCGCCTCTCGCGTAGATCCGTGTCCTTGGATTTCGTCAGCCCCCCAGCCCCCCGGGGACGTGGATCAGAGAGCTCCCCAGTGGAGACAGGCGATAGGCCGGTCGGAGCATCGCTTCGGTCGGCCTTTTTCTTGCGCGGATTTCTGTCTTGATTCCCAGGCCCGCCGGTTAGATATGACCTTGGTGGCCGCCATGGACGGTCGTCTATGAAGACAAATCTCCGAGGACGCCAGTGAACGCCGAAAACTCTTTAGGATCCGCCGAAACGCATTCGTTTCAGGCCGACGTCTCCCGCCTTCTGCACATGATGGTGCACTCGGTTTATTCCAACAAAGACATTTTCGTTCGTGAACTGATCTCCAACGGGGCGGACGCCTGCGAAAAGCTTCGTTACGAAGCCATTGCCCGCCCGGAGCTTATTGGAGGCGAACACGCCTTTCGAATCCTGATCACCGCCGACAAGGACGCCCGCACTCTGGTGTTCGAAGATAATGGCGCCGGCATGGACCGTGATGATCTCGTTCAGGCCCTTGGCACGATCGCGAGTTCCGGTACGCGCGCCTTCATGGAGCGCGCCGGAAAAGACATCGTCGCAGAGGGAAAAGAAGAAAAAGAGATCGATGGCGGGGCCAACTCTCACGACGGGCTGATCGGGCAGTTCGGCGTCGGTTTTTATTCAGTTTTCATGATCGCCGATTCCGTGGAAGTCGCGACGCGAAAGGCGGGCGATTCACAAGCGTGGCTCTGGACCTCAGAAGGCGCAGGCTCGTTCGACATCGCCGTCCTTGAAGATTCGGCGGCTCCCAGCCGTGGAACGCGCGTCACTTTGAAACTAAAGGACGCTGCTGCCGATTATACCAACGAATGGACGCTCGAGAAAATCGTGCGCGAGCACTCCAGCGCCATCAACGTGCCGATCGACTTCAAGACCGCGCCGGATGCCGAGCCAAAGCGCCTGGCTGAGGGCCGCGCTCTGTGGAGCAGGCCGCGCGCCGATATCACTGAAAAAGAATACGCCGCGTTTTATCAATCGCTCTCGGGCCGTTTTGATGAACCCGCAATGACACTTCATTGGCGTGCGGAAGGTCGCTACGAATACACCGCTCTGGCGTTTGTGCCTGAAGGCGCTCCCTTTGACCTGTTTGAGCCATCGCGCAAAAGTCACGGCCGCCTGTACGTGCGCGGGGTCCTGATCTCGGACGAATTTGAAGTTGCAGCCCCCTGGCTGAGATTTGTTCAAATAATTGTCGACGCTAACGACCTTCCTTTGAACGTCTCGCGCGAAATTATTCAGCAAACGCCAATGCTGACCGCTATCAAACGGGCCGTCACCAACAGAATCCTCAACGATCTCGTCAAATGCGCAGAGTTGGACAGCGAAAGGTTTGCCGGGATTTGGGAAAACTTCGGGTCGGTCCTGAAAGAAGGCCTCTACGAAGATGCCGAACGGCGGGACAGTCTTTTCAAGCTCGCGCGCTTCACGACAACCACTGGCGAAAAACGAAGTCTTGCTGATTACGTGTCGTCCCTTCGCCCGAACCAGACAGCGATCTACTATCTTGTTGGCGACAACAGCGCGCGGCTTGCTGCGAGCCCGCAATTAGAGGGTTTCCGCTCCCGCGGGGTAGAGGTGCTCCTGCTATCGGACCCGGTGGACGCATTTTGGGTGGAAAGCGCGCTTGGGTTCGATGGAAAGCCCTTCAAGTCAGTCACGCGCGCCGACACCGATATCGCTTTAATACCGTCCCTTGAGGGCGCCTCGGCGCCTGACATGACAAATGTTTCGGCTCAGGCTGCGACGCTCATCGCGTTCATCAGGCAAACGCTTGGCGAACATGTCGCCGATGTGCGGCCGTCAACGCGCCTCTACGACAGCCTGGCGTGTCTGGTCGCCGACGCCTCCGGGCCAGACATACGCCTGCGCCAGATTCTTCAATCGCACGGCCGCCTGTCAGATGCTCCAAAAAGCGTGCTGGAAATCAATCCTGTTCATCCGCTCGTCACCGCATTGGCCGAACGGCTGGCGTCGGGCGATGACAAGGAGTTTCTGGCGGACGCAGCCTGGCTGATCCTTGACGAGGCGCGGGTGATGGAAGGTGAGGCGCCTGCCGACGCAGCGATGTTTACCGCGCGGCTTACGCGCATCATGCAGAAAGCGCTCGATTGACCGAGGCGCCCACATTGCGCCTTCCGGCGCACGCGTCGATTGCGCAGGCGACAGAATCTTTGAGCGCACTGCTGAAAGAAGCGGGAATCGCGGAGCATCATTCCGATGCGCGACGCCTGGTATGCGCCGCCTTCGGAATCACGCACATCGACATGGTGTTGCGCCCGGATAGGAAGGGGGGGCCTGAAGAATTGGCGAACCTGGAGGCGTTTGCAAAGCGACGGCTCTTGCGAGAACCGGTGACGCGCATCCTTGGAACGCGGGGCTTCTGGAGCCTTGAATTGACGGTGCGCCCCCATGTTCTTGACCCGAGGCCAGACACTGAAGTCGTGGTGGAAGCCTGCCTCGACGCACTGGGCGCCAGAACGGGCGACCGAATTTCCATTCTCGATTTAGGAACAGGGTCGGGCGCGATCATCGCAGCGCTCTTGAGCGAATGTCCCTTGGCGAGAGGAATTGCTGTCGATCTGTCGTCGGAGGCGGCGGCGGCGGCCCGGCACAATCTGGCCGCTCTGGCTTTGAGCGATCGGGCGATTGTCCTTCAACAATCATGGTTCGACCCCCTGCCCGGCCCATTTGATCTCGTCGTCTCCAACCCGCCCTACATTAACACCGGCGAGATTGGCGATCTTGATCCGGAAGTTTGCGAGTTCGATCCCGTGCTCGCGCTCGATGGGGGCTTTGACGGTCTTGACGCCTATAGAGCAATCGCAGAGCGCATTCGAAGCTGGTTAAGCCATGATGGCATTCTTGTCCTTGAGATTGGCGCTACCCAAGCCGGAGCCGTCAAAACGATCTTCGAGAATGTCGGAGCCCGGTTCCTCGGACTGCGTCAGGACTACGCTGGACATGACCGAGCAATGGTTTGGGCGCTTTGACTTCGGCGCTTTGACTTGGACCTTAGGCCGCCCCAACGTTTTTTGCACACGCCCCTTGGCGGCAGGCAAGAAAGCGACTAGGTTGATCTTCAGAATCGTCGGGATGTGTCGTATAGAACGATCAACCCACGACGTACCTCTCCAGACCCTGATGCTCGTGACGAACCGGGCAGGGACCTGAGTACCACAGCTTGGGCTGCGGTAGTGGTTTGACGTAGGCCGGAGTGCCTGGGGCTAAAGCCATCGGTCGGTTAGGCGGAAACGACAATGACGCTCTTTTTGAGCGTGAATCGTTTGACCGACGACTTTGCGGCGCCCCACGCCACCCAAGGATCATCGATGAGACCAGGTCAGAACAAGCGTATGCGCGGTCGCAACAACCGCAAAGGGCCCAATCCGCTCACACGGACCTACGAATCCAACGGGCCCGACGTCAAGATTCGCGGCACCGCCCACCATGTTGCAGAGAAATACCTGCAACTTGCGCGCGATGCCCATACGTCCAGCGATCCTGTCATGGCTGAAAGTTACCTTCAGCACGCGGAGCATTACTTCCGCCTGATCGCAGCGGCTCAACTTGCCCAACAGCAGGCTCAGCCGGGCTTCGTCAGGCCGCAGAACGAGTCGCAGGACGCGGACGAAGGCGACGATGACGACGACTTTGGCGGCATTCCCGATCGCTTCGCATCGCCCCCGGAGCGGACGCCGCCACCGCAGTTCAGCCCGCCGCCCGGCCAGCAGCAGCCCCCGATGGCTCCTTATAATTCTGCTCCGCAGCCTTATGCAGAACGCCAAACGGGCGATCCGCAGCGTCCACAACAGGACCGCGGCCTCAGGCAGAATCGCCCATACAACGACAGGAATGGGCAAAACCGCCGACCTTACGAACAACGTCCCCAACGCGACCAGCAGTCGCGGGACCCTCAGTTCCGTGACGCCGGCGAACAGCAGCAACCTCGGTTTGAGAACCGGCCGCCGGAAGAACCCGCGCCCAGCTTGCCCGCATTCATCACAGGCGGCGCGCCACGTCCGGCGCCGCAGCCATTCGAACCTCAAGTTGCGCCCCAGGACGCGCCCGTTGCGGTTGCTTTTCAGCCCCCGCCAGAGCCAGCAGCGGATCAGGAAGGCGCCGGTTTTCATCTGCGGGGTCGCCGGCGTCGCAAGAGGCCACAGGAAGATGGGGAAGCTCAACAAGTCCCCGGTGAGCTACCGCTCGCCGAATAAACCAGGGATTTCCAAGGCCGGGCCAACGCCCGGCCTTTTTCATGAAATGGGGCACGAAAACTAATTTTGCGCTTGGCCTCGCTGTCCTCTTCCACTTCCGCAACAGCCCACCTACATCAAGATCGGCCGGCGCCCATCTGGGGCCGAAGCATTTGAGCCGTTCACGTCGCCACTTGGGGCGCGAACGCGCCAAGGTGGAGACAAACAATGAATCTTGAGAAATATAGCGAGCGCGTCAGAGGCTTCATACAGTCCGCGCAATCCCTCGCCTTGCGCGAAGGTCACCAGCAATTCACGACTGAGCACCTTCTGAAAGTCCTTCTCGATGACGATCAGGGACTCGCATCCGGTTTGATCGATCGCGCTGGCGGACGTTCCCGCGAGGCATTGGTGCAAACTGAAATTGTCCTTTCAAAATTACCGAAAGTGCAGGGCTCTGGCGCAGGTCAATTGTATCTTGCCCCAACCACGGCCCGCGTCTTCGACAACGCCGAGAAGATCGCACAAAAGGCTGGCGATTCTTTTGTGACGGTCGAACGCCTGCTCCTCGCACTCGGCGCTGAAAAAGGCTCCGAAGCGGCGAAAATCCTCGCTAACGCTGGCGTGACGCCTCAGACGTTGAACGCCGCAATCGAAGACCTTCGCAAAGGACGAACTGCAGACAATGCAGGCGCCGAGAACGCCTATGACGCTTTAAAGAAATACGCGCGCGACCTCACCGAAGCCGCCCGCGCGGGCAAGCTCGATCCCGTAATCGGCCGCGACGAAGAAATTCGCAGGACAATCCAGGTTCTATCGCGCCGGACGAAAAACAACCCTGTGCTGATCGGTGAACCTGGTGTCGGCAAAACCGCCATCGTCGAAGGACTCGCAAACCGGATCGTCAACGGCGACGTGCCTGAGTCGTTGCAGGACAAGAAGCTGCTCGCACTCGACATGGGTGCGCTCATCGCTGGCGCAAAGTATCGCGGCGAGTTTGAGGAGCGCCTGAAAGCTGTTCTCTCCGAAGTCACCTCGGCGAATGGCGGAATTATCCTCTTCATCGACGAAATGCACACGCTTGTTGGCGCGGGCAAGGCTGAAGGCGCGATGGATGCTTCGAACCTTCTGAAGCCCGCCCTCGCGCGCGGGGAATTGCACTGCGTCGGCGCCACCACGCTTGATGAATACCGCAAGCATGTCGAGAAGGACGCAGCGTTAGCGCGCCGTTTTCAGCCCGTATTCGTCTCCGAGCCCACGGTTGAAGACACCATCTCCATCCTTCGCGGACTGAAAGAGAAGTACGAATTGCACCATGGCGTTCGTATTGCCGACTCCGCGATTGTCGCTGCCGCCAAATTGTCAAAACGCTACATCGCGGACCGCTTCCTTCCAGATAAGGCGATTGACCTCGTCGACGAAGCAGCGGCGCGCTTGCGGATGCAGGTCGACTCCAAACCGGAAGAACTCGACGAGCTCGACCGCCGTATCGTCCAATTGAAGATCGAGCAGGAGGCGCTCAAAAAAGAAACTGATCGTGCATCGCGCGACCGGCTGGGAAAGCTCGAAGGCGAACTTGTCGAGCTTGAAGAAAAGGCGTCGGCATTCACAGCGCGCTGGAAAGCTGAGAAGGACAAGATCGGCGCCGCCCAGAAACTGAAAGAAGAGATTGAGAAGGCGCGCAACGATCTCGCGATTGCCCAGCGCAATGGCGACTACGCCGAAGCTGGACGCCTGGCTTACGGGCTCATTCCACAGCTCGAGAAATCGATTGCAGACGCGGAGTCGAAGGAAGGCGCGGGCGCGCTTGTCGATGAAGTCGTTTCGGCTGATCACATCGCCTATGTCGTGTCACGCTGGACCGGCGTCCCTGTTGATAAAATGCTGGAAGGCGAGAAAGAAAAGCTCCTCAAAATGGAGGACGAGCTTGCTCGCCGCGTAGTGGGTCAAAAAGAGGCGGTGCGCGCTGTGTCTACCGCTGTCCGCCGCGCCCGCGCGGGCTTGCAGGATCCTAACCGTCCGATCGGCTCCTTCATGTTTTTGGGCCCCACAGGCGTCGGCAAAACCGAACTCACAAAGGCGCTCGCCGGCTTCCTCTTCGATGACGAGACCGCTTTGGTGCGCATCGACATGTCCGAATACATGGAGAAACACGCGGTCGCGCGCTTGATTGGCGCACCTCCGGGTTATGTCGGTTATGAGGAGGGCGGGGCCCTCACCGAAGCCGTGCGCCGACGCCCCTATCAGGTTGTCCTTTTCGACGAAGTCGAGAAAGCGCATCCCGACGTGTTCAACGTGCTGTTGCAGGTTCTGGACGACGGACGCCTGACAGACGGACAAGGCCGCACGGTCGACTTCCGCAACGTCCTCGTAATCATGACCTCCAACCTCGGCTCCGAATATCTGGTGACCCAGAAGGAGGGGGAGGATTCATCCGCGGTGAAGCCGCAGGTTATGCAAATGGTGCGCGCCCACTTCCGTCCAGAGTTTCTCAATCGGGTGGACGAGATCATTCTTTTCCACCGCTTGCGGCGCGAAGATATGGGGTCGATCGTCGACATCCAGTTCAAACGACTGGGAAAGCTGCTTGAGGATCGCAAGATCGTTCTCGATCTGGAGCCGAAAGGCAGGGCCTGGTTGTCGGATAAGGGTTACGATCCCGCATACGGCGCACGCCCGCTGAAGAGAACGATCCAGAAGAACGTCCAGGATCCACTGGCCGAGATGATTCTCTCGGGCGACGTCGGCGATGGTGAGACAGTGAAGATTGGCGCTGAACGCGGTGCCCTCACCATTAACGACCGACCAGTTCACGACGGCGTCATCGAGTTTGAAGAGGAAGATGACAAGTGCGCCGGCACCGTCGTCACTTTTCCCAAGGGCTCTCTGAACTAAGCTGAAAGGCGGCGCAAAAGTGTCGCCTTTTATCGTCGGTCATATGGAAAGGCCGTTGACCAGAATATCCTGGAGCCGCCGCGCGCGTGCAGTTTCCCAAGCCTCAAGAAACCTTCCCGCGTATCAATGACCAGATCATTGGTCCGCGCAATGCAGATGATTCGATTCGGGCTTGAAGCCCAAAGCCCGCGAACCGCCCTAAGCAGATTGAGCCCTCAGCGACCAAAGATGTGATGCAGCGCCTTGAGACGGAAGGTGGATGCGGGGTAACCTACGTTGGCTGAATCGATGGCGAGGCGGCAGATCCGCCTTCCTCCATGCGTGGGGATTAGTTTTTGGTTCGATTTGAAAATGTTGGACTGAGATACGGGTCTGGCGAAGAGGTCCTCACAGACCTGAGCTTCGCTATCACGCGTAATTCTTTTCAATTTCTCACGGGCCCTTCAGGCGCGGGCAAGACCACCCTCATGCGTCTCATCCTGATGTCGCTGAAGCCAACGCGCGGCCTGATCACGCTTTTCGACCGCGATACATCGACAATCGCAAAGGACGAAATCACTGCAATTCGCCGACGCATAGGCGTCGTCTTCCAGGACTTTCGCCTGCTCGATCATCTCACAACATACGAAAACGTTGCCCTTCCGCTCTTCGTACAGGGGCGAGAAGAGCGGTCCTATAGGGCCGAGGTGACCGAACTTCTGAAATGGGTAGGGTTGGGCGAAAAGATCAGCGCCTTTCCACCCATTCTGTCAGGCGGTGAAAAACAGCGCGCGGCTATTGCCCGGGCCCTGATTGTCAGACCCGAGCTGCTGCTTGCCGATGAGCCAACAGGCAACGTGGATCCAAGCCTCGCCAAACGGCTGCTGCGCCTGTTTGTCGAGTTGCACAAGTCGGGCACCTCGATCGTCATCGCTACCCATGACCTTGGTTTGATGGATCAATTTGATTCGGCGCGCAGGCTCGTCCTGGGCGAAGGGCGGCTCCACGTTTATGATTAGGATCGCTGGGTTGATAGACTGGATCAAAGGGCTGTCGCGCATCTTTTCAGTAGGAGAGAGGCTTACGCTAATCCCCGCCGACTCGACCGCAGGCCGCGCCCTTGTAACCGTCATCGCTATCATGACTTTTCTTGCGACACTTACAGGCGGTTCAGCGATCCTGGTGCGCGAGGCCTCGCGCGATTGGAGCGCGACCGCGGCACGGGAAATGACCATCCAGATCAAGCCAGTCTCCGGTCGCAATGCCGAAGGCGATGGGAAGAAGATTGTGCAGGCGCTGCAGGATCTCCCCGGAATTGAAGACGCGCGCTTATTCACTCGTGAAGAATCGGCGCGCTTGCTTGAGCCGTGGCTTGGATCAGGCGTTGATCTGGGCGAGCTGCCGGTCCCAACATTGGTCGTCGTGAAACTTGGAGGCGCCTCTCCCGCAACACTCGCTACGCTGAAGGATCGCGTCCGACGAATTTCCCCCGCAGCCGTCGTGGATGATCATCGCGGTTGGGTTCAGCGTCTTGAACGCATGGCTGGCGCGCTGGTAATTGTTGCGCTCATGGTGCTCGGCCTGGTGCTCACAGCCATGGGACTCGCAATCGCTTTCGCGACGAGGGGCGCTATGGCTGGCAGCCGCGAGATTGTATTAGTGCTGCATTTTGTTGGCGCTTCAGACCATTTCATCGCGCGCGAGTTTCAACGTCATTTTCTTCGCCTGGGATTACGCGGCGCTGCTTTCGGAGGGCTGGCCGCAATCATCATCTTTTTGCTAAGCGGATGGCTCACCTCTCGCTGGTCCGCCGATCCGGCCGGAGAGCAAATCGAGGCGCTGTTCGGGCAATTTAATCTGGGAGGAGGCGGCTACCTCACGATTGGTTTCATCTCGGCCATGATGGCCCTGCTCACCGGACTTATTTCGCGAAAGGTCGTATACCGACAACTTCGCAGGGTAGGATAAGAGGCGCCCGTGGTCTGGATACGCTCCGCCATTTTCAATTTTTGTTTCTTCGTGGCCACCACGGTCCTCATGCTTGCCGGGTTGCCAACTTTGTTCAATGGCCGACGTTCTGTGTTCAAGGTTGCACGCATCTGGAGCTGGGTTTCACTTTGGCTGCTCGAGAAAATCTGTGGGCTTAAGGTTGAGTTTCGGGGCGTGGAAAATATTCCACCGGGAGCGTTCATTCTGGCGTCGAAACATCAATCAGCACTGGAAACCTTCGCGCTCTTTGGGCACGTGAAAGATTTTTCATTTATTCTGAAGCGCGAACTGATGCGAATTCCGTTGTTCGGCTGGTATCTGAAATATTCGGAAATGATTGCCATTGATCGTGCAACCGGCCGCGCGGCGCTCCAGCAAGCGATTGATCGTTCGCGGGAATTGCTGGCGGAAGGACGGTCGATTTTTATTTTCCCTGAGGGCACCCGAACAGAACCCGGGGCGGAGCCGACTTACAAGATTGGCGTCGCACAAATCTACTCGGCCACCGGCGCGCGTTGTGTGCCGGTGGCGCTCAATACGGGTGTATTCTGGCCGCGCCGTAGTTTCCGCAAATATCCGGGTCGTGTTGTGATCGAGTTTCTTCCCGTGATTGAACCGGGTTTGCGGCGCGGTGAGTTTCTGAAGGTGCTAGAAACGCGGATCGAAAGTGCAAGCAACGCGCTTATCGCAGCTGCGGTAGCCGCCGACCCGGCAGTTTCACAGCGTATAAGCTGGGGGTAGGGTAGGGACAGGAAAAAGAAGCGCGCCTTCTCATCTTGAAGAAAATGTCTCAATTGGACTTCCTGTAATACGACGTCATGTCAAAAGACGGCCGCGCACGATGCGTCGACCCTGACCGAAAGACGCTGTAATGAGAAAATGGGCGACAGTGAGTGTGATCGCCGTAGCGCTTTCGGCTACGGGCTGGGCAGGCGCGTGGTTCTTAATCGCGCAAAAATCCGCCGAGGCCGTAGACAAGTGGATTGAGGACGAAAAGTCTCGCGACCGACTTTGGACCTGCGCCAGCAGGCATACCGAAGGCTTTCCATTTCAGCTTCGTCTTCGCTGCGATACACCCTCGTTCACATCACCTACCGGACCCATACAATCGGGCGTTGCTCAGCGCTTGACGGCGGAAGCCAGCGTAAGCTCGCCATTTCAGATTGGTTTCAAGATTGAAGGGCCCCTGAAACTCGCCACGCGATCCGGCACGGCGTCCGTTCGATGGAACTCCTTCATCGGCTCAATAAATACACGGGCGGCAACACCAGACATCTCAATGAGCGCTCACGGAGTTCTCGTGGATGAGGCGTCCGCAGACTTTTCGTCATGGGCGCGCGCGCGCGCATCAGAAGTGGCGATCCGCGTACAGCCATCTCCTGACCGGGCCCCAGGTTCAAACGCACAGCTGTTGACGACTTCGGTCGACGGAATGAGTTCATCACCACTGGATACGCTCTTTGGAAGTGCCGATCCGTTCCGCACAACCCTCTCTGCAATCATTTTGAATGCGGGCTCCGCCAGTTCAGGAGCCTTTGCTGAGCGGCTAGACCGCTGGAGCGAGTCTGGTGGGCGTGTGCAGGTAGGTTCGTTGATCGCAGAAAAGGGCGCGTCCCGTCTTGAAGCCAGCGGCGACCTGACGTTGGACGACCGCCGTCGACCCTCAGGCAAGCTTTCAGTGCGAATGACCGGGGTTCAGTCGATCCTGTCGCGGCTGAACCTGCCGTCCGCGCCTCTCGCGATTGAGGGGTTGCTGCGAGGCTCCGGAAGTCGGGGGGGCGCCAGCCTGCTGGAAAACAGGACGCTCCCGCTCGAACTGCGCGCAGGGCGGCTTTACATCGGGCCTCTCAGAACGCCGGTCGTCATTCCGCTATTGATCTAGGGGTCATTGGATCCGCCTCGACCAAAATCGGGCTCGATCGTTTCCTGGCCTTGTTCAATAATGCTGCGTCGGATAGCCCGTGTGCGCGTGAAGAGATCAAACAGCCCCTGCCCGTCTCCCCATCTGATCATGCGCTGTAAAGCGGCGAGATCCTCATTGAAGCGACCGAGCATTTCAAGGACCGCCTCCTTGTTGTTCAAAAAAATGTCGCGCCACATCGTTGGATCAGATGCGGCAATGCGCGTGAAGTCGCGAAAGCCGCCGGCGGAAAACTTGATTACTTCAGACTGAGTGACCTCCTCAAGATCGGCCGCCGTGCCAACGATATTGTATGCGATGAGATGAGGAACGTGGCTGGTAATGGCGAGGACCAGATCATGATGCGCCGGCGTCATCGTTTCGACGTTTGCGCCACACGCCTTCCAGAATTCCCGGACTCTCTCCACGGCTTGAGGGTCCGCGTCCTCAGGCGGCGTGACGATGCACCAGCGATTGCCGAACAGCGTTGAAAAGCCAGCGTCGGGCCCTGAGTATTCCGTTCCAGCGACAGGATGCGCGGGGATCAGATGCACATGCTTGGGAAGAATGGGCGCGAGCGCATCTACCACCGCAGATTTCACCGAGCCAACATCCGACACGATTGCGCCCAACGCCAGCGCATCGGTGATTTCAGCTCCTACTTCTGCACTGGCGCCCACAGGCACGCACAGGATGACAAGATCGCTTCCAGCAACAGCGGCGGCAGGATCATCAATAACCTGATCTGCAATGCCCAATTGCCGAACGCGATCGCAAACAGAGGGTGATCGGTCCGTCACGATCACTTCGCGAGCCAGTGCTCGCTGCTTGGCGACGCGCACAATAGATGAGCCGATCAGCCCGGCGCCAATCACGGTGAGGCGCTCGAACAACGGGGCGGAGAGCGGTTGTAACTCCGTTTCAGCCACGGCGTTATTTTCCGTTCCCGCGCATGAACTCGCCGAGATATTCAGCGACAGCGCGATTGGCCTCCTCCGTCCCTATCGTGATCCGGATGGCGTGGGGAAGATTGTACGACGCGACGCCTCGAACAATGACGCCTCTGTTCGCAAGAAATTCATCCGCCGCCGCCGCGCTATGCGCGCCGTCCTGCGGAAAGTGGACCAGGATGAAATTGGCGACGCTGGGCGTAACCCGCAATCCAAGCGCCGTAATCTGATCCGTCAGCCATGCGAGCCATTTTTCATTGTGCTCGATGGAATGCTCAAGATGAGCCGTATCCTCAATGGCGGCAATTCCGGCCGCGCTGGCGGGACCGTTCACATTGAAAGGGCCCCGAATCCGATTGATGGCGTCGCAGACATGCGCGGGCGCGTAGGCCCAGCCAACACGCAAGCTCGCCAGTCCGTATATTTTCGAGAACGTGCGCGTCATGACGACGTTCTCATTCGTGGAAACAAGTTCGAGTCCAGCCGAATAATCGTTCTTGCGCACGTATTCGGCGTAAGCCGCGTCAAGCACCAGCAACACATTCGAGGGCAAGGCAGCGTGTAGACGCTTCACGTCCTCAAAGGGAAGATAAGTCCCGGTGGGATTGTTCGGGTTAGCAATAAAGACGACCTTGGTGCGCGGCCCAACCTTCGCCAGGATTTCGTCGACCGACGCGGTGAGGTCGACCTCTGGCGCTATCATTGGGTTTCCGCCGGCCGCCAGAATCGCGATCTTGTAGATCTGAAACCCATGGACAGTCATGATCCCTTCGTCGCCCGGCCCAATGTAGGCGGCGGCAAGCAGATGAAGAATATCGTCGGATCCGTTGCCGCACAGGATACGCGCCGGATCGAGCCCGAAACGCGCGCCAATCGCCTCGCGTAAGGCGCGCACTGAACCATCCGGGTAGATGTCGAGCTTTTCGCCCGCGGCGCGGTAGGCCGCCAACGCCGCTGGCGAGGGTCCATGGGGCGTTTCATTTGAAGAGAGCTTATGGATCTTCGATCCACCCTTGGCCGTGCTCTTGCCGGGCACGTAGGCTTCAATCGCCATAATGCCTGATCGGGGCGTGGGGCGGGGGTCGACGCGAGACATCTCAGCTCCGAACTTTCATTGCGCCGGGCGCAGCTGCCGCAGGTCGGCGGCGGCTTCGTCATACCAAGAGGCCCACAAGGGTCAATGGCTTCGCATCAGTCGTGTTCTTGACTTGCGCAGGGGTGCGCACCTATACAACGCACATATCGTTCGTCAAACCGAACGAACTGGAGGGCCAGGGTTGACCGTTTCGCAACGAGCCAGCGTCCTGAGCGAAGCGGATACGCCCCACAGTCTCGTGGCCCGCTTTGACGCATCGTCACCGCTCGCAATGGATTGCGGCATTGATTTTGCGCCTTTCTCAATCGCTTACCAGACGTATGGCGTGCTCAATGCGGAGCGGTCGAACGCTATTCTTGTGTGTCACGCGCTCACCGGCGATCAGCACGTAGCCAATATTCACCCAGTAACCGGTAAAGCGGGCTGGTGGGAGACGATGGTTGGTCCGGGGCAGCCAATCGACACAGATCGCTTCTTCATAATTTGCTCCAACGTGCTGGGCGGATGCATGGGCACGACGGGCCCCGCTTCGCTCAATCCGTCCAATGGCGAGCCCTACGGGCTCGACATGCCGATTGTCACGATACGGGACATGGTCCGCGCTCAGGCCAAGCTGATTGACCATCTGGGGATCGAGCAACTTTTCTGCGTTGTCGGCGGCTCAATGGGTGGCATGCAAGTTCTGCAATGGGCCGCTACTTATCCCGAAAGGGTTTTCGCTGCGATCCCCATCGCCGCCGCCGCGCGTCATTCGTCCCAAAATATTGCGTTCCATGAGGTCGGCAGACAAGCCGTGATGGCGGACCCGAACTGGCGTGGCGGACGGTACCTGCAAGAAGGCGTCAAGCCCGAAAAAGGCCTCGCAGTTGCGCGCATGGCGGCCCATATCACCTACATGTCCGATGACTCGCTGCATCGGAAATTTGGCCGCAAACTTCAAAATCGTGAAGCGCCAACTTTCTCCTTTCAGGCTGACTTTCAAATCGAAAGTTACTTGCGGTACCAAGGGTCAACTTTCGTCGAGCGTTTTGATGCAAACTCATATCTCTACGTGACCCGCGCAATGGACTATTTCGACCTCGCCGCCGACTACGACGGCGTTCTCGCAAAAGCGTTCAAGGGCTCAAAGTCACGATTTTGCGTCGTTTCGTTCACGTCGGACTGGCTTTTTCCAACCATTGAGTCACGATCAGTGGTGCACGCGCTGAACGCCGGGGGAGCGTCCGTGTCTTTCGTCGAAATCGATACGAACAAGGGACATGACGCATTCCTCCTCGACCTTCCTGAACTCTTCTCGACCACTCGCGGGTTTCTGGATGCAGCTGCAAAGGCGCGCGGTATTCATCAAGTGCATGGCGCCTGAGCAGGCAATCACGTGACAGACGCATCACCTCGACGACTTGATGATCGCAACGACGTTCGCGTCGATCATTTGCTGATCGCAAAAATGGTTGAGCCAAACTCCCGCGTTCTCGATGTGGGATGCGGAGATGGCGCGCTGCTTCAGTTGCTCGCAACCGAGCGGAATGTCGATGCCCGTGGAATCGAGATTTCGCAAGCGGGCGTCAATGAGTGCGTCGCCCGCGGCCTTTCAGTCATTCAGGGAGACGCGGACACCGACCTGTCGGGTTATCCAGATGACGTGTTCGATTACGTTATCCTGTCGCAGACGTTGCAAGCAACGCGGTGCCCCAAGGTCGTGCTCGAGAACATGCTCAGGATCGGGCGCCGGGCAATTGTCTCATTTCCAAACTTTGGACATTGGCGCATACGCACGCAGCTCATGTTCAAAGGGCGAATGCCGATAACCGACTCACTCTCCAGCCCTTGGTACGAGACCCAGAACATTCATTTCTGCACAGTGAGAGACTTTGTCGCTCTCGTCGATGTACTGGGCGCGCGCATCGAGAAGGCAGTCGCCATCAACCACTTCGGCGCGCCACTTCGCGTGACGGCGCCTTGGTGGGTCTGGAACATGTTTGGCGAGCAGGCCGTCTTCGTTCTCAGCAGGAAGTAAGCTCCGCTCAGGCCTTGGCCGCCTTCGCACGCTCCAGTGATTCATTGATGATCTGAAACGCCTTTTCAGCGTCGCCCCAGCCCAGCACACGAACCCATTTGTCCTTTTCCAGATCCTTGTAGTGACTGAAAAAGTGTTCGATCTGCTGAAGGGTAATCTCCGGAAGATCGGAGTAATTATTCACTTTCTCGTAGCGGCGTGTGAGCTTGTTGGACGGAACCGCAATGATCTTTTCGTCGCCGCCTGCTTCGTCTTCCATCAGGAGTACGCCAACGACGCGACAGCTCATGACGGCGCCGGGAATGACGGCTCTGGTGTTGGCGACGATCACGTCGCAAGGGTCGCCGTCCTCGGACAAGGTATGCGGGATGAAGCCGTAATTCCCCGGGTACCGCATGGCGGTATAAAGAAAGCGATCGACGATCAATGCGCCGGAGGCCTTGTCCATTTCATATTTGATCGGTTCACCGCCAATGGGAACCTCGATCACGACGTTCACTTCGTGGGGCGGATTCTTGCCAACTGAAATCGCGTCCAAGCGCATGCTCTGGCTCCAAAGCTCGTGGTTACCGCAGAGGTATGGCGCCGCCTGATTCGGCACAAGACCGACGTTGTCGCTAGGGTTTGCAAAAGCCGAACGCTAGTCGCTTGAGAGACTCGCCACCGAAGCTTTCTTGCGCTTCACAGATCACGTCCCCGCCGCGTGCGCGGTAAAAATCCAGTGCCGGCGCGTTATCAGCAA
The DNA here is from genome assembly GCA_947498445.1 of Beijerinckiaceae bacterium. Taxonomy (GTDB): domain Bacteria; phylum Pseudomonadota; class Alphaproteobacteria; order Rhizobiales; family Beijerinckiaceae; genus Terripilifer. The sequence goes on from CANMLK010000020.1 coordinate 25,137, forward strand.
GCACCCAGACGAGGACTGACGGATGTCCATGGGCGGCAAGTTTACGCAGCGCCGCATCAAACAGGAGAGTTCCGAATCCAAGTCCCTGATGAGAAGGCGAGACATAAAGCTCAAACACCTCGCCCGTAAACGACGGAGTTCTTGTACGATTCCGGCCAAAGCTGACGTATCCGGCGACGGCCCCTGCAAACTCAAAGACAAGCAATCCAGAACCACGAAGAATGGCGCTCCGCCACCATTTAGGCCCACGCCGGGAGACCATCCGTTCGAGCTCGCGCCCTGGAATGATGCCACGATAGGCCGACCGCCATGCACAATCGTGCACCCGAACAATCTCTTCGACGTCGGTGATGAGCGCAGGACGAACTGCAATAACGATCCCATCCATCGGGCCATGCTAGCCGCTTATCCGCAGCGAGCAACGTCAAATTCATCCATTCGGGCAGTTTCCGGGTCCACGGTAGCAGTTCGTCAACCATGTTGAGCCATGTCTGGGTGTGGTGGGGGCGCAGGCCACTGCCAAAACATACAGCGTAGAATTTCGGGACCGACGATGACGGTGGCGATTTATCAAGGGCGCGATCACACGCTTGACCCACCGGGCAAGCCCTTCGCGGCTTACGCGCAGAGTCTTCGGAATTTCTTTTTCCTGCTCGCCGTGGTGTTGCTCAACTATACGATCATGCGGCCGTCCCCCGTCGACATTTCGTTCACGCTCGCGCTGCTGATCTCTGTCTTCTGCAACCAGAGGTTTACAGCATCAACGCTCGTTTTCCTTACGCTTGCCTTCGTCTGGATGTTTGGACTTTACTCCTCGTCGCTGCCCTATGCGGGCGACGAAGAAGTGGTGCTTCAACTTTTTAAGATTACCTACGCGATTTCGATCGGCATTTGCGCTGCCCTGATCGTGGCCCATTGGAGCCGGACAGACCTCGAAAGATTTGTCAGAGTCTGGATCTTCTCGGCGATGATCGCGTCAACGTTGGGCACTGTAGGCTTTGTCACTGGGTCGGACGCGTTGACCTGGGATGGTCGCGCAAGAGGATTTTTGGACGATCCAAACATGTATGGGGCCTTCCTGATTCCCGCCGTGCTTGGTTCGCTTTACTTCTTCAATAGCAGCCGGAACCCGAGGCTTTACGGCGCCTGCCTACTGTTTCTCATGCTCGGCCTGCTGTTGTCGTTTTCCCGGGTCGCCATCATGGCTGGGCTTATGCTCTGTTTGGCTTTTGTGTTGATCGTCAATCGCAAAGCGATGTTCCGAACCGTTCTTTCGCTCTTCAGCGGAGTGTTCGCATTTCTCGTTCTCGGGGCGCTGGCCGCCATCTTCATTGACGGCTTTGACGTTAAAGTCCTTGACCGATTGACGCTCGCAAAAGACTACGACCTTGGCGAGCAGGGGCGCTTGAACCGCTATCTGACAAGCTTTGATTTGATGATGCAACAGCCTCAGGGTCTTGGCACGCTGCAATTTGCCCTACGCTTCCCCGAACCTATCCACAATATATGGCTCAGTTCGTTTATGAATTACGGATGGGCGGCGGGTCTGGCCTGGAGCTACCTCATCCTCTTTGGGCTCATCAAGAATATCCGCAGCTATCGCCTGACCGATGACGCGATCTATCTACTTTTGATGTTCTCCTGGCTGGGCATCGTCTGCTGCGCTCTCTTGCATGAGGCCGAGCGCTGGAGACACCTCTGGCTCTTTACAGGCCTGATCTGGGTCTTGAGCACCAGAAATCTACGAATAGGCAAACCGGCTTAGACGGGTTGATTTGAGAA
>CANMLK010000021.1 GCA_947498445.1 Beijerinckiaceae bacterium
CCGCTTCCGCGCTCTGGATGCGCATGTTCCCGGAATTGAGAACGCGGGCGACGTTTCGCTGAACTGGCTGGACCGCCGCGCCGCTGACTGGCATGACTCTCATTGCGGGACAACGCAGCGCAGCGACAAAGAGAAAAAATGGACGACACACGAGGAAACGCGCCACAGGGCCTTTCAGCTCCCGATCTCGAGCTGATGCGCGCCTATCCCACCGCAATGGATCTGCGCGCCCGGGCGAAGCGGCTGATGCCGCGCTTCGCGTTCGAATACATGGATGGCGGGGCGGGCGACGATCTCGGTATTCGTCGAAACTGGAACGCGCTCGACGCGGTGGAGCTGGCGCCGCGCTATGGACGCGTCGTGCAGCCGCCGGCCTGCGCGACGACATTGTTCGGGCAACCATATGCAGCCCCCATTGGCGTCTCGCCTGTGGGCGGACCGGGCACCGCTTTTCCCGGCGCTGAAACCTATCTCGCCAAAGCGGCGCAGGCGGCGCGCGTGCCTTACACGCTGGGCGTTTTGTCCGGCATCGACGTGGAGCAGGCCGCGCTGATGGCGCCAGACGTGCTGTGGTTTCAGCTCTACCGCTTTCATCGCGAAGGGCACCGCATCGGGCTCGACCTCGCGCGGCGCGCCGCGGCGGCTGGCGTCAAGGCGCTGGTGCTCACCATCGACACGCCATCCCGCACCGTGCGCCCGCGTGAAACCAAGAGCGGCATCGTCAATCCATTCAAGCTGACGAACCGGTTGCGGCTCGACGCCTTGACCTCGCCGCGATGGCTTTTGTCCATGCTGCGCAACGGGATTCCGCGATTCGCGTCGCTGGCGCCTTACATGAAGCCGAACGCCTCGCTGGCGGAGGCTGCGGCGTTCATCAGGCGCGAATCGGGCGGCGCTTTTACATGGGACGAGATCGCGCGCTATCGCGATGTGTGGAAAGGCCCGCTCGTGCTCAAGGGCGTGCTGCACCCCGCCGACGCACGCCGCGCTCTGGCGCTCGGCGTCGACGGACTGTTCGTCACCAATCACGGGGGACGCCAGATCGACGCCCTGCCCGCCGCCATCGACGCGCTGCCCGCGATTGCTGCGGAAGTTGCGGGTCGCGCGACGCTCATTCTTGATTCTGGCGTGCGTTCGGGTGTCGACGCCGCGAGGGCCATTGCGCTTGGCGCAGACGCGGCCTTCGCGGGCAAGGCGTTCTTGTGGAGTCTGGGCGCGCTGGGCGAACAGGGACCACCCCACTTCATCAACATCCTCAAGGAAGACCTGCGCGCTGCGATGGGACAGCTTGGCTGTTTTGAAGTCGCCGATCTGCGGGCGGTTGCGCGTCGACATCCCGGCGCATGGGGCGCGAGCGACTATGCAACTGGCGCAGGCGAAACTGTGTGAGCGACGTATTTGGAATTGTTCTCATTTGAAGGCTGGACGTTCCGCCGCGCCCATGCACAATGCCTGTATCCGGCAAACCGGAGCGCGTCGAGGGAACGCAGGCGAATTGAAGTCGCATCAAATTGCGGCCGGCGCGCCAGCAACAATGGAGGAACTCCGTGACCAAGCGCATCGCACTCAATGTCGATGGCAAGTCGCACACGTTCGAGGCGGACCCAGATATGCCGCTTCTTTACGCGCTGCGCGACGACCTCGGCCTTAACAATCCCAAATTTGGCTGCGGCAAAGCCCAATGCGGCGCCTGCACGGTGCTCGTGGATGGACAGCCGATCCGCTCCTGCGTAACGCCCGTGGATTCGCTCGCAACGAGCAAGATCACGACGCTGGCCGGCCTCGTGCAAAACGGCAAGCCACACAAGGTGCAGGAAGCTTTCATCACCGAGCAGGTGCCGCAATGCGGCTATTGCATGAACGGCTGGGTGATGACGACCGTTGCGCTTCTGGACAAGACGCCCAAGCCAACCGATGCGCAGATTGAAGAGGCCTTCGCAGGGCTGAAGTGCCGCTGCGCCACCCACATGTCCATCGTTCGCGCTGTCAAGCGCGCGTCTGCGGCTTGAGGAGCGATTCCATGAATCATCAGATCAATCGTCGCCAGGCCCTGTTTGGCGCAGGCGCACTCACCGTAACTGTTCTCATGCCCGGCGTGACTGCCCGCGCGCAGACCATCGGCCTCGACAAGCGGCCCCCGCTCGACGCCCGCAAACTCGCCTCGTACATCTCCATCGACCAGAACGGCGGCGCGACCGCCTATTACGGCAAGATGGACATGGGCCAGGGCACCGACACCGGCGTCGCACAAATGGTGGCTGAAGAACTCGACCTTCCAGCTGAGCGCGTCTCCATCGTGATGGGCGATACGGCGCTTACCCTCAACCAGGGCGGCGCCTCAAGCTCAAACGGCATTTCGGCAGGCGGCGTCACCTTGCGCAACGCGGCAGCCGAAGCGCGGCGTCTTCTGGTGCAGCTGGCCGCCCAGCGCCTTGGCGTAGCCGAAGGCGACCTGAAGGTTGAGAACGGCGTCATTATCGCCATCAACGATTCCGCCAAGAAGGTGAGCTACGGCGAACTGATTGGCGGCCGCTGGTTCGACGCGGAAGTCGAGTGGAACGGCGAGAAGGGCAATACGCTGGCGATCAAGACCATCGCCAAGCTGAAAGACCCGAAGGACTACAAAGTCATCGGAACCTCTGCGCCGCGCCGCGACGTTGCGGGCAAGATCAACGGCACGCAGGACTTCGTCAGCGACGTGCGTCTGCCGGGTATGCTGCACGGCCGCATGGTGCTGCCGCCAGTTGCGGGCGCATCGCCGGTCAGCGTCGACGAAAGCTCCATCAAGAGCATTCCGGGCGTGCAGATCGTACGTGAAAAGGCGTTCCTCGCCGTCGTCGCGCCCAAGGAATGGGACGCGGTGAAAGCCGCCGACATACTCAAGGTGACGTGGTCTGATGTGAAGCCGCCCTTCCCCGAGCAGAAGGAGCTTTACAACCACATCCGCGCGGCAAAGCCCGTTGCATCTGGCGGCGCCAACACGAACATCAAGGAGCCCGAGAAGGTCGACGCCGCATTCAAGGCCGCTGACCGCATCATTGAAGCCACGTACGAATGGCCTTTTCAGTCGCACGCCAGCATGGGGCCTGCCTGCTCTGTCGTAGACTACCAGCCGAACGGCGTGACGCGCGTGTGGACGGGCTCGCAGAAGCCCCATTACACAGCGGACGGCGTGGCTGCGATCCTTGGCCTCAAGCCCGATCAGGTGCGTGGCATCTGGCTTCCGGGACCGGGCTCATATGGTCGCAACGACGCCGGTGATGCGGCGGCGGCGGCGGCGGTCATGTCGAAAGCAGTCGGCAAGCCGGTGCGGTTCCAGTCCATGCGCAACGAAGGCACCGGATGGGACCCGAAGGCCCCCGCGTCGGTCCACACCGTTCGCGCTGGTCTGGACAAGGAAGGAAAGATTGTCGCCTGGCATTTCCATTCGAAGGGCTTTGATCGTCTGGACGTCAACTCGAACGAGAGCTTCCCGGGCCACACGCTCGCAGGTCAGCTGATCGGGGCGCCGCTGAAGCCCGGGCACACCTACGGCACGCCCTCGGAGTCCTACCGCTTCCCCGTAAAACAGCAGACGTGGGATGTGGTCGCGCCTTTCCTCGCGAGCATGTCGCCGTTGCGCACGTCGCATCTGCGCGATCCGCTGGGGCCGGAGATCCACTTCGCGAACGAGAGCTTCATGGATGAAGTTGCGTTCGCGACGAAAACCGATCCTATCGAGTTCCGCTTGCGATACGTCTCCGACGCGCGCGATCAGGAGCTGATCAAGGCCGCTGCCGAAAAGGCCGGATGGCAGAAGCGCACCGCCGCGCGACGCGTCCAGACGGGCGATCTGGCGACGGGGCAGGGCATCGGCTATTCGACGCGCGCGGGAACGCGCGTGGCGGTGATCGCCGAAGTCGAGGTGAACATGAAGACCGGCCGCGTGCGCGGCAAGCGCTTCGTTGTTTCACACGATTGCGGCATCATCATCAATCCGCAGCTCCTGACGCAGACGATTGAAGGCAACATTTTGCAGGCCTTCAGCCGCTCGCTCTTCGAGGAAGTGAAGTTCGACACGCGCAACGTGACGAGCGTCGACTGGGAAGGCTACCCGATCCTCGAGATCGGCGACGCGCCCGCAACTGTGGAGGTGGTCCTTCTCAATCGCCCGAACCAGCGTCCGACAGGCGCAGGCGAAGGCGCCATGCGTCCGGTCGTCGCCGCTGTTGCGAACGCGATCTACGACGCAACGGGCGTGCGTTTGCGCCAAGGTCCGTTTACCCCAGATCGTCTGCGCGCCGGCCTCGCCTAAAGAACTGCGCCATCCAAATGCAAACGCCGGCCTCGCGGTCGGCGTTTCTTTTTGAGCGATGTATTACGCCACTACTCGAGGCGAACATTCTTTGAGAAATCATAGCTGGTGGACTTCTCGCATTCGAAGGTCCAGCTGATGATGTCGCTCTTTACGGCGCCTGACATCACCTTGGAGAGAAACGCCTGCTGCGCAGCCCATGCAGCGTCCGCCTGCGGCTTGCGATATCGGCCCGGCATCGTGTCGTTGAGCCAGCCGTGCGGCGCGCCGGCGTAGATGTGAATGTCGTAGCTCTTGTTCTTGTCCTCGAGCGTGTTGCGCAAGCGGCGCACGTCCTCGACCGAGATGATGTGATCCTCGGCGCCGAACGCCGCAAACACCGGGCAGTCCATCGTCGCGATCAGATCGGCGAGCGGCTCTGCCTGCGTCGGGGTGACATCCCACTCGCGCTTGGCTGCACCGCCGTACCATACGACCGCAGCGGCGATCTTGTTTTTCGCGGCGAACACCATCGGATGGCGTCCCGTCTGGCAGTAGCCGGCGATGGCGACGCGGCCCATGTCCGCTTTCGAATTTTGCGCGATGGTCGCCAGCGCCGCGGCCATGAGTTCGTTCGACTCCGTATCGGTCAAATCGTAACGGGAATCGCCCTTGTTGAGCGCCACCTGATCGGGATGGCGGAAGAAGAAATTCGGCGCGATGACGACGTAGCCATCGCGGGCGCACCGCGCGGCCTGATCCTTGGTGTGCTGCACCAGGCCATAGCGTTCATGCATCAGCACGACGACAGGGAGTTTGCCGGACGCATCGGCAGGATATGCAATGACTGCAGGCATTCCATTGCCGCAGACAACATCTTCAGTCTTGATCGACATGCTCAAACACTCCTCAGGGACACATAAGGGCGACGGCCTGATCGACCGTCATCACGCGACCCATGCGCGGGAATACGCGGGTCAGAAAAAATTCGTTGTTGTTGCCGCGCGCCGAATAGCAGGCGTCGGAAATGACAACAATTCCATAGTCGAGATCGCGCGCCGCAAATACGGTGCTGGCGATGCCCACATCCGTCGAGCCGCCGCAGATGATGATTGTGTTTATGCTGCGCACGCGCAATTGCAAATCAAGATTGGTCTGGAAAAACGAGTTCCAGCGATTCTTCGGCACGAACACGTCGCCCGACGCAGGCGCAACTTCCGGCGCAACCTCAGCGTCTTTCGAACCCTTGAAGAAACGCGGCTTGATGGGGCTGCTCGCGTCACCGCCCGAGCCCAGCTCCATGTCGGTGTCTGTGAGGCGAGCCACGGTGTCGGAATCATCTTCAGCGTGCGAGCCACTGGGATAAAACGCGGTCAACCCAACCTTGCGGGCGCCCGCCACCAGCCGTTGCATATTGGGAACGATGTTTCGCTCGGCCAGAAACGCGACTTTCTTCGGATCGCTGGGATGCAGATAGCCATTCAACGCATCGAACATGATCAGGCCGGTGCGCGCAGCCGATAGTGCGGGGTCGAGTCGTGAGATTTTCGCCATGAATGTTCCTCTTGTGTATTGGCGCTGATCACTGTTTCCGGTTCGATTGTAGGCCTGTTGCACGAGCGCCGCAAAGCACTAACATCGACGCCGACGAGACATGAATTCATCATCTGGAAGCTGGGAGTGACGAGTGACCCACGATCTCAATGAAGGCAAAAAACTTGCCGGTTGTACGGCGTTGATCACGGGCGGCGGCGGCGAAATCGCCAGCGCCATCGCTCGCCGGTTTTCGGAGGAAGGCGCAGACGTTGTCGTCGGCGACGTCAACTTCGAGGCTGCGAAGGCGACGGCGAAGTCCATCACAGAATCGGGCGGACAGGCGCTTGCCGTCTTGCTCGACGTGTCGGACCCAAAGTCCTGCAGCGCGGCCGTGGACGCGACGATCACGCGCTTTGGTAAACTTACGACGCTGGTCAATGTGGCCGCCGCCGTGACGCCGGACGGCACTGTCGAAACGATCTCGTTCGAGGATTGGAACAAGGCGCTCGCCGTCAATCTCACGGGGCCATTTTTGATGAGCAAATACGCCGTGCCGCAGATTCGCGATGCGGGCGGCGGATCGATCATCAATATTGCCTCGCAGCTTGGTCAGATCGGTGTGCCCAAACGCGCGCCCTATTCGACAACGAAGGCGGCGTTGATCCGCTTGACCACGTGTCTGGCGTGCGACCATGCAGACGATGGCATCCGCGTCAATTCGCTCTCGCCGGGCGCCATCGATACGGCGCGCTCCCTGCGGCGGTTTGGAACGCGTGAAGTGGCGAACAAGGCGCGTGGTCCGCTCTACCTTCTCCGGCGAACCGGCACCGTTGATGAAATTGCATCCGGCGCAGTGTTTCTCGCCAGCGACGAATCGTCGTTCATGACAGGCGCGGACTTGCTGATTGATGGCGGATATCTCGCGTTCAAGGGTGGCATTGAGGCAAAATCTTGAGCAATTTGCTCCTCTTAAAGGCGACGTGACGTCATGTCCGGCTTGTATCGCCGCGTTGCCCCTTTTAAGTTCCGGCCGACGCAAACAATGGGATTCGCACTTTGAACATGAGAAAAATTCTACAGGGTGCCGCATTGACGCTTTTGACGGCCAGCTGCGCGACCGGCGCAATGGCGGACGCGATAGAAGATTTCTACAAGGGCAAGACCGTCGGCCTCGTGGTCAGCTCCGCCACTGGCGGCGGCTACGACACGCTGGCGCGGCTTGTCGCGCGGCACCTGCCGAAGCAAATTCCGGGGAATCCGGCCGTCGTGGTTCGCAACATGCCCGGCGCTGGCGGCATCACGGCGACAAATCATCTCTACACTGTTGCGGCGCGCGACGGGTCGATCATCGGCGCTGTGCAGAACAACACGCCCTTTGAGCCGCTGTTTGGAACCAAGCAAGCCAATTACGACGCGCGCAAGTTCAACTGGCTTGGCTCGCCAAGCGTCGAGACCGGATTGCTGACCGTGTGGGCGGGCGCCGCGGCCAAGACCATTGAGCAGGCCCGAACCATCGAGCTGAAGCTGGGGTCATCGGGCGCCAATTCAACGCCAAGCTTTTACGGGCGGCTGATGAATTACACGCTCGGCGTCAAGCTGCGCATGATCGTCGGATATCCCGGTCAGAACGACGCGCTCGTAGCGATGGAGCGGGGCGAGCTGGATGGATATCCCAGCGCCTTCTACAACAGCCTGATGGCGACGCGCCCAACGTGGATACCGGAGAAGAAGGTCAACCTTCTCGTCCAGTACGGCGCGGAGAAGGAACCGCAGATTCCGAACGTGCCGTTCATCTTCGATCTCCTGAAGACGAACGAAGAGCGCGCCTTGTGGCGCGTGGCCGTCGCGCCGCTGGGCACGGGCCGTCCCTATCTGTTGCCGCCTGAAACGCCCGCTGATCGCGTAGCTGCGATGCGCAAGGCGTTTAGAGCCGCAATTACGGACGCCGAGTTCATGGCGGAGCAGGCCAAGTTACAACTTGGCGCTGATACGCCCCGCTCAGGCGAGCAAGTGCTCGCGCTTATTGAAGAGGCCTACAAGGCCCCGCCCGCAATCATCGAGCAGATCATCAAGCTGCAAAAGCAGGATTGAACCTGAACTGGTTTCGCTGAAAAGGCGGCCTTGATGGCCGCCTTTTCTTTTTGCGGCGCGCTCCCGGGCTCGACACAACCGCACAGCGGCGTATACCGACCCCAACAAACGGGGGGATACGATGCTGGGGGCTTTTCTGGCGCTCTGTTCGGCTGCGACTTTTGCGCTGAACAACGCCTTCGCACGACGCGGCGTTCTGACAGGGTCCGTATTCCAGGCCATGTCGATCTCGGTGCCGATCGGCGTGCCGATGTTCTTCCTTGGCGCTGTCGTCACAGGCGGCCTTGGCTATTTCCTCGAATTTTCGGCCAAGGCGTATTTTTACTTTGCGCTTGCAGGCGTTCTCCATTTTGCATGGGGTCGCTACTGCAATTATCGCGCAGTGAAGGCCATTGGCTCCAACCTTGCCGGACCGCTGCAGGAATCGAGCGTGCTCATTGCGCTCTTCCTCGCTGTCTTCCTGCTAGGCGAAAATCTTACGGGCTTGAAAATCTTCGGCATCATTCTCGTTCTCTGCGGCCCGCTCGTCATCGTCGAGGTCGGCAAGAAGAAAGAGAAAAAGCCCGGCGCCGCGAAGCCGACATTCACGCCGCTTTATGCGGAGGGATACCTCTTCGCTGGCCTCTCAGCGCTGGGGTATGGCTGCAGCCCCGTCCTCATCAAGAGCGCGCTTGAGGGCAGCGGGCCGGGCGCAAGTCTGGCGGGTGGGACGATCTCGTATCTGGCGGCGACCCTCGTCGTCGTCGCCGTCATCCTTGGAACGGGAAATCTGCGCAACGTCACGAACATTGAACGCACGAACGCAAAGTGGTTCCTGTTTGCGGGCCTGCTCGTCGGCGTCTCGCAGATGCTGCGTTATCTGGCGCTATCGGTCGCGCCTGTCAGCGTCGTTTCGCCAATCCAGCGTCTTTCGCTTATTTTCCGAATGCTGTTCGGCTGGATAATGAACAGGGAGCATGAAATCTTCAGCTGGCGGCTCGTCGTCGGCACTTGCATCTCGCTCGTAGGCGCTATTCTGCTTGCGCTCAGCCTTGAGAGCGTGGTGAACTGGAGCGTTCTGCCAGACTGGGTGCGCGCCGCCGCCGCATGGTCCACAGCTCGCTGAACGTTTCCATTGCGCAGTTGCGGGCGGATAAAAACCCGCTAGCTGTGGAGCGCAACTCGCGGCAACACCTTGGGGGAAACAAACATGATCGTCCGTCAATTGCAGACGATGACAATGGCTGCGCTTGTGGCCGTGTCCGCAGGCCTTCCGCTCATGGGAGATGCGTCAGCCCAATCGCACCCGACAAAGCCCGTTCGACTCATCTCGGATTCGGCGGCGGGCAGCTCCAATGACGTGATTATCCGCGTCGTGGCCGAACAGCTCGGGCGCATCTGGGGGCAGCAGGCGGTTGTCGCCAACCACCCCGGCGCCGGCGGGGGCATTTCCGCGGGCGTCGCCAAACAGGCCGCGCCTGACGGGTACACGCTCTACATGCCGGCTGCCTCGACCTTCCTCGCGATCCGGGGCGCGCCTGGCGTTTCGCCCAACCTTCCGATCGAACTGCCGACGGATTTTCTACCCATCGGCCTCGTGATGACACAGCCGATGTTCGTTGGCGTTTCCCACAAGCTCGGCGTGAAGACGGTTCCAGAACTGATCGCGCTTGCCAAGCAGAAACCGGGCGACGTGTCCTTCGCGGCGACGGGGCGCGGCCGCATCACACACATCACGATGGAACTTTTCCAGGAGATGGCGGGCGTGAAGCTCACTTACGTCCCTTACGCAGGAGGCCCTGCGGCGGCGATGAACGACGTCACTTCTGGACGCGTCGGCATCGTCCTCGACGGTTATCCCGGCGTGGGCGGCGCTATTGAGGGCAATTTGATTCACGGGATCGCTGTAACGTCCGACAAGCGCGTGCCGGGCTTTGACAAGTTGCCGGCGGTCGCCGAAACACTTCCCGGCTTTCGCTCCGGCGGCTGGAACGTGATGCTCGCTCCGGTCGGCACGCCGCCCGACATTATCAAGAAGCTTGGCGCCGACCTGAAGATAGCTCTGGCGCGGGAGGAAGTCGTCTCGCGTTTCCTGCAACTGGGCTCGTTCCCCGGCGACATGACGCCGGATCAGGTTATTGCGTTCGCCAAGTCCGAGCAGGACATGTGGCGGCCGATCCTTGAGCGCCTCGCCAGCGACCAGAAATAAGTATGAAACGCCGGCGGCCGCAAAGCCGCCGGCTGCTTGCTAGAAGCCCACGGCAATCTTCACGCGCGCCAGCGCCCGGTCCATTGGGTCCAGCGCCAGATTTTTCGGCACGCCATCCACCTTGCCCGCGATCTGGGGCTGAATGGTGAAGTTGAGGGAGACGTTGTCGGCGACCTTCGCCTGCAGCGTCGGCCCGATGAAAATTCCGTACTCCGTACGCTTGCCAAAAAACGTGTTTTCGTAGCCCTGGAGCCAGCGAAGCTCGGCGCCGATGAATAGCTTTCCGTCCATCAGCGAATAGGCCAGCGCGGTGGAGACAGTCGAGCCAGACGATGAAGACCAGCGATTCGTCCCGTTGTCCTGCTGACCGGCGGTCGCGAAGTTGGCGTTCATCGCCCAGAAGAGCCTGTTGGTAATGGGCGCATCGACCTGAAATTTTGCTTCGACGCCCAGCGCGTCGCCGCGCACACCGTCGCCATCGAAACGGGCCCAGCGTGGCTCGACCGCCAGCGTGATCGCGAATGGCTGGGCAGCCGTGCGCTCAAGTATGCGATGGCGAACCTCAACTGAGAGACCATCGAACCGATAGCCGGAGACATTGAACGGGATCGTCGGGACATTCCTGATGTTGTGATAGGCGCCGAAAATGGAGCCCGCAACGGACCAGTTCTCGGCGATTGTGTACCCAAGCTCCAGCTTCTGGGTGAACAGCAAATAAAGGCCGCTGCGAGCGCCAAAAGCTGCGTCGTTTTCCAGACCAATTCCCTTGTCGCCAACCCCGCCGGTGTCGGTCGCCGAGGTGAACCCGAAAATGTCACCGGGAATTTCGATGGCCGCCGACGCTTCCGGGGCCGGCCCCCTCGATGCGAGATCAGCGGCGGAAGCGCTAACTGAACCGAGCAGGCCGATGGCTAAAATGGACAGGCGCAAGTCAAACCCCCGCGTAAGTGCTTTTGGTAAACTGTTCATACATATCCGAATTGCGTTGTCATCAGGCAATTTTGCTCGTCGCGGCGTGGGCCGCGAAGACACGCGTTTTACCGATTCGCAGTTCACCGCTACGATGATGGGGAAGCTTAGCTTGCAACCGGGCGCGCCCGCAACGAGGGCGCGGAACTCGCTGCCCGGCTGCAGCACGAGCCCCTTTTGCAGGACGACCAGACGTGAAATTTGGCTTATGGACGCCCGTTCCCCACGTCATCCGAACCGAAGAGCGCATGACGCGGGCGCTTGTAAGCCATGAGAACAACAGTGACATCGGGGGCGACGAGGCCTTCGATTTCGCAGTGGACATCATCCAGCAGGCTGAAAGATTCGGCTTCGACAATACCCTCATCGCGCAGCGGTTTCTGGGGGCCGACCTTGACGCCTGGACCCTCGCGACAGCGCTGGCCATGCGCACAAGCACAATCGAGATGATGATCGCCGTGCATCCGGGCATGACGTCGCCGCAGGTTGTCGCGAAAATGGGCGCGTCGCTCGACCGCATCAGTGGTGGACGCTGCGCCATCAACATCGTGAATGGCCATTGGGTCGAAGAATTCCAGCTCTTCAGCAATGGCGGATGGATCGCAGATCCTGAAACACGCTATCGCCGGATGGAAGAATACATCCTCGTGATGAAAGGCTTGTGGACCGATCCTGATTTTCGCTTCTCGGGCGAATTTTATCAGGTCGATATTTCCGCCGCGCTCGCCAACAGAAAGCAGAAAGTCACTGTGCCTGAACAGGGGAAGGTTCAGGTCAAACCCTTCCGCAAGCACACGCCGCCGATGTACGCCGCCAGCCGCGCGGCGACAGGAAAGCGCATTATCGCCGAGCATTGCGACGCGTGGTTTGCCGAGTACAAACCGGGCTACAAAAATTTCGAGCAAAATCTGCAAAAAATCCGCGACGACGTTTCAGACATGGCCAATGTCTGCGAGCGCGCGGGTCGCAGCATTGGATTTGGACTGAACCCGCTGGTCGTGTGCGAAGATACGATGGAGAAGGCGATTGCAGTCGCGGACTTCATCGAAGACCCCCAGAATGCGGATCGAATCGCCAATTCGCTTGGCGCCGGGCTTGTCGGGACGCCGCAAGTTGTCGCAGAGCGCATCCACAAACTGGAAGAGGCTGGTATTGATCGGCTGATGTTGCGCTTCACGCCCATGGGCGAAGGTTTGCAACGCTTCGGGTCACAAGTGTTGCCATTGCTGGCGCAAACGCGCCGCGCAGGAGGAGACTGAAATGATGAGATCCATTCTGTCCGCAGGCTTCGCGGGTCTGCTTTGTGCGACAACCTGCATGGGCGCCGCGCGCGCGCAGAGCGTGGAAGATTTTTACAAAGGCAAGCAGATCAATCTGGTTGTTGGTTCGGGAACGGGCGGGGGATACGACAGTTACGCGCGGCTCGTCGCCCGGCATATCGGGCGACACATCCCCGGCGGTCCGACCGTTGTGGTGCAGAACATGCCGGGTGCCGGCAGCCTCAACATGACGAACTTCGTCTACAATGTTGCGCCCAAGGACGGCACTGTGCTGGGCGCCTGCCAGAACAACGTCGCATTCGAGCCGCTATTTCACACGCTGTCGCCGGGTGGAAAAACCGCGCGCTTCGATGCCTTGAGATTTAACTGGATCGGCAGCGCGTCGCGGGAAAACTTCATTCCCTTCGTCATGAGTGACACGGGCGTCACGACCTTCGACGAGTTGCGCACGAAGCCGCTGCGCTTTGGGGCGAGCGCGCCAAGCACCGACAACGCCATTCTCGCTTTGATGCTCAACCGCGTTTTTGATACGCGTATAGAGATCATTCATGGATATCCCGGCAGCACGGCTTCGCTGATTGTCGCGCTTGAGCAGAAGGAGATCGACGGCCTTGCCGGCATGCCCATGGCGAGCCTGCGCGTGAACGCGTCACACCTGCTCGAGGCGAACCGCATCAAGTTTCTTGTACAGGTTGGCCTTGCGAAACATCCTGACTTGCCCAACGTGCCGTTGCTGATCGACCTCGCGCAAAACGAACAGGACAAGGATGTGCTGAAAGCCATCATCGCCCGCTATGAAATGGCCCGGCCGGTATTCGCCGCGCCCGAAGTTCCCAAGGATCGCGTTGCAGCCTTGCGCATAGCGTTTGAAGCGGCCATCGCCGATCCAGCCTTGTTGAAAGAAGCCGCCACGCAGAAGCTCGACATCAGCCTCGTCAAAGGCGAAGAGATCGAGGGGCTTGTCGCGGCCGCCTACAGGCTTGCGCCCGATCTGGTCGAACGGGTGAAGGGCGCCATCAACACGGCGCAATAGTCTTCTCCTCGCCGGCAGTGCGAGGTTCGCTTGAAGCAGATTTGGAAAGGTCATACGCTCTTGCAAAATGTGGGAGGAGCGTATGTGCGCAGCGCAGAACGGGCATGTGGCTGTCGGTCGTCGGCGCCAGGCTAGTGCTCGGAAGATGACGCCGGACACGAGCCCTAGAGTTAACTCGTCAGCGCTGCGGCCTTTGCTCCGCTCGCTGCTGCTGGTCGGCGGCGCTCTGCTCTCTCTTGCATCCGTTGGCTTCGCGCAGGAACCGGCGGATTTCTATCGCGGCAAGACGATCACGCTCGTTGTGTCGACCAGCAGCGGCGGTGATTACGATACGCGCGCGCGTCTGCTGGCGCGGCACATGACGCGGCATATTCCGGGCGCGCCGAAGTTCGTGGTGCAGAACATGCCGGGCGCTGGCGGATTGCGCGGCGCCAACTGGCTTTACAATGTCGCCGCGCAGGACGGCACAGCTCTGGCCGCGCTCCAGCAGCAGATTCCGCTTTCGCAATTGTTCAAGAAGTCCGGCGTCGAATTTGACATGTCCAAGCTCCACTTCATCGGCAACACGTCCGCATCGCCAATCGTGGTCATGTCTTGGAGCGCTTCCCCCATCAAATCGTTCGCCGACGTCTTCAACAAGGAATTCATCGTTGGCGGGACCGGCGGCGGCTCCGCGTCCGTTCAGATGCCGCTGATGCTGAATGCGCTTCTGGGCGCCAAATTCAAAGTAGTGCCCGGCTACCCGGGCGGTTCTGAAATCTATCTTGCGATGGAACGGGGCGAGATTGCCGGCCGCGTCACGCAGAGTTGGGCTGGCTGGAAATCGCAGAAGCCTGACTGGATTGCGGAGCGCAAGATCATTTCCCTCGCGCAGGGTGGACGAAAGCGCCACGCGGATCTTGCGCAGACGCCGTTGCTCGCCGACTTCGCGCGCAGCGCGCAAGATCGGCAGCTTATTCAATTCATGCTTTCATCGGATGAAGTTGCGCGGCCGATCATCGCTGCGCAGGGCACGCCGCCCGATCGCGTGTCCATCCTGCGGGGCGCCTTTATGGCGACCATGCAGGACCCGGATTTTCAAGCTGACGCGGACAAGTTGAAACTTGATATTAAAGCGATGAGCGGCGAAGAGGCGCAAGCCATCGTCAGCGAGATGATGGCTGCGCCCGCCGTAATTATCGAGCGGGCGAAGACATACATGGGTTCGGATGGATGACGCTGACGCGTCGCATCGTCTGTTAAACCAGGATGGAAAATGAAGGACGCGCAAAAAGCGATTCTGCATGGGCGCGTGCAGCTGGCGTCTGTCCGAGGATCGACATCTCGGGCAGGTTTTGCGTGATGTAGGCGTAAGCGGCCGCAAACGCCACGTCCGCGAGTGTCAGACTATTTCCCACGCAATATTTTCGACCTGCAATCGCAGCATCAATAAAGAGCATTCCGCGATCAACCTTGCCCTGGTGCTTGGCAAAATAGTCGGCGCCTTTTCGGGAAGTTGCATCGGCGCTTGCTTCATATTTGATCATACGGGCAGAATCCGCCATGCCGTCGCACAATGCCTCCCAACGCCTCACCTCAATGCGCTCTGCGAACGCTTGCGGGATGAGCGGACGCTCCGGCCACGCGCCATCTATGTAGTCAACGATCACGGTGGAGTCGAAAATGCCCGAGCCGTTGTCGAGTTCAAGCGTCGGTATCTGAGACAAAGGATTCAGCGCAACGACCTCCGCCGAAGCAGGTCTGACGTCCAGAAAGTCACAAGGGATTCCCTTCTCCCTGATGAAGACCCGGACCTTTTGGACGTAAGGACTTCTATGTGAACCATAGAGCTTCAATTTGAACCCTCCCTGTCTATTCAACCCGCACGATAGCTGTGCGCCTTGCGGATCGCTTCTTGGCCGCCAAGTCCGATCCCCAGGCCATAGATCCGGTCGGAGTTTGGCGCCTCCGGATAAAAACTTGCAAGATCCATTTCAGGATAATTGTCGAGCACCCAACGGGCGATCTCGCCCCGCGTTGTGATCCACACTTTTTCCTTGCTCTTGACGTAGCGAATGACATCTTCAAGCGGCTTGATCCGGTGGCCGTGAGCGTGAGCCGGATGCGACCCGTAGGCAAGCATTTTGGGAAAGCCACGCCGACCTTCCTCGTAGAGAACGTCGAAGTAATCCTGCCACATCTGCATAACATCGCGCGGCGTAAGTGTAGAGCGCGCCGTCGGCGTATCGGAGACGGCGTAGCTCGTCATGCCAACGAGCTTGCCCTTGTCCGACCGGATGATGAAGGGCACTTCCGCGTTGCGCAGACCGCAGGAATAGGTGAAGCCCTGATCGGCAAGAATGGAGAAAGTCTCCGCCGTCAGGTGTCCACCAGCGCTTGAAAAGCCGAATGCGCGTTTGCCCGTGCTCGCAAGAATAGCAGCGTTGGTGCGCGCAATCGTGGCTGCCTGCTCTTCGACCGTCATGTCGTAAAGAAGCTCGTGCGTCCATCCTTGCACGATAAATTCGTGACCTCGATCAGCCACGTCCTTAGCAAGGCGCGGGAACATCTCGACGGTCAGCCCGTCGACGTAACAGCTTGTCGGAATCTCCATTCGATCCCAAAGATCGACAAGCCGCTGGACGCCGCCTGTGTCCGCAAACGCGGCTTCATAGATTGGCCGCATCGCGCGTTTATACTTTGCGTTGGGGCGCGCACCCACCGCATGTTCCGGCGTCTCCCATGACATATTGAAGACGACGGCAATATTGGCGCCGTTCGGCCATTTGAAGTCGCAATCATACATTCGATACATGGGGCTCTCCGCGCGCGTGCGAATAAATTAAAATGAGTTATACCAGACGCGTCTTGTCGCGGTTGGCGGATGGCGAGCGAGCCTCGCGGCTCACTTTGACGTCAATGAGCGCGGGGCCATTCTGCGCAAGGGCTTCGATGATAGCGCTGTCCAGATCGCCGGAGTTTTCGACTGTGCGCCCCCACGCACCAAACGAGCGTGCAACGCTGGCGAAGTCGACATCGCGGAAATCGAGAACCGATTTCACCACGCGCTGATGCGACTTCTGGGTGTGATACTCGGAAGCAAGACAGGCATTGTTGAGCACGACCACGACGGTGGGAATGCCAAGGCGCATCGCCGTCTCGAACTCTCCGATGTGATACAGCATCCCGCCATCACCGGTCACCGCGACAACGCGGCCCGCCGGGCTGGCGAGTGTCGTACCCAGAGCGCCGGGAAACACCCATCCGAGCGAACCGTTCGCGCGGATCATTGTCTTGCCAGCGCTGACAGGGAAGAGCGCGCCGACCCAGCTCCCGTGCGCTCCCGTGTCTGCGCCGATGATATCGTTTGGCGCCATGTTTCTGCGCAGAGCCGCAATGACCTCCGCAGGATGGATGCCGTCAACCTTCTGGTCGATATGCAGCCGGTCCGCATGGCCGCGCCATTGGCGAACGCGTTCAGTCATTGAGCTCGACCAGTCCGTATCGCCGCGCGCCACGCCCTTCTGCTCAACCAGCGCCGCGGCCGCAGCGAGCGCAAGTTTTGCGTCGGCGACGACGCGCGCCTGCGTGCGAAAGTTTTGGCCTATGATGTGCGCATCGGCGTCTATATGAAAAAGCGTTTTCTCGGCGAACGGAAGCGTAAACCTGTGCGTCGCCAGACCGCCCAGTCGCGTGCCAATGGCAAGCACGACGTCGCACTCGCGAACCGAGTCGTTGGCTATCTTTCGCGAGTTGCGGCCGATGACGCCAACTGAAAGTGGGTGTGCTTCGTCAATCGCTCCCTTGCCGCCGAGCGACGTAGCGACCGGGATCGACATTGATTCAGCGAACCGCGTCAGCTCGTTCCAGGCCTGCGAAATGACCACGCCCTTGCCAGCGACAATCAGCGGTCGCTTCGCGCCGGCAAGTCCATCGAGGATGCGGGCCAGGGCATGCAGATCGGGTGGTTGCCGATAGCTGTTGACCGTCCGGTATTCCTCTTCACAAAACACCTCATCGCCTGCATCTAGATCGAGCATGTCTGCCGGAATTTCCAGATGCACCGGCCCGGGCGAAGGGGACAGCGCGATACGGATCGCGGCGCGCACCATCGCTGCCGCGCGATCGGGCGACGACAAGGCCTTGTTCCACTTTGTCAGCCCCTGATGCAGGGGAATGCCATCGAGCTCCTGATATTCGAACCGGTCGCGCGACGTCAGCGAAATGGAAGAGGTGAGCGATATGACAGGGCTCTTGGCCCAGAAGGCGTCCGCCAATGACCCAGCGACGTTCGCAACGCCGGGGCCGCGTTGGCCGTACACAAAGCCTGGCTTGCCAGTCATGCGAGCATAGCCGTCCGCCATGTAGACGGCCGCATCCTCGCTGCGGCAATTGACGATTTCGATCCCCTCGTCATCGAGCGCGTACCAGAGTTCGTGATCTCCACCGCAAAGGCAGAAGAACTTTTCCGTTCCGTAAGCCTTCAAAGTCTTGGCGATGCTTTGGGCGACAGTAAGCATTTCAGTCCCTGCAAGTTGTAAAGATCATCATCAGGCGTCGAGAGTACGTCGCGCCAGCGACACACAGGCGCCGTTGAATGCAAGCGCGTCTGGCCCAAGCAGCGGCATCAGCGCGTCAGCCACATGCTCAGGCTTGTTGAGCCCTCGTTTTGCAATCTCGTCCACTTGCGCATCTGTCCGCGTACCGCGCAGCAGCGGCGTATCCGTGGAGCCGGGAAGGATGGCGAAAACGCCGATGTTGTCACGCGCGAGTTCAAGGGCGCCCGTCTTGGTCAGTGCTATTACGCCGCCTTTGGAGGCCGCGTAAGGCGCGCCATTCTTGAGGCCATGGAGGCCCCGGTTGGAGGCGATATTGATGATCCGGCCGCTGCGTTGGCGGATCATGTGCACGGCGGCTTCACGCATACCGTAGAATGTACCGTTGAGATTGATGTCGAGCACGCGAAGCCATTCTGAGTCCGTCGTGGTCGCGACCTGCCAGCGTCCGCTGACGCCGGCGCAGTTCACGGCGACGTCTATCGATCCGCACCGTTGCGCCACAGATACAAACAGGTCGCGCACCTGATCGGAGTTGCGCACGTCTACGTCGTGGCGCTCGAATGGCGTGTCGGGCGATTTCCAGGCCACGTCCGCGCCGATGACATTATAGCCCTCGGCGACGAGGCGCCGCGCTATTGCGTTTCCGATTCCGCTTCCGGCGCCTGTAACGATTGCTGTCTGCTTGCCATTCATGTCGTCACCTTAAAAAATACGCAGGCCGATTGGCATTTTCGCCGCACCCACAATGGGCGTGCAGCTCCCCTGATCACGGATCGCCCATCCATGGATGATCTTCAAATTCGTTGGCGCGATAGTCGCTAACAGACGTCAGGTGATGCTCATAGTCTTCGCGCATGAAGCCGCCGCACACGCCGACCATGAGCCGCTTGATCCCGTATTTGAGGCCGCTCACGCGTCCGGTCGGTCCCATGCTCAGGGTTGAGGCCTGATTGTAGCAGTAGATATTCTTGAGCCATGGCGCCGTCCCGGCCTCGCGCTCCATGAACTCGTAGTTTCGTCCGAGGTACGGAGAGTTCAGATATTTTTCTGAAGCCTTTTCCCTTGGCTCGTAACGATGACGCCAGACCGCGATCTTGTCGCTGAATTCCGTCAGAGCGCGCGATTTCGAAAGGTCGAACGAAAATCCCGTCGCCAGAATGACAAAGTCGAAATCAAAGGTCGCAGCGGGCGTCGTGACCTCGGCCGCATCGCCCTTCATCTGCGCCGCAACGATGGGGCTATTGAAATGAATGCGGAAGTTTTCAAACGCTTCAACACGTTTCAACGCGCGTATCGTGGGCGGCGCCGCGTTGCGTTGCACCTGATGCATCATGCGCCACTTCTGGTCATCATTCAGGTCTGCGTAGGTCAGGAGAAAGCCCGACCAGTCAGTCCAGCGAATGACGCTGACGGGCGGAATTTTTGGCCGACGGACGAGAAGATCGACGGAGGCGGCCCCCATCTCAAGCGCCGCTCCTGCATTATCGAAAGCGGACGCGCCTGCCCCGACAACAGCGACTCTCTTGCCGCGCAATTTTTCCATGTCGAAATTGTCGTAGGCCGAGGCGTAACAATGCGCGGAAAGGCCCTGCGTGATTTCGGCGGGAATATTGGTACCGCCCATCGACAAAGGCCCGGACGTCATGATGACGCGCCGCGTATAGAGCGTCGCGTCTTCGCCGTCGCGTTTGACGTTGATGCGAAGGAGATCGCCCTCTGTCGAAATCCGTTCAAGATCGACGCCGTTTTCAACCGGCAGGTCGAGGACGCGTCTCAGCCAGAGAAGGTAACACGTCCACTCGTCGCAGCTGATCCGTTGCAGTTTCTGGTAACCCTCCACGCCTTCCCGGGCTTCGTAATAGGCCCGGAATGTCAGGTTCGGGTAGCCCAGTTCGTTGCCGGTCACCGCCTTGCGCGTGCGCAGGTCCGGCATACGTGCATAAGTCTGCCACGGACCTTCGTTGCCAGGCTCGGACCGCTCGATAACAAGGATGTTGTTAATGCGCTCCCGTTTGAGTCCGAATGCAGCCGTAACGCCGCAATGGCCCGCTCCGACAACGATAACGTCGAATACATGCGCGCCGGATTCGTGCGTGCGCTTCGGCAACCAGTCGCGCGACGGATATTCAAGCGTCCCGAGGTCACGGGCGATTGTCGCCTCGAGTTGCGCAAGCGATTGATCCGCTTTCGCCCTCAGCGACACGATGGATGGTTTATCAAGCACACTTTGCTGAGACACTTTAGATTTTCCTTCCGGTCGCGCGTGGCGCCTTATCAGTGCAGCAGTGTCCCGCCCGACAGATCCATGCACGCTCCCGTGATGTGTCCGGCCTTGTCTGATAGCAGAAAATGAATTGCATTCGCTACATCGACCGCGCTGGTGCGGTGTCCCAGCGGCGACGCGCGGCCGCCATGCGCCCCGGTGAGATCAGGCTGCCAGCGCGATTCGGCGCTGCCTGGAGCAATTGTATTCATGCGCACGCCATGGGGCGCCACCTCCTGGGCAATAGCCTGCGAGAAGCCGACGAGGGCGTGCTTCACTGCTGAATAGATAGCCATGCGCGGTTGTCCGCGCAACGCCATCCCCGATGCGACCGATACAATGCCGCCGCGCCGCGCAGCGATCATGTGCGGTACAACAGCATGCGTGCAGTGCATCACGCCATAGAGCCCTGGCCGGATAACTTTTTCCCAGAACATCGGGTCTGTTTCATGAAATGGCAACCGCACAATGCCAAGGTGGTTGGTTCCGCCTGCAACGTTCACCAGCGCGTCAACGTTGCCATGCTCGCGCGCAATTGCGTCGATCTTGGATTTCACTGCGTCACGGTCGGTGACGTCCATGAAGCACGTCGACAAGCTCGACGGATTTCCGAGTTCAGCGGCGACTTCCGCCAGGTGCTCCATATTGATGTCACTGAGCACCACGCTCCACTTGTCGGCGAGCAGCAGGCGGGCCGTTTCGCGGCTGAACCAGCTTGCGCCGCCCGTAATGAATGCAACCGGCATCTTTCCCCCATTCTGTTTTGTCTGTCGC
Organism: Beijerinckiaceae bacterium; assembly: GCA_947498445.1. GTDB lineage: Bacteria > Pseudomonadota > Alphaproteobacteria > Rhizobiales > Beijerinckiaceae > Terripilifer. Next base: position 20,946 of record CANMLK010000021.1, read on the forward strand.
GCTCGCGGCGCTTGAGAGCACATGCATGCGTTGGTTTAGTTCGCCGCCTTCAAAATCGACTGCATGCGATCAATAATTGATTGCGGCGTTGCATAGAGTTCAGCGATCAACTCGTTCAACTCGTCATGGTAGACAGGGTCGATATCGATGTTGAATTTGGCCGCCTCAGCGAGAAAGTTCGCGTCTTTAACAGTGGCCGCATAGGCGTTGCGTAACGCATCGAGGCGGTCTTTGGGCACATCTTGCGGTGCAGCGAAGGGACGCCCAATCACCTGCCTGGAATACATGAGCGCAAACAATTTGCGTTCTTCCTCGGTGCTTCCAGTTGGAAACAACGGGACATTCTCGAGGTCCTTGTGCTTCTTCATCCCAAATGCCGCGACAACCTTGATGCGCCCCGCTGCAAGGTCTTCGCCGTATTCCGCCTTGACAGACGCCCAGCCGTGCCCCGCGATGCCGTGTACTTCCTCGCGCTCCATGGCGAGCTTGCTTTGCTGGCTGCTGTGATAACCTTTAATCACATTGAACTTGGTGCCAAGCAAAGTGTTTGTAAGATGCGGGAATTCAAAAGGGGCGCCGCCAGGCGCAGTCGCTGCGACCGTTAGCACTTGCTTGAATGTATCCTCGACCTTCTGCACAGGCGCCGTGTGCCAGACAATGAGGACATGCGCTTCGCGCGCAGGTGATCCAATGAAATTAAATTTGCGCGGGTCGAATTTTGCAGCCGACGGAGTCAACAGCGGGGTCAGCGCCATACCTGTGTTGAAAATGCCAAAAACGGCGCCGTTGCGTGGCGTAATATTGGCGAATTGATTGGCCAACTGCAGGCTACCGCCACCGGGCACGTTCTGTGGCGAAACTGTAGGATTCCCGGGGATGAATTTCCCCATGTGTCGGGCAAAAAGCCTGCCAATCACATCATAGCCGCCCCCAACGCCTGAACCGATTTGGAGCGTCACAAGTCGTTTGGTGTAGAACTCCTGCACAGATTGCGCGTGCGCCGCCATGTTTTGTGTGATCATGCCAGCCATGAAAATGGTCGCCGTCGCGGCTTTGCGCATCATCATCCACTTGCCTCCCTTGTGCCTGGTCTATTTTTAGCTTCAAGCCGTATCGCCGGATTCCCGGTCATCTCTTCAGATCAAGCGTTCGCCATCTCCTGCGGAGCTGGACCGCATGCCGGATCAAAGGCGCGCGGGCGCGCCTCGCAAAACACGGCGAACCTTCGCAGCAGCCGACGCTCGGTCGGGTTGAAGTCGCTGCGCCCGTGTTGTGCACGTCTGTTGTCCCATAGCACAAGGTCGTTCGTACGCCATTTGTGCGCGTAGCGGACGTCCGGGCTGTCGACGCGATCAAACAATTCTCCCAGCACCTGAGCGGATTCAGATTCGGGTACGCCGAAGACGCAATGTGTCTGATGCCGATTGGCGTAAAGAATTGGCCGACCAGATTCTGGATGCGCAATTACCATGGGATGAATCGCCCTGCGCGCTGTCCGGATTCGCTCTTCCTGCGTTTGCGTTGGGTCAAGCGGCAACGATGGAAGGTGGATGTTCACCGCCCACTTGTCCTTCAAATATTCTTTCATGGCGCGCGGCAGGTCGTCGTAGATCTCGCACATATCCACAAAGAGCGTGTCGCCCCCAACGGACGGGATCTCCATCCCATAGAGGAGACCGGCTTTTGAAGGCCGCTCGTCGAACGAGGAGTCAGAATGAAAATTAAGCGCGCCAACTGGACTTGTACCGATCAGCTTGCCGTTCTCCTTGATGTTGGAAACAAACATCATGTAGGGATTTTGAGTCGTTGTAGCGCCTTGTTGGCCCGATTGTCTCAGCCGCGTCTTGAGCTGGCCAAAGCGCTCGGAAAAACGCTGCTGCTGCTCCGTGTCGAGGGTCTGATCCCGGAAGGCGAGGATGGGATGGAGCATCCATGCGGCAAGGATTTCGCCGAACGCCTGGTCCGAGAGTGGCTGCGACAGGTCAATGCCTGTGACTTCGGCGGCAAAAGGCTTGTCGAGTTCAGAAACTTTCATCGCAGTTCTCCCTGTCAGATATTGCTATGTGTTTAGACGCCGCGTGTTGTCGTGAGACCTTGCGGGACGCGCCATTGCTTGAGAGCGCCGCCGTCTCGCAGAGCCGTCAATTCCCTGTTCCAAAGTCGCCGCACCATGCTTACCTGACGATCCGAGGCGCCGAGGAGATCCTCGCCGCGGTCCCGATGCGCCTTCTGGCCCATGCACGCGACGCCATCCTGGATCATGATAATGTCAGGGTGGTCGGGTGCTATGTCATCGGCATGCAGAGCGCCTGCAAGAATCTGCTGGACCGTCTCAATCGCGGGCGCCAATGCGGCGCGCCGCTTTTTCTTCCCATCCTGCGCCAGGCGGTAGGCGTCCGCGTCGGCACCGGTTTTTGAAGTCGTGTCGGCCATGAAGCTGATATGGCTGTTATCGCCCACGGGGACGCGCCACACGACGTGATTTGTCCAGCCTTCGTCATGCTCGTATTTGGAGGAGAGACTCCAATTCGGCATGAGGAAGTGACCCTTGCGAACCGAGTCGCCTCGCGTTGCAGTTCGAAGCATGCCGTAGTCTGTCTCCTCACACGACAGCGTCGGCATCGTGGCGTTCATGCCGATGTCGTCGAACTTGCTGCGCCGGTGAACGAAGTTGAAATGTGTTTCATCAACGCCGTTCTCGATCTGCGCAAAGAATGCCCATGGGCGGAAGCTCGCGCGGTTCTGCACCAGTCCGGCGCCGTCATAAATATCCAGTTCAGGAAAATCGGGCGCCGCGCCTTCGCCGAGATAGGCGAAGATCAGCCCGTAGCGTTCGCACACGGGATAGCTCGCGATGCGAACCTTGTCCGCATAACCGGGATTTTCCGTTGGCTGCGCAAGACATTGGCCACGCCCCGAGAACGTCCAGCCATGATAAAAACATTCGATATTGTCGCCCACAACACGTCCGACAGCCAGCGTCAAACCGCGGTGCGGGCAATGCGGCGCAACCACGTGCGCCGAGCCGCCTTCGCCGCGATAAAGCGTGAAATTCTCGTCAAGGATCCGCACCGGCGCAGGCCGTCCAACTGCGAGCCGTTCAGAGATGTAGACGGGTTGCCAGAACATTCGGAGGTATCTGCCGGCAAGCGAGCCGGGACCGACCGATACGAAATTCTCGTATCGAACTGCCATATAGCCATCCTCCCAATGTCAATCTCTGGTAATTTATACACGGGCGCCGACCGCCAACCAGACAACTGCCGAATTGCGCTGTGTCTACTATGATGCAACAATCAGTCTGTTCAGGACGTCCGGGGGAACGCGCGTGGACCGATTCAAGGCGATCGAAACGTTTATTGCGGCAGCGCGCGCTGAGAACTTTGCGGCGGCTGGACGACGGCTGCGGCTTTCGCGCGCGATGGTCAGCCGACAGATTTCGGAACTCGAAAGCCATCTGGGCGCGCGGCTGTTCAACAGGACGACGCGCGATGTCAGCCTGACCTTTGCCGGGCGCCGCTATCTTGCAGTGTGTTCGCAATTCCTGAGCGACCTGGCAAGCGAAGAGGCCCAGATTGCGGACTTGAAGACGAACTTGCACGGCGTCCTGCGGTTCGTGTCTGCGCGCTCCTTCGGTGAAATTCACATGGCGCGAGCCATCGCAGAATTCCGCGAACACAACCCGGAGCTGGTGATAGAAATGGAACTGGCCGCGGGGACAAAAACCCCTATACAGCTTCATCAGAATGGGTTCGATCTCGGCATCTGCATTTCGCATCCGGCCAACCCGGCGACCGTGCCTACTAAAATCGCGGCTTTCGAATGGCTGCTTTGCGCAAGTCCGAAATACCTCGACAAGCATGCACCCATTACGACGCTCAATCATATCGCAAGCCACGACGCCTTGATCAATCCGATCCAGACAACGCACGGCGCATGGTTGTTCAACGATGGCGTCGATGCGGTTTCCGTTAAACTCAAAGTGGCCATCGCAATCACAAATTATCTGGCGTTGAGGAAAATCGTGATCGGCGGGGCAGGGCTCTGCATTCTGCCGTCCTTTTGCATTCGCGAAGACCTTAAGAATGGCCGGCTGGTCCATGTATTGCCACAATACGCGTCCAGCCATGGTGAGGTGACTGCCGTTTACCCGCACTATGAGCACGTTCCAGCGAAAGTGCGAAAATTCACGAAGTTCCTGCGTAGCAGGTTCCACGGGACATTCTGAACTTTGTCGCAGGCCTACTGTGTCACGACGCCAGTCTCACCGCGACGCTCGGCGCAAGCGTCTCCCTGGTCCGGCAAAAGACCGCTTTGAACCCGTAGTACAGCGCATTGGGAACGTCCGCCTTTGGGGCAGGACGGCAAAAGGGGCTAAGCGTCTATCGAGTTTGCTTAGCTTTGCTCGCCCCTTCCCTACCAACGACCAGCTATCTAGTCAGACTAAACAACGACTTTGGTCATAATACCGTCTTGAAAGATTTCCTCTGGCGTTACATGCTTGTGTGCGATCCCCTGCTGAAACGCGTAGAGCAACATTTGCTCGATGCTTGCCCTATTTTCATCGATCCCAAACGGGAATGGATCTCCATCGAGCAGATCGCGCACGCGACGAGCGTGAGCCGAACCCCATGGCAGCGGATAACGCGATACGGACATGTCGACCAATCTTTCCACGCTCCGCTGCTTGGATTCGAGAAACGCGTTATACAAATTTCTCCCTACCCAGGGATGCTTGTCTGCGATGCTCCGCTTCATCGTCATGAGATGCATGATTGGCCAGATTTTTGTCCGCTGGAAATACTCTTCCTCTTTGGTCACGTAGTCGGGAAAGAGCCGCACGACATCAGGATGCCCCGCCTGAAAACAGGCAGGTGGACGTCCGATGATGCAGCAATCGAGCTCTCCCGAGGCAAGCATATCCGACAGAGACTTGTCTGCTTCCCTGGTCAGGCGCACGCCCGGCGGCAGATTGAGCTCAACTTTCTCTACCCGCCCCGGCGCATCTGTTCCCGCCTGGCACCAGTGGACATCCTCAATCTTGACGTTGCAATCGTTGTGCATCCAGCCCCGCATGTATACGGCGGCCGAATGCGCCCATTCAGGCGATCCGATGCGCTTACCGCGAAGGTCATCGACCGTCTTGATCCCGCTTTTTTTGTTCACGTAGAAAGACGCGAATCGGAATGTTCGCGAACAGACGACCGGCAATCCGATGATATCGGGCTCATCGCGAGTTATCTGCGCCATGAATTTTGCAAACGACAATTCACTAACATCGAATTCGCGATTAAATGTGTAGCGCGCAAAGATTTCATGATGACCCAATGTCATCCAATGCGTTTTGATCCCTTCCGCCTCGACCAGTCCAAACCGAAAATCCCGGAAATGAT
>CANMLK010000022.1 GCA_947498445.1 Beijerinckiaceae bacterium
ACCGGTCGCGCGCGCGATGCGGTGCCCGGAAACATCCGCTTTTGGGCACACCCTCCCCGTCGAGGAGCGCCTCAACAGTCATTGTCGTGCGGTGCCGCGCTCCTTTGGGTCGGCCATCGGGGTTCCCGGACTGGCCGGGCTTGTAGCCAGCTTGTCTCGACTTGAGGCTTTATTCGCCGGAGCGGAGGATTTTGGTGGGCGCACCAGGGCTCGAACCTGGGACCCGCTGATTAAGAGTCAGCTGCTCTACCAACTGAGCTATGCGCCCATCGAAAGTGCGAAGCCCGGACAATGTCCGGGCCAGCAAGGGCGATGTAGCAAACCAATCCCGCGCTGTCCAGCGCGCCATGTCCACCAGCCCCGCTTTTCCCGCAAATTGGCGCGCTGAGGCATAGTGGCGCGAGCCTTACGACCCTATGCGCCCGGTGTGGCGGCAGGCGCAGCCATTGGCGGCGCGGGCCTTGGCCTCGGGGCGGAACGAACCGGTCGTTTGGTCCTTGCCGCAGCAGGCTTTGCAACAGGCGTCATGACCACCGATACCGGATTGGGCACATGTTCCAGCGTAGAGCCTGTGACTGCGTCAACGCCCATGCCAACGACACCACCAACAAGCAAATTGCCTGCAAAGCCCGCAGCGCCCGCCCCTGCCAGTTGCGTTTTCACCGGCACTGTTTGCTCCTCATAACCGGGCATGGTGAAAGTCACCGCGAATTCATCCTTGCGGCTGACCTGCAGCGTGCAGGGCGTTGTGCATTGATGGCCCAGCGAGGTGCGCGCCGTTACGCCGGTCGGCTCCGAGACCATTTGCATCTGATTGGTGGTTCCGCGAGTGACGGTCGCGCACCCGGCGAGGGCAAGGCCCGCGACGCTAATGATAAAGACAGAACGCATCACAATTCCAACCCCCGGGGCACAAGATGCCCGTCGCGACATTCACGAAGCGCCGTTAAAGGGTCAAGGTCATGCTTATCGCTCTACCCGAAACGTTTGAGGCCGCCCGAAGGCGGCCACATGTTTTCAAAAGTCGTTCAGATATCGACGCTCTGTCAGCCAACCATCGGCTCAGGCTTGCCGCGCAAGCGCTTCGCCATGAGCTTCTCCAGCGCGGCGACATAAGCGCGCGCGGAGGCGACCATGGTGTCGGGGTCGGCGCCGCGACCGGTGACAGAGCGCCCGTTTTCTGACAGGCGAACAGAGACTTCCGCCTGCGCGTCCGTGCCCTCGGTTACGGCGTGCACCTGATACAATTCCAGCCTCGCCTCATGGGCGATGAGCCCCTTGATCGCATTGAAGATGGCGTCGACCGGACCATTGCCGATCGCCTGCTTCGTCATGTGCTGATCATCCATTGCGAGCGTCAGAGTCGCCGTCTGCGGACCCATCGTCCCCGCGATCACGGTCAGCGCCTCGACGCGGATGCGCTCGCCCTGATGCCCGATCTGGTCGTCGACAAGAGCCTCGATATCCTCGTCGTAGATGATCTTCTTGCGGTCGGCGAGATCCTTGAACCGCTTGAACGCATCCTTGAGCTGGTTGTCGCCGAGCGTGTAGCCCAGTTCCTTGAGCTTCTCGCGGAAAGCGTGGCTGCCCGAGTGCTTGCCCATGACCAGCGAGGTCTTGGACACGCCGACGCTCTCTGGCGTCATGATTTCGTAGGTCTGCGCGTTCTTCAGCATGCCGTCCTGATGGATGCCGCTTTCATGTGCGAACGCGTTCCGGCCCACGATGGCCTTGTTGTACTGCACCGGAAACGAGGTGACGCCCGACACGAGCTTGGAGGCGCGTGTCAGCATTGTCGTGTCGATGTTGTTGCTGTAGGGCAGCACATCGGCGCGCGTGCGCAAGGCCATAATGACTTCTTCGAGCGCCGCGTTGCCCGCCCGTTCGCCAATGCCGTTCATCGTGCACTCGATCTGCCGCGCGCCGCCGGCGAGGCCCGCCAGCGTGTTGGCGACGGCGAGGCCGAGATCATTGTGGCAATGGACCGAAAAGATCGCCTTGTCGGCGTTCGGCACGCGGTTCAGCACCATGCGGAAAATGGCTTCGTATTCGTCCGGCGTCGTGTAGCCGACCGTGTCGGGGATGTTGATTGTCGTGGCGCCAGCCTTGATGGCTGCTTCCACCGTGCGGCAAAGAAAATCGTGCTCGGTGCGCGTGCCGTCTTCCGCCGACCATTCGACATCCTCAACGAAATTGCGCGCGCGCGTCACCTGCGAGGTGACCATCGCCAACACTTCCTCGGGCTCCTTCTGCAATTTGTATTTCATATGCAGCGGCGAGGTGGATACGAAGGTATGGATGCGCCCGCGCCGCGCGTGCTTAACGGCCTCCGCGCAGCGGTCGATGTCTTTGATCGCCGCACGGGCAAGTCCGGCCACAGTGGCGTTCTTCACGCGCTTGGCGATGGACGACACCGCCTCAAAGTCGCCTTCAGAAGCTATGGGAAAGCCAGCCTCGATAATGTCCACGCCCATGGCGTCGAGCATGTCTGCGACTTCAAGCTTCTCTTCGAGCGTCATGGATGCGCCGGGCGACTGCTCGCCGTCGCGCAAGGTCGTGTCGAAAATGAACACACGATCCTTGTTGCTGGAGACTACGGGCGCCGGGTTCTGGTTCTGTGTCATGGATCTGTCCTGCTCGGGAGCGGCGGGCTCAACGCCTCACGCCGCGAAGGGATTCGCTCTTGACGTAAACCCCTGAGCGACAGGGCCCAATGCCCGGTCGACGCTCAGGGGCGTCTAAGAAGCAACTGGGAAAATAGACGCGCAACCGCGATCCGCGCGCTGCGCGGTCCGGCGATTTTGAAAATGGCGGCGCGTGCGCCCACGTAAATCCTCGCTCTCGCCATCGCGGTTCGATGACGGCTGTTACGTAATTAAGGCACAATGCCCCCTCTGCGCAAGTGTTCTGCGCGAGCCTGCCGGGCCAGACCTTCGCGCGCGCCTCATATCCCGACGATTTTCACCCGCTACAGTTCCGCCCGCGCTTTCTTTCCCGCCTTGGTTGTCGCAATGTCGCGGTTGGAGACGTATCCTTGCAGAATAGTCGAATACGGAAAATTGGCGCGCTAAACCGGGCGAGTTTTCCCGCTCGCGTTTACCTTGCCGCATTGGTGCTTGCGGTCGCCGCGCCCGCCCTCCTGACGACCGGCTACCTCCTCATGCGCTATGCGGACGCCGAGCGGACGCGTCTCGAAGAGCAATTGCGCGACGAAGCCAGAATGATCGTGAGCACGCTGGACCGCCGCTTTGCTGGCCTCATCGAAGCCATGCAGGTTCTGGCGCAGACGCAGGAGTTCGACCCGCAGGGGCTGGAGGAGTTTTACGTTCGCGCTGAACGCGCGCGCGCTGTCCTAGGCCGTAATATCATCCTGCGCGATCTGGACGGCAGTCAATTGGTCAATCCCCGTGTGCCGTGGGGCCAGCCCCTGCCCGGGGGGGCGAGAGCCGAAGATGGCATGGCGATCGCGACAGGGCGCGCTCAGGTCTCCGGGGTGTTTGAAAGCCCCGTGGACAGCGAGAAGATCGTGACTCTGGTCATTCCTGTCATCAAGGATAACAAGCCCGTTTACCTTTTGAACCTCTCCCAGGGCTTGCCCTACTTCGACAATCTCCTGCGCGATGTGCGCCTTCCCGCACAGCACCTCGCACTCATCATGGACCCGGTCGGCATCGTGGTTGCGCGCAGCCGCGATGGCGAGAAATTTGCAGGACGTCCAGGCGCTGTTCTGGGCGCGGCGCGCGAAGGAGCGCAGGTCATGACCAATCTGGACGGCCAGCGCGCGCTCGTCGGATGGGCGACCTCGAACATCACCGGCTGGCGCGCCACCGCCAGCGTGCCGAATGAGGTCATTAACGCGCCGCGCAGAAACGCCCTGTTGACGATTGGGCTGGTCAGCGCCTTCGTGATCCTGCTTGGCTTTGCCCTTGCCTGGTTCGTCGGCGCCCGGCTTTCGCGATCGCTGCGCGTGCTGACGAAAGCGAGCGCCGCACTCGGCGCACGTGCGCCGGTGCCTCGCGTCAACACGCCGCTCAATGAAGCCAACGAAGTCGGCCAGGAATTGCAGCAAGCGGCAAACCGGCTGAGTGAAAACGAAGCGCGCCTCGAAAAGGCGCTCGTGTCGGCGAAGATGTATTCGTTCGAATACAACGACCAGGAGCCCAACATCATCCGCAGCGCCAGCGCGGCGGTTGTCCTGGGCGACGATGATCCGCATTTGATACATGGCCCTCGAAGCTATCTGCGCGAACGCATTCATTCATCTGACAGAGAGCGCTTTATCCGGGCGGTTGACGTTCGCAGCCAACAACTGACCGAGTATTCAATTGAGTTTCGCTACATCCGACCGGACGGTGAGACGATCTGGCTTCAGGTGAAGGGCGTCTGCGCGCCCGACCCATCGGGAAACGGTTATCGTCTCACGGGCTTCGCGCGCGACATCACCACACGCAAGCAATCGGAACTGCGCCAGTCGCTGCTTGTGCGCGAACTTCATCATCGCGTGAAAAACAATCTCGCGACGGTTCTGGCGCTCGCCAATTTATCCGGCCGGAACGCGGCTTCCGTGGAGGACTATCAGACCAAGCTGCGCGCGCGCATCCAGAGCATGGCGCGCACCCATTCACTGCTTACGGAAAACGCCTTCCGCCCCGCGTTTCTGCGCTCACTGCTGCGCGATGAACTCGAACCTTACGCTCAGGGCGACCGAGATCGCATCCGCATCGAAGGCCCCGATGTGGACTTGCCGCCGGAGGCGGCCCTCGCGCTCGGCATGGCGGCCCATGAGCTGGCCACCAACGCGGGTAAATACGGCGCGCTCTCAACCGATGAGGGGCGCCTCGACGTCACATGCCGCATCATTGAAGGCGGCGCAGGCGACGAGCAGCACAATAGACTCCGCATCGAATGGCGCGAAAGTAACGGCCCCCCGGTCACGCCGCCTGCGCGCAAGGGATTCGGCTCGCGTCTTCTTGAAAGCGTGATCGGAGACCAGCTCAAAGGCAGCGTCGATTTGCGCTACGAACCTGACGGCCTTGTCGCCATCATTGAAACGCGGCTTGATGAATCGAGGCTCGAGCCAGACCTCGCGCTGCATCACTAGTCCTCGCTGACTCTGCCTTGCGCCAAGATTCGCACAAGAATCACACGGGACTTTCCGGATGGAAATCCGCCCAATTGAGCCGAGCAAGAGCTTGCCTTACCCTCAAAGGCGATTCTTTCGCCCGGAGAACCCGCCATGAACCGCACCACCCAAAGCTTTGCGCTTCTCTGCGCCGCATCGTCTGCACTTCTGCTGGCTGGGTGCAACGCGCCCGCGCCCCAAGCCTCCGCGCCGCAGTCCTCCAGCGCTGGCTCCAGCGCGCCTGTGGGGGTGACGCCCACGTCGTTCCGCATGCCGGAGGGTACGGGCTGCTCGGGCGACGTCGCGCGCTGGAAAGCCATTCAGGATAACGACCTTGCGACGGGCCATGTCTCAAAGTCCGTTTATGACCGGATTCAAAACGACATCAATCAGGCCAGCGCCGCCTGCTCGGCAGGCCGGGATGCCGAGGCCCGCGCGATGGTGCGCGCAAGCCGTTCGCGAAACGGCTATCCCGGCTGAAGCTGACGCTCCAGAAAGGCGCGGATGTACAACGGCATCGTATCGGGATTGATATCCGCGCGCGATCGCACGACATGGACGCCCGCTAATTCGGCGTCCTTCTCGGCGGCAAGAAAACCGCGTATGCGCGATGCCAGCGCCTCGGTCGATAACGATGATCGCACGATCTTCATGCAGGCGATGCGTCCGCTCTCGAAAATGATCGTCCAGTCATCGTCGGTTGTGATTTCGTGGGGCGCGATCCCGGTTTCCTCTTCCAGTTCGCGCAGTACGCTGCCTGCAAGATCGACCTGCGCCCCAGTGACATCATCCATGTCAGGCGTGCCGCACGGAAAATAGACGCGGCCAGCATTCGCCGTATGCGCACCCATCTCCCCGAGCACCCAGTCGCCTTCACACGACATCAAGGCGGCGGCTGCGAAGCACGTGCGCACGTCAGGGTCCGGGAAACCGAAATTACGCAGGGCGATAAAGTTGCGGAAGTCGGTCGCAAAATGACGCGTGGCCAGCACGCGCTTGCCTGCGCGTTCTTCAAGACTCCAGCGGTCCGCCACGAGCACGCGTCCGTCAAAAACGCCGGATCGCTGCGCGCAAAGCCTGCGCCAGTTGTCGTCAATGTCCGCAGCGCGCTCCTGCGCGAAGCTCCACGACCGTTCATGATAGACGCTGTCGATGACGTCGACGAACGCAAACGTGACAGCATTGTTCATAGGTCAATAAAGCCTTCCATCACCATGACCGCCGCGCCACCGATGGACGCGGAGACAAGCTTGCCGCCCTCAATCTGCAAGTTGAGGTTGATAAGACTGGGTCGGCCCATCGCGAAGCCCTGCTCTACGATGATCTGATGTTCGCCGTCGCCGGGCTGCTCATAATCCATGCACACGCCAGCAAATGCCGCAACCGCGCCTCCGGTTGCAGGATCTTCGGCAATGCCCAGCGATGGCGCAAACATGCGCGCATGAACGTGGCGGCCTTCAGCGACTGTTTCGCCGCAATATACAAAAGCGGCGGGGTGATCAACCGGGCCGATCACATCGTCCCACACGCTCATGTCAGGCCGCGCGCGCGTGACAGCGTCACGCGATGCCAGCGGCACGAACGTGAAGCCAACGCCCGCCGACCACATGGAGGGCCGGTGCCCGCGAAAGCCGATATCTTCTGGCCGCAGCGATAGCGCGCAGGCCAGCGCCGCATCGTCCGCCACAGGGCCAAGGCGCTGCGGCAATTTCGGCAAATCAAATTGCGCGCGAACGACGTTTTCACGCGAGCGCACGGTGCAACGCACCGGCCCTACCGCTTCCTCGATCACGATGTCGATGTCGCGCCCCCGGATCATGTCGGCCGCCTGCAACCGGCCGATGAGCACCGCTGTGCCAATGGTCGGATGACCGGCGAAGGGAAGCTCGCGCGTGGGCGTGAAGATACGCGCGCGAGCCGTGTTCACCGGATCACGCGGACTTTGCAGAAACACCGTTTCGGAGAGATTGAATTCGCGCGCAATGGCCTGCATCTGCGCGACGTCGAGATCGTCCGCATCGCCGATCACCGCCAGCGGATTGCCGCTGAACCGCTCCTGCGTGAACACGTCGAGCGTGTAGAATTGCTTGCGCATGACTAAATCTCCTGGCGCAGTGTGGACCGGGCGATTGTCCCCATGCAAGAGAGCCGCTTCTCCCAGCGGGAAGAAGAGGGCGTATGCTTAAAACGCAAAACGGCCGGGACACGCCCGGCCGCTGAATTTCGGGTCTCTGAACTTAGTTGCGGTCCTTGTCGACCAGCTTGTTCTTGCCAATCCAGGGCATCATGCCACGCAGACGCGCGCCGACTTCCTCGATCTGGTGCGAATCGTTGAGGCGACGAATGCCCTTGAAGCGCGCCGCGCCAGCGCGATATTCCTGCATCCACTCGGACGTGAACTTGCCGGTCTGAATGTCCTTGAGGACGCGCTTCATCTCGGCTTTCGTCTCTTCCGTGATGATGCGCGGGCCCGAAACGTACTCGCCCCATTCGGCGGTGTTCGAGATCGAGTAGTTCATGTTGGCAATGCCGCCCTCGTAGATGAGGTCGACGATCAGCTTCACTTCATGCAGGCACTCGAAATAGGCCATCTCGGGCGCGTAGCCCGCTTCAACCAGCGTCTCGAAACCAGCGCGGATCAGCTCCACAAGGCCGCCGCAGAGCACGACCTGCTCGCCGAAGAGATCAGTCTCGCATTCTTCGCGGAAGTTCGTCTCGATGACGCCCGAACGCCCGCCGCCCACGCCGCAGGCGTAGGAGAGCGCCAGATCATGCGCGTTGCCTGACGCGTCCTGATGGATCGCGATGAGGCACGGCACGCCGCCGCCCTTCTGATATTCGCCGCGCACCGTGTGGCCGGGGCCCTTGGGCGCGATCATGACGACGTCGACGCTCTTCTTCGGCTCAATGAGACCGAAGTGCACGTTGAGGCCGTGCGCGAAAGCGATCGCGGCGCCGTCGCGAATGTTGTCGGCGATTTCGTTCTTGTAGATGTCGGCCTGCAATTCGTCAGGCGTCGCCATCATGAGGAGGTCCGCCCACTTGGCCGCGTCCGCCACGCTCATCACCTGAAGGCCGTCGGCCTCCACCTTCTTGGCGGTGGGCGAGCCGGGCTTCAGCGCAACGCGCAGTTCCTTGGCGCCGGAATCCTTGAGGTTCAGCGCATGGGCGCGGCCCTGGCTGCCGTAGCCGACAATAACGACCTTCTTGCCCTTGATGAGGTTGAGGTCGGCATCCCGATCATAATAGACGCGCATTTCGGCGATTTCCTTGAGCTCAAGAGGGCGGAACGCGCCCCACGCGGGGCGCGAGCCCCACAAAACTGTGCGGGAGCCTTCTAGGGGCCCACGCGCCTCCCGTCAAAGGGAGTCTGCCATGGGGCCGTCCGGAAGGCCCCAAAATCAAGTTTCTCACCCCACCAGTATCCGCCAAAGCGGGCGCTAAGCAGCGGCCCCACTCAGACCGCCTCGGCGCCCCGCGCAATGGCGGCAACGCCCGTGCGCGACAATTCAGCAAGGCCAAGCGGGCGCATCAGTTCGACAAAGTCGTCGATCTTCGCCGGCGCGCCGGTGAGTTCGAAAATGAAGCTCTCCAGCGTGGCGTCGATCACCTTCGCCTTGAAGGCTTCGGCAAGACGCAGCGCCTCAACGCGGTTCTCGCCCTTGCCGCGCACCTTGATCATCGCAAGCTCGCGCTCGATGGCGCGGCCGCGCACGGTCAGGTCCGTCACCTTGTGAATCGGCACGATGCGTTCAAGCTGATGGCTGATCTGCTGGATGGCTTCCGGCGAGCCTGTCGTCACGATGGTGATGCGCGACCAGCGCTCCGCATGCGCAACTTCTGCAACCGTGAGGCTCTCGATATTGTAGCCACGGCCGGAGAACAGGCCCACCACACGGGCCAGCACGCCGGGTTCATTGTCGACGAGCACCGAGAGCGTATGCCGTTCGGTGTTCGATTTGCCCATGGAGGACGAATAGGGCGAAAGAGCTGCGATGGCGTTCATGAGTTCGTGTCCGTCAATGTTGTCCCAGATGATGCGGTGGCGAAATCACACCAGCATCTTGCCCTTTTCGTCGATGATGGAGCCTATCTCGAGGCCCGCATCATCGGAGAGATCAAGCAGGATCATCTCATTGTGCGCCTTGCCCGACGGAATCATCGGGAAACAATTTTCTTCTTTCGCCACACGGCAATCGAAGATCACCGGGCCGGGATAATCAATCATCTCCATGATCGCCGCATCGAGCTTTGCCGGATCATCGCAGCGAATACCCTTGCCGCCGTAGGCTTCCGCAAGTTTCACGAAGTCAGGCAACGCCTCCGAATAGCTGGACGAATAGCGCGCGCCGTGCAGCAATTCCTGCCACTGGCGCACCATGCCCATGTATTCGTTGTTCAGGATGAAAATCTTCACCGGCAGGCGATACTGCGTGGCGGTTGACATCTCCTGCATGTTCATCAGGATCGAGGCTTCGCCTGCGATGTCGATGACGAGCGCGTCAGGATGCGCCATCTGCACGCCGATGGCGGCGGGAAGCCCATAGCCCATCGTGCCAAGTCCGCCCGACGTCATCCAGCGGTTCGGCTCCTCGAAGTGATAGAATTGCGCCGCCCACATCTGGTGCTGACCCACTTCCGTGGTGATGTAGGTGTTGCGGTCTTTCGTCAGCTCATAGAGGCGCTGCACCGCATACTGCGGCTTGATGACCTCTTTGGAGTTCTTGTAGGCAAGTGACTTGCGGGCGCGCCACTCGTCGATCTGCTCCCACCATTCGCCCAGCGCAGTCGCGTCTGATTTCTTTGCGCCGCTGCGCCACAGGCCGATCATGTTTTCCAGAACATGACCGCAATCGCCGATGATGCCCAGATCAACCTTGACGTTCTTGTTGATCGAGGACGGGTCAATGTCGATGTGGATCTTCTTTGAATTGGGCGAGAAAGCGTCAAGACGGCCGGTGATGCGATCGTCAAAGCGCGAGCCCACAGCAATCATGAGATCGCAATCGTGCATCGTATGATTGGCTTCGTATGTGCCGTGCATGCCAAGCATGCCGAGCCAGTTCGGGCCAGACGCCGGATAGGCGCCAAGACCCATCAACGTGGACGTGACGGGGAAGTTCGTCAGAGCCACGAGTTCGCGCAGCAATTCGCTCGCCGCCGGGCCTGAATTGATGACGCCGCCGCCGGTGTAGAACACGGGCTTCTTCGCGGCGGCCATCATTTCGACAGCCCGCTGAATGAGCGCGGCCTCGCCCTTCATTCGCGGCTGATAGGTGCGGTGCTGAATGTTTTCGTTAAACGAATATTCCCCGGTCGAGAACTGCACGTCCTTGGGCAGGTCGATGACGACCGGACCCGGGCGCCCGCTGCGGGCCACGTAAAAGGCTTCGTGCAGGATGCGCGGCAAATCCTCGATCGAGCGCACGAGATAATTATGCTTCGTGCAATGGCGCGTAATGCCAACCGTATCGCACTCCTGAAAGGCGTCGGACCCGATGAGATGGGTCGGCACCTGACCGGTGATGCAAACAAGCGGAATGGAATCCAGCAAGGCGTCGGTGAGGCCCGTCACCGCGTTCGTGGCGCCGGGGCCCGAGGTGACGAGCAACACGCCGACCTTGCCGGTGGAGCGCGCATAACCTTCAGCCGCGTGGGCGGCGCCCTGTTCGTGGCGCACAAGGACATGCTGGACGAAATTCTGCTGGAACAGCGCGTCGTAGATCGGCAATACCGCGCCGCCGGGATATCCAAAAATCGTGTCCACGCCCTGATCCTTCAGGGCTTCAATCACCATTTCCGCGCCGGTCATCTTCTTCGACATCTTATCTACTCCGTCTCGTACGCGTGCTGGTCTCGGGCGTGCTGGAATTTCGGCAACAAAAAAGGCCCTCTGGGGGCCCGGTCGTGCGCCATTCTCGGGAATTCGGCTAATGCCGACCCGGTCCTGGCGCGGTGGTTACTACGATCAATGCCGACGTCACGGCTGACTCCAAACATAAATATTGGAGCAAACGCTAACCGAAGGCTGCTCCCCGGTCAAGAAAGGATTAGCTTTGCGAGGCCCCATTTGCCCCGCATCCGGTTGACCTAAAGTCGAATTCGCAACATTGTGGCGTCAGAGCCGGACGCGCCGGCCCAAAATTCGGAGGAACTTCGATGGACGACGCCACAGCAGCAAAGACGGCCTATCAGACATTCAGCTACAAGAAGCCCGAGAACCTGCGCCGCGGCAAAGGCATCGTCGAGCTGGCCAAGAGCAAGCTCATTCGCGGCCGCGTCCAGATCATCGGCGAAGGCGGCGAGAACAACCTCCACTCCCACAAGGGCATGGACGGATTCTGGATGGTGCTGGCCGGCAAGGTGAAGTTCTATGGCCCGGGCGACGTGCTGATCGCCGAATTCGGCAAGCATGAAGGCATCCTCATCCCCGCCGGTTCCGAATACTGGTTCGAGGCTTCCGGCGACGAGCCTTTGGAAATCCTGCAGATGGCCGGCTTTGACACCAACGTGAAGCTCGAGCGCGTCGACGCAGCTCCGATCAAACTGGAGCCCGGCTCGGTCAGCATCGATGTGATCACCAAGAGCGTCTGATCCACGCAGCTCTGATACGAAAAAAACGGCCGGGCAAACACCCGGCCGTTTGCTTTTATGGCGCATGCAAAGCCGTCATACGCGGGCTTGACCCGCGTATCCAGCACCGCAGTATCAAATTACGAACAACGGCTGGGCTTGAGTCATTCTGCGAAGCGGCTTGCGAAAGTCTCAATAGCTAGCCCGCGCCTGGATACGCGGGTCAAGCCCGCGTATGACGCCCCACTCCTTTTACTCGGCTGCCATCGCCGACGGCGCTGAATCCCGGTCCTCAAGGATGAGATGCCCGACAGCAGTGTTGGACGCAGGCACCGTGTAGAAGCGATGCACCTCCTCCACGTTGTTGCTCAGCGCGCCGCGCGCCACCAGCCACATCACCATCTCGATGCCCTCGGCGCCCGCTTCGCGCATGTATTCGATATGGCGGATGCTCGTCGCCTTCGAGGGATCGGTCGCCAGGCTTTCCAGGAACGCACGATCAAAATCGCTGTTGATCAGGCCGGCGCGCGGCCCGGAAATCTGATGCGACATGCCGCCCGTTCCAAAGATAACAACGCGCAGATCTTCCGGGTACGACTCGACCGCCTTGCGGATCGCCGCGCCCAGATTGAAGCAGCGCTTGCCGCTGGGCGGAGGAAACAGAACCACGTTCACCGCCACCGGAATGATCGGGCATGGCCATTCCTTGGGCTGGCCAAACATCAGGCTCAGCGGCACGGTGAGGCCGTGGTCCACTTCCATCTTGTTGACGACAGTGAGATCGAAATCGTCCTGAATCACCGATTGCGCAATATGCGCGGCCAGTTCCGGATGACCCTTCACAACCGGCACGGGGCGCGGGCCCCAGCCCTCATCGGCGGGCGCAAATTCCGCCGCACAACCCAGCGCGAAGGTCGGCACGATGTCGACCGAGAACGCCGTCGCGTGATCGTTAAACACGACGATGCACACGTCGGGCTTCACCTTCGCGATCCATTCCTTCGACTTCTCGTAACCGCCGAAAACGCGCTGCCAATAAGGCTCCGCCGTCTTGCCGAGGTCGAGCGCCGCGCCGATGGCGGGCACATGGGACGTCCAGACGCCTGCTACGATTTTAGCCATTCTTGTTCGCCCATTCTGCCTTGCTGCGGTTTCCGTTCGGCGAGCGCCCGCCCGCCAGCATCATGTCCGCATATTGCTGCTGGGTGGAGCCGGTCATCATCGCGGCCACCTGCTGGAACGACAGACCATCGGTCGCGGCCAGCTTTGCGGTGAAATAGATGTTTCCGCCTTGCTTGAGCATCCCGTTCCAGTCTCGCTTGAGCACGGCTTGCGTCTGCTCTGGCGTCAGGTTGAAGGGGCCAAGATAGCCGGCCTCGTCCTTCTTGAATGCTTCGCGGTTATCCGCCTTCAGAAGCGACATACAGAACATGTTGATGCCATAGCCTTTGCGGCACTGGTCGGCGTCAAACACCGTCGTCCCCGGAATATCCTCATATTCCTTTGACTGTCTCTCCATCTGCTTCCCTCCTCATATTACCCGTTCGAGACATATATCCGTCTGATAGGCCCGGACGGCAAGAGCGCTGAAGCCCATGGCGCGGGCCGATTTTCGCGCGGCATTGATCTGGATCAATCCCGTGTCGCTTCCAGCAGGCCGAACGCCTCCTCACCGCTCGCCGCCCAAGGGAAATCAGGCAATTGGTGGCGGGCGAAGGTGAATTGGCGCTTGGAATAGCGCCGCGTATCGGCCTTGCCGCGCTCCACCGCCGCCTCGCGGGTCACCCACCCCTGACTTTGCTCTCCGCCCAACCAGGCCAGAAGCCCCGGCACGCCGTGGGCGCGCATGGCGGGCAGCAGAGGGTCCAGCCCCCGCGCACCCAGCGCCCGCACCTCTTCGAGCGCCCCCTGCTCCATCATCGCGTCAAACCGCGCATCGATGCGCCGGTGAAGTTCGGCCCGCTCAGGCGCCAGAAATATCGCACGCCACGTCCCCGCCGCCAGCATCGGCGCCTGCCGACGCCCCTGAAAGCTCGCCAGCGGCTGGCCCGTCGCCTCGAACACCTCCAGCGCCCGCAGATTGCGCTGCGGATCTGTCGGCCGCAGATGGCTGGCCGTCAGTGGATCGCCGGCGGCAAGGCGGGCGTGGATATCCTGCGCCGACAGACCTACGGCCTGCGCCCGCACACGCGCGCGCACGTCCTCAGGCACCGCCGGAATGTCTGACAGGCCCTGCGTCAACGCCTTGAAATACATGCCCGTCCCGCCGACGAGAACCGGCGCGCGCCCGGAGGCCTGAATATCAGCAATCGCCGAGGCGGCGTCGGCCAGCCACAGGCCAACCGAGTAATTGACGGCGGCGTCCACATGGCCAAACAAACAATGCTCGACAGACGCTTCTTCTTCCAGCGTCGGGCGGGCGGTGATGATCCGCAGGTCGCGGTACACCTGCATGGAATCGGCGTTCACAACGACGCCGCCCACAGCCTGCGCGATACGAATCGCCAGAGCGGACTTGCCGCTGGCGGTCGGTCCTGCAATGAGAATGGCGGACGGCAAATCGCCTGACAAAACCTGATTTCCTAAACCTGCGCCGCCACGTCGGCGCGACAGACGCGGATCGCACGTGATTTCCTGCATAGCAACTCTCATCGCGCAACCCGGCCGCGCGACCATCGATTCCAACGTCATCGGGGCCGCGCTGGCGTTCCTCCCCCGCTCCGGCGCCCCGCGCTGGCTCAGCGAAGGGGAGGCCTGCGACATACCCTTCGCCTCTGCCAGCGTCGACAAGGACGCGCTGGCGATGCTGGCGCTGGAAGTGCGCAACGCCTTTGCCGGTGCGCCCGTCGACATCGTGTGTCAGCCCGAGCCGGGACGACGCAAGAAACTTTTCCTCGCCGACATGGATTCCACCATGATCGGGCAGGAATGTATCGACGAACTTGCCGATCTCGTCGGCATGAAAGAACACGTCTCGGCTATCACGGAACGCGCCATGCGCGGAGAAATCGCGTTCGAGCCCGCGCTGCGCGAGCGTGTTGCGCTGCTCAAAGGCCTTGATGCGCAGGTCGTTGGGAAAGTCATCGAAGAGCGCATCACGCTGACACCCGGCGGTCGCACGCTGGTGCGCACCATGCGGGCGAACGGGGCACACACGGCGCTCGTGTCAGGCGGATTCACGCTGTTCACCTCGCAGATCGCCAAAACGATCGGCTTCCACGAAGACCGCGCCAACAATCTGGTGATTGAAGACGGAAAGTTTGCGGGCCTCGTTTCCGAGCCTATCCTCGGGCGCGAGGCGAAGCTCGCCACCCTCGTTGAACTGCGCGACGCGAACGGCCTGACGGCTGAGCAAACGATGGCGGTGGGCGACGGCGCCAACGATCTCGCAATGTTGCAGGAAGCGGGCCTCGGCGTGGCGTTTCACGCCAAGCCCGCCGTCGCAGCCGCCGCGCATGCCCGGATTGATTTTGGCGATCTGTCAGCGCTTCTCTATGCGCAGGGCTACGCGAAGTCGGAGTGGGTCGAAAATTAAGCGCCGCAAAAAATGGCCGGGACATGCCCGGCCATCATCTCTATGCGTTTCTCGCACCCACGAGCGCGAAGTGCGCGCCCTGCGGGTCGACGCCGTTCATCGCGAAATCGCCGCCAGGAATTTCCATCGGCTCCTGCACGATCGTTCCGCCTGCGCTCTTGATGTGCGCGACGGCTACGTCGATGTCGGGCACGCGGAAATAGAAACTCCACGCGGACATCGGCATTTGCGCCGGCTTGGGCATGATGGCGCCAAGCATCCCTTTAAACGACCCCGCAGGAGCGCGGCCTTCATGGCGCAAAAACTCGTATGCGCCCATCGGGCCCATATCCATCTCGCCGTCCTTCGTCCAGCCAAAGCGTGTGGAATAAAACTCCATCGCTGCACCAGGATCGCTGGTCGCAAGTTCATTCCATGCGCAATGACCGGGGCGCTTCATGTCGTACGAGAAGGCGAGACTTTCTTGCGAACTCTCACCCTTCATGACGTAGAATAACGCGCCCTGAGGATCGGCGACGAGCGCCAGACGCCCGACACCCGGGATGTCCGATGGCTCCATGTGCACGGCGCCGCCCGCATCGCGGATAGACGCGACAGCGCCATCAACGTCGTCGACGTTGATGTAGCCCAGCCATGCCGACGGCATCGACGCGCCCGCAGGCGGCCGCATGATCCCCGCGATGGGCGCTTCCACCGTCGAGGCGATGCGATAATCGAGGTCGGGCATACCGGAGTCGGCGATGCTCCAGCCAAGCATGGGGCTGTAAAACGCAGAGGCCGCGTCGGGATCAGAAGTGATCAGTTCGTACCAGATGAAATCGCCGTGATGATTGGCCATGCGAAGCCTCCCTCGCGTCACCCATCACCGGGATTTCATCGTGAACCCGGCGCAGGCGACAAATCTGTCGTGCGCCGAGTACACTAACATAATGCGACCGTTTCGCGACGATCACTCCACCGGCAGCGCGACGAAGCGGACCTCGCCCTGCGCATTGGCCACAAGCAGCAAGGCAGACTTGCGTCCCTGCTTCTTGGCTTCGGCCATGCGGGTCAAGACGTCGCCCGGCTCCTTCACGGCCTGCTGGTTGATCTCGACAATCACGTCGCCAGCCTGCACGCGCTTTTCGGAAGCGGGCGAATTGGCGTCGATGCTCGTGACCACGACGCCGTTGACGGTGTCCTTGATGTTGTATTGCTTGCGCAAGGCAGCCGTCATGCCGCCCAGCTCCATGCCGAGCGCCTTCTGCACAACATTCGCCGGAGGCTTCACGTCCACTCCAGCGCCGCCGCCGCCAAGGGCGGCCTGGCGTTCACCGTCCTCAAGCCGGCCGAGGGTCACCTTCAGGTTTTCCTCCTTGCCGCCGCGCATGACCGAAACGCTGACTTCCTTGCCAACCGGCGTTGCTGCGACGATGCGCGGCAAATCCGTGGACGAGCGCACGTCCTGCCCATCGAAGCGCACGATCACATCGCCAGCGCGGATGCCCGCAGGCATTGCCGGGCCCTTGTCGTCGATGCCAGCCACAAGCGCGCCCCGCGCCCGGCCAAGGCCAAGACTTTCAGCGATCTGGTCGTCGACGGCCTGAATGCGCACGCCAAGCCACCCGCGCCGCGTCTCGCCAAACTGCAGCAACTGGTTAATCACCGGTTGGATGACGGACGAAGGCGAGGCGAAGCCGATGCCGACCGAGCCGCCCGTGGGCGAATAGATCGCCGTGTTTACGCCAACAACATCGCCGGCGGTGTTGAACAGGGGACCACCCGAATTGCCGCGGTTGATCGACGCGTCAGTCTGCAGATAGTCGTCATACGGACCCTGATTGATATTGCGATTACGGGCCGAGAGAATACCGACGGTCACCGTTCCGCCAAGACCGAAGGGATTACCGACCGCCATCACCCAGTCGCCGACGCGCACCTTGTCGCTGTCGCCGAATTTGACCGCCTTCAAAGGCTTTGCTGGCGTTACGCGCAGGACCGCGATGTCTACCTTTGCGTCCTTGCCAACGATTTCGGCCTTCAGTCGCTGGCCGTCATTGAAGATCACGGTGACTTCTGAAGCGCCCTCGATGACGTGGTTGTTCGTGATGATCACGCCGGACGGATCAATCACAAACCCCGAACCGAGCGAGTTGGAGCGGCGCTGCGGCCGCTCGGTCTGACCTGGCGGCTGCTGTTGCTGCTGGCGGCGCTTGAACAATTCCTCGAACATATCGTCGAACGGCGTGCCGCGCGGCGGAGTGGGCGCAGCGCCGCCACCGCCGCCACCACCACCCGCGCCGCTACGACGCTCGGGCGCCGCTTGCGAAACGGAAATGTTGACGACCGCGTCGCTGACAGCCGACGCAAGGTCAGCGAACGTGTCCGGGCGGCCTTGCGCGTGGGCCGGGGCGAAAGGCGCTGGGGCGGCAAAGCCTGCGGCAAGGGCCAGCGCCAGCACGGCCGATATCCCGCGCCGCCGCGCGACAGCAAAGGAACCGTTGAAGTCTTGAAAGCCCACCGCTTTGCGCATCGTCTTGCCGTCTCCTGCTCGCAGCCTGTGGCCGCAGCCGTGTATCTGAACGTATTCTAGGTCTTAAAATGGCGACGGACGCCTGGGCGTCCGTCACATTCTCGTGCGTTTAGTTCTCGACCCGGGTCTGCGGGCCCGGCACAGGCGCCGCCGGCTGGGGTGCAACTGGGGGAGCAGCTTGCGCCCCGGCTTGCCCCGCGGGAATGGATGGCCCGCCCGTAGTCGGCCGGTTCAAAGCCGGAACCGGCGCGTTGCCCGAGCGGTTGAAGAACCGGAAAAACTCCGAATTCGGGCTCAGCACCAGGCGCGTATCCATTGATTTCAAGCCTGTTTCGTAAGCCTGCATCGAGCGCCAGAAAGCGAAGAAGTCCGGATCCCTGCCAAACGCCTCGGCGAAGATCTTGTTTCGAAGCGCATCGCCTTCGCCTCGCGTCGTATCGGCCTGCCGCTGGGCTTCGGCGCGTAGCACCGTCACGTCACGGTCAGCGCGCGACTCGATGCGCTGCTTCTGCTCGGCGCCCTGCGCTCGAAACTCGGACGCCTCGCGTTGACGCTCGGTTTGCATGCGCAGAAACACCTGTTCGGAGATCTGGCGTGGCAGGTCAGCGCGGCGAAGTCGCACGTCGATCACGTTGGCCCCAAGCTTGATCGCCTCGGAGTTCACCTGATCGCTGATGCGCTGCATGAGGCTGGCGCGATCTTCACGCACGATCTGCATCATGCTTGCTTCGCCAAGTACGCGACGAACCGCCGAGTTGAGCACGGAGCCCAACTGATTGTTACCGCCTTCGATGGACCGCACCGACTGGAAGAAGCGCAACGGATCGACGATCCGGTAACGCAGGAACGAGTCGACTTCGATGCGGCTGTTGTCAGCAGCGAGAACTTCCTGACGCGGCTGCTCTAGATCGAGAATGCGATTGTCGAAATAGACGACGTTCTCGATAAACGGCGCCTTGAAGTGCAGACCCGGAACCTTCACGACGCCACGCGCGCCAACCGGCTGACCAAACCGCAACACAAGCGCTTGCTGCGTCTGCGCAACGGTGAAGATGGAAGCCATGCCAACGATCAGCACGCCGATAAGGACGACGAGGGCGCCGACGCCAAAGAAAGACTTGTTCATCGGCGAACCCCCTGCTGCTGAACCTGCGGCGCGGGCGTCGGCCGCTGTCCAGGCTGAGACTGGTTCTGCGGAAAATCATTCAACTGGCCGAGCGGCAGGAAAGGCACGACGCCCTGCCCTGTCGGCTGGTCGATGATCGTCTTGCTGACGCCAGCCAAAACGCGCTCCATCGTCTCAAGGTACATGCGCTCGCGCGTCACTTCCGGCGCGTTGCGATATTGCTCGTAAATCTGCGTGAAACGAGCCGCCTGGCCTCGGGCTTCCGCCACCGTTTGCTCACGGTAACCTTCGGCTTCCTGCAAGATGCGGGCTGCCGAACCGCGCGCTTCCGGCACGACGCGGTTGGCGTAGGTTTCGGCTTCGTTGCGGCTGCGTTCCATGTCTTGCTGCGCAGCGGTCACGTCGCGGAATGCGGCGATGACCTGCTCAGGCGGATCAACGGACAGCAATTGCACGGCAAGGATGACGACGCCGGCCTTGTAGTCGTTCAGCACGCGCTGCGTAGCCTCCTGCGCAGCGGGCTCGATGAGCTTGCGTTCCGCAGTCAGAATGCGCTGAATTTGCGTGCGCCCGACGATTTCGCGCATCACGCTTTCCGACACAGCCTTGATGGTTTCACGCGGCTCGCGGACGTTAAACGCATAATCTTCCGGCCGCACCGGGTCGATCTGCCAGATGACGCGGAATTTCACGTCGGCGATGTTTTCATCGCCGGTGAGCATCAGGCTTTCCTCGTTCACGTCGATCTGCGTCTGCGTTGAGGGGCGACGGGGATCTTCGCGGGTGCGGAATCCGATGTCGATGGAGTTACGATCCGTCACGCGCAGCTTCATCGCCGCGCCAATGGGGTAGGGCCAGTTGTAGTTAAGACCCGACATCGTCCGCTCGGTGAACTTGCCGAACACCGTCTCGATGCCCGCCTCGTTGGGCTGCACTGTGTAAATGCCGGTTGCGAGCCAGCCGAGCGCCGCCAAGCCCACGATGGCGGCGATGCCGCCCGCGCCGAAGCCGCCTCCGGGCATGACGCTCTTCAGGCGATCCTGACTGCGACGCAACAATTCTTCCAGATCCGGCGGATTCGGTCCTCCGCTTCCGCCACCGCCACCACCGCCGCCTGACGGACCTGAACCCCAGGGTCCAGGATTATTCGGCCGCCAAGGACCGCCGCCGCCACTCTGATTGTTCCAGGCCATGAAAACCCTTCTCCCCTCCGCTCGCCGCCAGGGCGCTCGCGGCCTTACGGACTTAACCACCTACGCCCAGTTTTTCAACTTGGCGGGGCATTTAACGTCGCTCGAAAATCACAACCGTGAAAGAAGCGTCGTCTTTTTCACCCTTCGTAAACTTCGTGCGCGATGTCTCGCGCCAAATTGTATCGTCGATGTGTGGAAAAGTCGCGTCTCCGACCGGCGAAAGATCGACCTGCGTCACGTCGAGGCGCGACGCCATGGCAAGGGTCTGACGATAGAGTTCGCCCCCTCCCGCAACGATAACTTCCGACGCGCCCATTGTGCGCGCGCAATCGGCTGCGCATTTTAGTCCATCATCCAGCGTATGAGCCACGTGTATTCCCGGCGAGGTAAATACGGGGCCGCGCGTGAGCACGATCATTTCACGACCCGGCAATGGTCGACCGATCGCTTCGAAGGTCTTGCGACCCATCAACATCGGCTTGCCCATCGTCACAGCCTTGAAGCGCTTCAGATCGCTCGGCAAGCGCCACGGCAGGCGACCCTCGCCGCCAATGACGCCATTTTTCCCAACGGCCACGACAAGAACAACCGGCGGATGATGCGGTGTTACGCCGCCGTTCATATGGCGACCGGCGCTTTGATCAATGGATGCGGATCGTAATTTTCAAAGACGATATCGTCATACGTAAAGTCATACAGCGAGCGGATGTTCGGATTGAGGCGCAGCGTGGGAAGCGCGCGGCGTTCACGCGAAAGTTGCAAGCGCGTCTGATCCAGATGATTGAGATAAAGGTGCGTGTCGCCGAACGTGTGCACGAAATCGCCAACCTGCAGGCCGCTCACATGCGCGACAAGGTGCGTCAACAGCGCATAACTGGCGATGTTGAAAGGCACGCCCAGAAAGCAGTCTGCGGAGCGCTGGTATAGCTGGCAGGACAAACGCCCGTTCGCGACATAGAACTGAAACAGGCAATGGCACGGCGCCAGCGCCATCTTGTCGAGATCGCCGACATTCCAGGCGGAGAGCACAAGGCGCCGAGAATCGGGGTTACGGCGAATTTCAGCAAGCAGGTTCGCCAATTGGTCGTGCGCGCGACCGTCCGCGCCCTCCCACGAGCGCCATTGCCTGCCGTAGACCGGGCCCAGATCGCCGTTCGCGTCCGCCCATTCATCCCAGATCGAGACGCCGTTCTCCTTGAGATAACGGACATTCGTATCCCCCGCGATGAACCACAACAATTCATGCACGATGGACTTGAGATGCAGCTTCTTGGTGGTGACGAGCGGAAAGCCTTCGGCAAGATTGAACCGCATCTGGTGGCCGAACACGGACAACGTGCCTGTGCCGGTGCGGTCGCCCTTCTGGACGCCTTCATCAAGGATGCGCTGGAGCAGGTCGTGATATTGGCGCATGGCCGAGGTGTCGCCTTGCGAGGCGCCTTCAAGGAATCGGGACGACCCTTATAACCCGGCGGCCACTGAGGCCAAAAGGTGCGCCAATCAGTTCGCGCCGCCCGAGGGTCCGGCTGGCTGGCCCTGCTGCTGGGCGCCGCCAGGCTGAAGGCGCCGCTTTTCCTCTTCTTCCCGGTCGCTGACCGCCTTGAGGCGCCGCTCCAGCACACGGGTATTCATGCGCGACAAATCCAGGGCGATTGCGTCGTCGGATTTTCCCGCGATACATCCTTGGAGGGCGGCGACCGAATAGGTCGTCACGCCATGGCTGAGCGCATCGCCCGCGCTGACGAAAAACTGCGGCGCCTTTGCGCCCGATTTGGCGAGCGCACGGACAAACATGGCTTGCCGCTCCACAAAAACGCGGTTGTCGCGCCCATCCGTCACGAGGATGAACCGCAGCCCCGCCTTTTTCGCAATCACCGCAGTATGGTCGGCCGGATTGAAGAAACGTTGGGGTTCGGGCAGCTTGTCGGAGAGGTAGAAGCTCCCCGGATCAAGCGCGAGAGGGGCCGACCCCGCCACGACGCAACCCAGATCGTCGCGCAAGGCGGCTAGCGCGCCCGCCAGATGACCGCCTCCCGATTGCCCAACCAGATGAAGTTTCGCGATGCCATGGCGCGACTTGATGGCGTCCAGCGCGCGGTTGGTGATCTCCACCTCCCAGCGCGTGCGGCGCAGGGCGATCCAGCCCGATGAACTATCCGTGCCCTGCCGAGCCAGCAGAATGGCCGGAGTGCGAAGCGTTGCGGAGATGGCGTTCGCAAAACTCTGGTTGCGGGCGGGGTCGCCAATCTTGAGGGCCATGTCCGGCGCGGGCGGCGGTGCAGCCGTTTTCGGGTCTTGCCGGAACAATTCCTCCGGGGTCATTTCATACTGGCCGTTGCGCCAGATGATTCGGAACCCGCCCTTGTCGCCCGGCAGATAAACGGCTGCAGCTTTGTCCGGAAACGCCTCCGCCGACAGGTGGTAGCGAATGCAGGCGGTGCGGCCCATCGCTTCGACGAAAACAAAGCGCCCGCGCTCCCTCTCGCCCGCCTGCTCGCATTCGGCGCGCGTGACAAGCGAACCTGTTCTGGCGCCTTGCCGCACACTCGTGTCAGCGGGCGCCTTTGGAAATGGCGTCAGCCACGCGTCCCGATCAATGCGGGACGGCGAAGCATCGCGAGAGGGCGACGGGACGGGCTGGCCGAACGCGATTGCCGGAAGCATCGCGAGCATAAGGGCGAGAGAGATCGATCGTTTCACGAACGTGTCCTGCTCTGTCGGCGACAAGGCGACGCCAGCCGGTTCATCTTACAAACAACGCCGTCGTAAACAACAGCAGCAGCCATCCGATCCCGTTATAGAGCGCATGGGCGAGGACCGCCGGCTTCACGGAGCCGGTGCGTTCGCGGATGACTGACAGAATGAAGCCCGGCGCGAGCACCGCGACGGGGTAAAAGCCAGTCGGGTCCATGTGCACGACAGCAAACAGGACTGCGGTCGCAAGGATAGTGACGCCAGCCGAAAATCGGGCGCGCAGCGACCCGAAAATCCAACCGCGAAACAAAAGCTCTTCGGCCAGCGGCGCGAGAATAACGATCATCACAAACGACAGGATGAGCGCCATCGCGTCACCGGGCGAGATGAGCCAGAGCCCAAATTCCGGAAAGAAGTAACGCAGGGCCGCGCCCGCCACGATGTGATAAGCTGCCGCGCAAACAATCAGCAGCCAGCCGGTGCGCGTGATGGCGGGCCATGAGCCTGTCCACCCCAGCATGCCAGCCGCCTGGCCCTTCCCCATCAGCCGCGCGATTGTGACGAGCGAAGCCACCGCCGCCAGGTAGATGAGCACGCCGCCCGCAAACAGCGCGCGCTGTGCGCCGATATCGGAGCCGAGCCGAAGCGGATCGAAGCGACCGAAGTCGTCAATGAGAGCGTCGAGGCTCGCCATCCCGTCGAACAGCACCGCCCCGGCAAAAATGATCCCGGCGAAAATACCGAGCCAAACGCCTATGCCCAGCGCAAGGGCGACAAGACTCGCCAGAAGTCCCAACAGACCGAGCACACGCGGGGCAACCGCGCGGGTTTCGGAAATGTCTTCGGTCGGCCCGTCCTGCATGTGTCCCCTCGCTTGCGCATGGGTGACACGCCGCACGGCGGCGCGCAAATTCGCGCGATCGTCACCTTGAACGAAAAGACCGCCGCATTGCTGCGACGGTCCTGTATTCGCGTTGGGTAAACGATTGCGTGCTGAACTCAGACAGTGTTCTGCGGCAGGCCCTTCTTGGCCTTGAGCGCTTCCCTGGCGCCGTCCTTGAAGTGGACGTCGCGCTTGAGCAGCAGCGCGGTCGAACGAACGGCCTGCTCTTCGGACGAACGCGCCGGCGGCAACGTGCCCTTTTCACGCAGCGCTTTGGCCGCCCGCATGATCTTGTGGCGCATCATGATGATGCCGTTGTCGCAGCCAACGAGGTTTTCCTTCGTCCGGTCGACGATTGGCCCCATGCTTTCCTGCAGCGAGGCGTCCTGCTGGCCAATCCCCTCTACCCCCGAATAGGTCGTGCCGGCCTTCTGGGCGGCGCGGTCCATCAGGTAATCGTTGTCCTTGTTGGCGATGGGCATATACGTGCCCGGGAACGTGCGGACATGAACGCCCTTGCCGTTGCGCATGTGCGTAACTTCATCGTGCGTCAGGGCGCGCACGGGATGATAGTCGAAGCTCCACGCAAAACAGGAGTTGTCGTCGATCGGCACCCAGAAGTGGCCATGCATCGGGTAATCGCCGCGCGGCGGAACCGCCGTGAAACACGGCATCAGCCAGGGCGTGATGCGCCAGTAGTATTGATCGTCTTCGGCCATACGGCGCGCGCCGATATAAAGCCCGCCTTCGCTCTCGATAACTTCGAACACGGGCGACAAATCGTTGAGGTTGTACTTGTTGCCGCCAGCGCCTTTGAACAGCGGGTCGTGCCCAACGTCGCCGCGATGCAAGAACGACACGTGCGAGGAGTCGATGCCGCCTTCCAGCGCCTGCAGCCAGTTGCAATCCTGGAAGCGCTTCGACGTGTAGCTCTGCTCCTTCGGCACGACAGAGAATTCATAATTGGGCTTGGGCGGCATGTTTTCCACTTTGCCCATATACGTCCAGATCACGCCGCCCTGCTCGATGACGGGATAGGCCGTAACCTTGATCTTGTTTGCGTAGCCGGACTCGGCGGGCTCTGACGGCACCTCAATACACTGGCCGTTCACATCGAATTTCCAGCCGTGATAGGGGCAGCGCAATCCGCACTCTTCGTTGCGGCCGAACCAGAGTGAGGCGCCGCGATGGGGGCAGAATTCGTCAATGAGACCAAGCGTGCCGTCGGAATCCCGGAACGCGATCAGGCGTTCGGACAGGATCTTCACGCGAACCGGCGCGCAATCAGGCTCAGGAAGATCTTCGCTGAGGAGAATCGGCAGCCAATAGCAGCGAAACAGATCCCCCATCATCGTGCTGGGCCCCGTTTGCGTGACGAGGTCGTTCTGTTCTTTGTTCAACATGGCGCTGGCTCCCTGGCTCCCCGACGAACGGGCTTTGTT
>CANMLK010000023.1 GCA_947498445.1 Beijerinckiaceae bacterium
CCGTGACCAACTGCCCACCCTGCGCGACGCACTGCAACGTCATCACGCCAACCACTTCGGACTTGATGAGACATCAAAGGCCGCGTAATCATCAAACGAGGCAAGGCCCGAACCGCAATTTTCAACATTGAGCGGGACATCCCCTGCGACGATGCCCGCCGCTGCAATAGCTAACTTAAGTTTCAAAACACCCATGTGATGCTCCTTCACGTCCAGCGATACTTAAGCATAGCCTGATCTTAACAGAAGGCAAAACAAAGGCGCGGCAGTGGTAAACTTGGAGTCCGTTGCCTGCGAACAAAAACGAAGCGCGGCGTCAAAGCTGCGCTCCTCGAAGACCTGTCCGTCCCGCGTCTGCAGCGTTAGTTATTCGGCAGCCGTCTGTGTCGGTAGCTTGAGCCCGCGCGCAGTAAGCTCTTCATCCGTAAGGCCCGCCACACGCCAGTCGGTGGTTTTGGGCGCGACGCCTTCGAACGAGCGCAGCTTGCTCTGCGGCACACGCGGCTCCGTGAGCCCGATGACGATCCCGTCCTGCGCGTAAGCTTGCGTTGCCTCCACCATCTGCTTGCGGAACTCCACAATGGCCAGATCGCTTGCGCCGAGCAGATCCTTGCTGCGGTCGGCGATCGGGCCCATGGTGACCCACATTACATAGTCCTGGTTGGGAATGCCCTTGATGCCGGTAAAATTTCCGGCCTTCATTGATTGGCGATCCTGCAGGAACTTGTTCTCAAGTGTGCGCTTGTTGGACCAGTCGTCGTTGAGATTAACCCCGCGCGTCGCGCCAAGGAACTTGCGCCAGGTCTCTGTTTCAGGCGTCGACGCAGCATCGCCAAAGCACAGGAAATAGAAGTCTGTGTTCGTGTCGTCCACCGGCACGTGAAGGATCGCTACTTTGTAATTATTGTTAGGCGGAATGAGCACGGTGTAGGGGGCGATGAAAAGCGTAGTCCGAATGTAGTCGTGCGTCTGCGCGTTCTGGATCGGACGGCGCAATGCTGCGTAGCGAAAACCGAAAGGCGTGCGCTGCACTTGCAAGCGCGGCGATTTGTCAGTCGAGGGCCGCAGCCAGTTCTTGTCATTGGCTTCTGCGCTGGCCACGCGCGCCGGCACCATGTCCGACGAATGGAGCGTCGACGAATGGGCCGAGTCGATGCCGCCCTCCAGGATTTGCGCCCAGTTGCAGGGCACGCGGAACTTGGCGATCGAGACGCGCGTGTCTGGCGTCGGCTGAAACACCGGCGGCTCAAACTCGGGCATCATTTCGGCGGGGCCAAGATACACCCACACAAAGCCAGCCGCCTCGCGCACCGGGTAAGCCGTCGTCTTCACCTTTTTGACGAAGCCTGTTTCTGCAGGCTCTGACGCCAGCTCCATCGCGTTGCCGTCAACGTCGAACTTCCAGCCATGGTACAGGCAGCGCAGGCCGCATTCTTCATTGCGACCGAAAGCCAGCGAAGCGCGCCGATGCGGGCACAATTCGTCAAGAATTCCGAGCTTGCCGTTGGTGTCGCGAAACACGACGAGGTCAACGCCACACAGGCGCACCTTGACCGGGTCGCAATCTGGCTCCTCAACCTCTTCGATAAGGCAGGCCGGCAACCAGTGCCGTTTCATGATCTGGCCCATCGGGGCGTCGCCTTCGACGCGGCAGAGCAGGTCGTTTTCATCCTGATTCAGCATGACGTCCTCCAACGTCCAGCGCGGATCCACTCCAGCGCTTGATTAGCTCTCTAAGCATTTAGCGCCCCGGCGGGCGTTTGTCGAGCGGGCCGGGAGGACTTGCCGAAAAATATTTAGGCGTCTAAACATCCCGCGTCCTGCGTGGCCGTTCCGCACCGGCGACGGTCTGGCTGCCAGACCCTCAATCAATGAGCCCGAAGCGGCGAAAGGGAAGGCGACGTTAGCTATGCGTGAACTCCGCGTCGAACGCGCCGAGAAAATCGCTGATGACATTCATCTGTTCGATTTGCGCGACCCCTCGGGCGCGGATTTGCCGGAGTTCACCAGCGGTGCTCATGTCGCGGTCCGCACGCCGGCCGGGGAGGGGCGTAAATACTCGCTTTGCAACGATCCAATCGAGCGTGATCGATACATCATCGCGGTGAAGAACGAGGCTGCAAGCCGGGGCGGTTCGCGCAGCATGTGCGAAGCTTTGAAGGCTGGCGACATGATCGCTGTGTCCGAGCCCGTCAACGATTTCGAACTCGCGCCGTCTCCAGCGGGCTACACTTTTGTCGCGGGCGGCATCGGCATTACGCCGCTGCTCTCGATGGCGCGCCATCTGATGACCAAGGGCGGCCCCTCGTTCAAACTTTACTATTTGACCCGTAACCCCGAGACGACGGCGTTTCTTGATGAATTGCAGGCGCCGGAGTTTGCCGGAAAGGTCGTGATCCACCACGATGGCGGCGACATTTCAAACGCCTACGATTTGTGGCCTGTTTTTGAAAAACCGAAGGGTCATGTCTATTGCTGCGGCCCTCGCGGGCTGATGGATTCCGTGCGCGACCTGA
Organism: Beijerinckiaceae bacterium; assembly: GCA_947498445.1. GTDB lineage: Bacteria > Pseudomonadota > Alphaproteobacteria > Rhizobiales > Beijerinckiaceae > Terripilifer. The sequence goes on from CANMLK010000023.1 coordinate 2,517, forward strand.
CAGGTCATTGGTCCACTGCCGCTGTCCATTTCGAAGCCTTCGCGGATGGGTCGACGCCTCGCCCGGAGGACGTCGCATTTTCTGTGAAGATCGAAAAGACCGGCGAAAAAATCGATGTGCCGATTGGCGTGTCGATTTTGGACGCACTGCGCAATGCGGGCCATCCCGTGCCATCATCATGCGAGAGCGGGTCTTGCGGCTCTTGCCGCACGCGACTTGTCGCGGGCGATGTCGATCATCGTGATTTCGTGCTGACGCCCGACGAACAGGCCACCTACATAATGGTGTGCGTGTCGCGTGGGCGCGGCGGCGAAGTCGTCCTCGACATCTGAGGCCTGGAGCGGTGCCCATGAGCCAACGCAAACTCAGGATCGGCGTCGCAGGGCTCGGCAGGGCTTTCTCACTCATGCTTCCCACGCTCGTGCTGGACGAGCGGATCGAGATCGTTGCGGGCGCTGACCCGCGGCTCGAAGCGCGGGCGCAGTTTGAGAAGGATTTCTCCGGCAGGGCCTATGATCGCGTGGAATACATGTGCGCCGATCCGCGCGTTGAAGTCGTCTACGTTTCAACGCCGCATCAGTATCATGTGGAAAACGTCGCGGCTGCAGCTTCTGCAGGACGCCACATCCTGTGCGAAAAGCCAATGGCGCTGACGGTCGCCGAATGCCTGACAATGATTGATGCGGCGCGCAATGCGGGCGTGTGGCTGGTCGTTGGTCATTCGCATTCGTTTGACGCGCCGGTGCGCCGGGCGCGCGAGATCGTGGAAAGCGGCGCCTACGGCGACGTGCGCATGATGAGCGGCATGGACTACACGGATTTTCTGTTTCGCCCGCGTCGCGCCGAAGAACTGGACACCTCGAAAGGGGGAGGCGTCATCTATAATCAGGCGCCTCACCAGGTCGACAATGTTCGATTCATCGGCGGCGGTCTGGTGAAATCTGTGCGCGCCGTCACGGGCGCCTGGGACGCCTCGCGCCGCACGGAAGGCGCTTACACAGCGTTGCTCACATTCGAGCATGGCGCGGCGGCAAGCATCACCTATTCGGGCTACGCACATTTTGATTCTGATGAATTTGTCGACTGGATCGCCGAAAGCGGCTTGCCCAAAAACCCTGAGCACTATGGCGTAACGCGCCGCGCGCTCGATGGTGTGGCGGGCGACGCGGAATACGCCCTCAAGTCGCAGGTGAACTACGGCGGCGCCCGGTATGCGGGGTTTGGTCCTGCCGGGGCAAAACCTGCCGCCAATCGTGCGCACCAGAACTTCGGTTTGCTCGTCGTCTCTTGCGACGGCGCAGATTTGCGCCTCACATCAAAAGGCGTGATGATCTACGATGATCGTGAACGCAGGCTTGAAGCTGTCGCCGTCCCGCCTGTGCCGCGCCGTGAAGTCATCGACGAACTTTATGCGGCCGTCGTTGATGGCCTGCCCCCGGTTCATGATGGACGCTGGGGCCTTGCGACGATGGAAGTCTGTTTCGCCATTCTCCAATCGGCGCGCGAGGGCAGGGAGATCACGCTGAGTCATCAGGTTCCCACCCCTCATTTGGCGGCGCGCGCAAAGGCGTTGACATGAGTACGCGCAAGCCCGACCCACGCACCGCAGACATCATGTTGCGCCACTGGCGCGAGGCTGTGCCGAATGATCGTATTGCGCATCTGATCAAGGATTCGAGTCGCGGACTCCAGCGCGCGCTACAGACGCGCCTCGCCAAGCACAATGTTTCGTTCGGCCATTGGGTGTTTTTGCGCGTCCTGTGGGTTCGCGACGGCATAACGCAGCGCGAATTGAGCGAGGAGGCGGGGCTCATGGAGCCCACGACTTTCTCTGCGCTCACGTCCATGGAAAAGCTCGGTTATCTCGAACGACGCAAGTTGCCGCACAGCCGCAAGAACGTGTATGTGTTTCTGACGCCCGCAGGCCGGCAATTGAAGAAGAAGCTCGTGCCTCTTGCCGAAGACGTTAATGAAGTTGCCGTTCGGGGTATTGATCCCGCCGATGTTGCGACAACCCGGCGCACGCTTCTCGTGATGATCGAGAATATCGCGCGCGATGAAAGCGAACACGCTGACCCTGCGCGCGCAGCACGAATGCAGCGTATGCTGGACGCAACCGATAACGAAGTGGCAGAAGACACTGACAGCAAAAAATCAACTGACGCATTTCGCGTCTGACATTAATCAGCGGAGGCAGGGGTGCACGACATGGATCTCGATCATGAACATCTTGAACTTACCGAAGATCAGCGGCTCGCGATCGCCAAGTCGATTTGGGAGCAGGAGAACGTCGAACTGACCACGGTTGGCATCGACATTGGCTCTTCTACATCGCATCTGCTTTTTGCGCGGATCATCATGCAACGCCAGACGCAGGGACTTTCGAGCCGCTTCGTCGTCATCGACCGCCGCATCGTGTGGCGTTCGCCGATCATGCTGACGCCCTTCCTGCCCGACGGGACAATTGACGCTGTCAAGCTCGGCGAATTTATCGCTGATGCGTACAAGCAGGCTGGCATCAAGCAGGATGAAGTGGATAGCGGCGCCGTTATTCTCACCGGCGAAGCCATCAAGAAAACGAACGCGCGCGCCATTGACGAAATCTTCGCGGCCGAAGCGGGCAAGTTCGTGTGCGCCACCGCAGGCCACAAGCTTGAATGTCTGCTCGCAGCGCACGGATCGGGGGCCGTCGCGCTCTCCAAACAGCGCGACACCTGCATCCTTCACGTGGATGTTGGCGGCGGCACGACGAAACTTACACTCATCGACAAGGGCCAGATCATTGCGGTGCAAGCCTTTGCGGTCGGCGGCCGCCTCATCGCGCAAGACTCGACTGGCGCGTGGACACGCTTTGATGATTCCGTGCAGGCCGTCTCGCGCGAGCAGGGCTTGCCCCGCGACCCTGCCTCGCTCGCAGACGAAGGCTTGCGCCGCAAGTATGCGCTTCGCCTGGCTCAGGTGGCCGCCGACTACATTCTTGGCGCGCCCAAGGATGCGCTCGGCAAGGAGCTTGGACTGACCGAACCGCTTCCCGACAGCCCCAAGCCGCAGGCGTTCACGTTCTCGGGCGGCGTGGCCGAATATCTGTTCACGTATGAAGAGCGCGAATACGGCGACATCGCCAAATTGCTCGCGCAGGAGCTGACTGCCCAACTCAAGGCGCGCGGCAGCGCGACGATCATCGATCCCGGCCAGCGCATCCGCGCAACCGTGATCGGCGCATCGCAGTTCACCGTGCAGGTGAGCGGCAAGACCATCTATCTGCCTGATCTCAGCGTGCTGCCGGTGCATAACATTCCGGTCGTTCGTCCCAAGTTCAGCCTTGAAGGCGACATCAACGAGGCCGCCTTTACAAAGGCGATTCTGGAAGCTGTTTCCAACATGGACATGGAGCCGTCGCAGCGGCTGGCGCTGGCGTTTACGTGGGAAGGCGATCCCGAGTATTCGCGCCTTGCCGCCACGGCACGCGCCATCAAGGCGGCGCTTGGGCCGGGCGAAAAGCGCGATGAGCTTCTCGTGCTGATGATCGACGGCGACGTCGCCAAGAACATGGGCCGTCTGCTCAAGGAAGAAATGGGTCTGCCGGGCAACCTCGTCTCCATCGACGGCGTGCAATTGCAAGAACTCGATTTCGTCGATGTCGGCGAACTTATCCAGCCGCCGGGCGTCGTCCCGGTGGTTATCAAGTCACTATTGTTTTCTTGATCAACAAACTTCAGGAGGAAGACGAATGTCAGAAAAACTCGACCCACGTTACGGCATCGACCCGTATCTCGACTGGGTCGCCAAGGAAGGCATCAACGTCACCGAGCATTACGGCATCGACCTGTTCTCGGTGGAAACGACCATGTGGCCGCGCTTCGGCGTGAAGGGCGCTGCGGTGCATCTCATCGGCCGCGGCGACTTCACCAATATGTTCCTGCTCGACATTCCTCCGGGCGGTTCAACCACGCCGCAGCGCCATCTTTACGAGGACGTTTATTATGTTCTCGAAGGCACGGGCTCGACGCAGGTGGAGTTCGAGGACGGCACGAAGCGCAGCTTCGAATGGGGCCCCAAGAGCCTGTTCGCGATTCCGCTTAACGCCAAGCATCGTCACTTCAACGGTTCAGGGCGTGAACGCGCTCTGCTCGTGACGACGACCGATCTGCCGCTCGTGCTCAACACGTTCCACAACGAGAGGTTCGTTTTCGAGAACGACTTCGACTTCAACGAACGTTCAGGCAAGCAGGGCTGGTATTCCGGAGAGGGCGACCTCATCACCGTCCGGCCGGGCAACCACATGTGGGAAACGAACTTCGTTCCCGATCTGGCGGCCATTGAACTGAAGACGTGGGGTGATCGCGGCGCTGGCGGCACGAACATCATGTTCGTACTGGCTGACGGCACGATGCACGCGCACATCTCGGAAATGCCTGTCGGCACTTATAAGAAGGGCCATCGCCATGGTCCGGGCTTCCACGTGATGTGTGTGACAGGCCATGGCTATTCGCTGCTCTGGTACGAAGGCGCTGATGACTTCCTGCGCCTCGACTGGAAGCACGGCGTCGTGTTCCCGCCCGCCGACAAGCAGTTTCACCAGCACTTCAATACGAGCCAGCATCCCGCCCGCTATCTGGCGACCGGCACGGGCGGCTTGCGGTATCCGTTCACGTTCGCCCAGCGTCGCTCGTTGCTCGGCATCAAGCCGGGTGAGAAGGGCGCCGTGTCGACGTCCATCAAGGAAGGCGGCGACCAGTACGAATACGAGGATCAGGATGCGCGCATCCACGCGATCTGGCTCGAGGAAATGAATAAGAACGGCGTTGAGCCGAAGATGGAAAAGTGGTTTCCTGGTCAGGCTTGATCGCGACACCATCCTGAACGCGAAACGGCGGCCTACGGGCCGCCGTTTTTGTTATGCGCAAGCGCTTTGGCGTTACATGATCTCGATATCAAGTCCGATGTCGAGGATGGGAGAGGAATGGGTGAGCGCGCCCGATGACAGCATGTCGACGCCGCTTTCCGCCACCGCCTTGGCGCTCTCCGCCGAAATGCCGCCGGAGGCCTCCGTCTTCATGCGCCCGCCGATCATCTCGACGCCCTTGCGCATGTCATCGGGGCTCATGTTGTCGAACAACACGATATCCGCGCCTTCGGCGATCACGTCCTTGAGTTGTTCGAGGTTGTCGACCTCGATCTCGATTTTCACCATATGCCCGGCGTAGGCCTTGGCAGCCTTCAGGGCTTCGCGAATGCCGCCGCACACGGCGATGTGGTTGTCCTTGATGAGCACGGCGTCGTCGAGGCCGAAGCGATGGTTCATGCCGCCACCGCACCGCACAGCGTATTTTTCGAGCGCGCGCAGGTTTGGCGTGGTCTTGCGTGTGCAAATGACCTTCGCCTTCGTATGCCGCGTCAGCGCGACCAGCCGCGACGTCGCAGTCGCCACGCCCGACATATGGGACACGAAATTGAGCGCGGTGCGTTCTGCGGTCAGGATGGCGCGGGCGTCGCCGGAGATGCGCGCAACGGCGGTGCGGGGCGTCGTGATCTGGTCGCCGTCCGCAGCCAGATACTCGAACGTCACGGAGGGATCGACGATGCGGAAGGCGGCCTCAGCGACCGCCAGACCGCATATGACGCCCGGTTTGCGCGGCGCCAGCACGGCGACCGCCTTGCGGCCCGCCGGGATGCACGCCAGCGTGGTGATGTCGCCAGCGCGGCCGAGGTCTTCCTCAAGGGCGGCGCGGACAGCTTTTTCAAAAAGGAGCGGGGACAGGTAAAAGTCGCTCATGGCAAGCCTTCTGAGTTACACGCCTTCTGCGTTATTTCTCGTGTTTTAGGATGCTGGCCGGAGACTGTCGAGTGATGCGTCGTCGTCCTATCGACCTGAGGGCCCGGATATTCTAGTCTGAGGGGTGAAAAGCCGCCGGGATCAGCGCCTATCGGATGAGTGCCCATGACGTATGCGCATCGAATGCTTCGCGCCGGATTTGCGACGATCGCCGTTTTCGCGGGCTGCCTTGCCGCCCATGCCGCTCCCATGACGTTTCGAACGATACCAGTGGGCGCCAATTGCGGCTCCAAATGCTCGCTCATGATCGTAGCCGAGGGCGATATCACGCTCAGCACGCCCGATCGATTTGTGGAATTCGTTCAACGTCAATCGCGCGACCCCAAAATGAGGGGTGTTGTCCTCATCAACTCACCCGGAGGGCGCGTTGGCGCATCCATGCAATTGGGGAAGTTTTTTCGGCAGGCTGGAGTGGCCGTAATCGTAGGGCGCGCGGGAAGTAGAGGAATCGCGCCGGGAAGTTGTTTTTCCGCCTGCGTCTACGCTTTGATCGGCGCAAAAAAGCGAGTCATTCCCAGGGTAAGCAAGATCGGAGTGCACCGTATGGTCGCCTTCGATTACGGCCGGCGCGGGGACGATGACATGAACAGGTACGAGGCCGTCTTCGCCACTCCTGAGCTTGTCCAGCGCCTCAGCGACTATGTCGGCTCCATGGGCGTCAGTCGGGAGGTCATTTCGATGGCCGAGCGCACGAGCCATGACAAGTTGCGGATACTGACGCCTCAGGAGATTCGGCGCTGGAAGCTGGGGTCCGAAAACTTTTAAAATGAGGCATTTGCACGTTCGTTCTTGACACTTGGGGATGCGTCTATTATCGCAACCGTCACTCCGGTCGGGTGCGCGCCACCATGTCCGATACGGGGGAGTAGCTCAGTTGGTTAGAGCGCCGGCCTGTCACGCCGGAGGTCGCGGGTTCGAGTCCCGTCTCTCTCGCCACTCACCTTTGCAAACTTCGTGGCGTGGCGAACATGGGCGATGGCCTGCCCGCCAGTCACGCACATCTCTTGCGATTTAATTTATCGACAGCAGCCGTAGAAAAATGAACAGCATCAAACTTCCCATGACGAGCAGCGATTCGCGCTTTACGTCCTTACGTCTGCGCGCCAGTCGCAGGTACGCGTAAGCGCACGCGCCTGAGAATGCGGCAGCTATCCCCAACTTCGCAAGAATCTCCATTCTGAAACATAGCCTTTCGAGCCCGACGCCTGTCAACGCGATCTAACGCAGGCGTCGGCGGATGGGTTGCCGAACTTGTCCGTGCGCCAAGCGGCCCGCGGGGCGGGTCATATGACGCAGACAAGCCGCCTGCCGCGCTGCCGGCGTTTCAGCTCACCACTGCGGCCACAATGAGCGCGCGCCTGCGTAACGGTTGTGCTTGATAAACCTCATAATCTTCGGAACTTGTGCCGAACCTTCACACAATCGAAGGATGCAACCCCGGGGCGCCCAATTGTGTTGGCTGCCAGAGCAACCTTTTTTCTCGGCGCACGTGACAAACGTCGGGCCGCCGATGAATTCATGCGACGTCAGACTGGCGGGGTCGCTTCCTCTTGCTTGCGCTTGTCGTGCAGGCACCGCGTTGGACTGTGGAAACCCAAAGGAAGCCCGAACCTTGGTCGCCGGGAAGTTCAGTGTCTCAAATTGGCGGCGGAAGGGCTCAAAGCCAAGCAGATCGCCATCACCTTTGGCATTGGAGAGCAGACGGTGCAGTTCCATCTGTCTCGTGCGCGAGAAAAGCTGAACTGTAGCAATACCGTTCAGGCCGTCGCCAGAGCCGCGCAATTCGGATTGCTGCCGGACATCGCACCATCGTCCGCCAAGGACTCTGCGGGAAACTCTGAAACACCTGCTTGATCTGCGCGTCCGAGAGGGTGACAAAGAAAGTTACCAACCTTCCCCCGGACAAAGACATTGAAAACCGACATTCCTGAAACGCGATACGTGAGCATGCGCGAGCTGTTCATCGGCTTCCTCCTGATCGGCCTCATGGGTTTTGGAGGAATTCAAGCCAGTGCAAATTACGTCATCGTCGAGCGCAACAAATGGCTGACGCCGCGCGAGTTCGTTGAATTGTTCGGAATCTGCTCGATTCTGCCGGGCGGAAACTTCCTGAACGTAACCGTCATGCTCGGAGACCGGTATCAGGGACCGCTAGGCTCTGTTGTCGGTTTAAGCGCCTTGCTTCTGGCGCCCCTGCTGATTCTGCTTGGCCTGGCCTATGGCTATCAGACCTATTCGCATTTGCCTGACGTTGAAGCGGCGGTTGCGGGAGCCGCCGCTGCAGCGGCCGGCCTCATCATCGGAACGTCGGCTCGCATGATCGCCGGGTTGCGGCGGGGCTGGCCCAGCGTCGTGTTTGGGATCGCGACGTTTGCCGCCATAGGCCTTTTCCACGTTCCGCTGGTCTGGGTGATCGGGCTGATCGTGCCGCTGTCTGTCGCAGTCGCGCTTTACCGCCTGCGCGCCGCCCCGCGAAAGGAGGGCTCCGGACAATGACAATCCTCGTCCAGCTCGCCCTGACCTTCCTCGGGGTAGCGTTCTTCTCGATTGGGGGCGCCAGCGCGCTCATCCCTGAATTTTATCGGCAGATTGTCGGCGTCCGGGGTTGGATGACGGCCAGCGACTTCGCGCACATGGTTGCGTTGGCGCAGGTGGCGCCGGGGCCCAATATGCTCGTCGTCAGTCTCATCGGATGGCGGGTTGCGGGCATCCTCGGCATGCTGGTCGCGACAGTGGCTATCGTCGGCCCGCCCAGCGTCATTGCATTTGCCGTCGGGCGCGGAATTGACCGGCTCAAGGACGCGGCATGGCTGTCTGCGGTTAAGGGCGCCCTGGCGCCCGTGGTGGTAGGCCTGATGATGGCGTCGGGCCTGATCACTGCTCAGGCCGCCAACTATGCAGCCTTCCTGTGGGTGCTGACCGCGATCGCTGCCATCTTCATGTATGTCCTTCGTCGAAATCCGCTTTGGGTGATCGGCGGTGGCGCCGCGCTTGGTATCGCGTCGGCGCGGCTGGGTCTCATATAGCGAGACTGGCCGACGCATTTTTTTTGCGCTCAATTGCCTCGGACTTGCGAAGAGCCGCTGGAGCGGTGCGCATTGCTGAAATCGAGGCCGTTTCGCCTTGCGTGGAAGAGTGCGGTGCGATAGTCCTCCGGCAGTCTCGAGAGTCCGCGCGTGCGGCGTTGAATTTTGCATGTGCGCTCGGCCGAGAAAATCAACGTTCGCCTCTGGCGCAAAGTCCCGGAATGCATATGTCGGGTCTACTCAACGACTATCTGCCGCTAGTCATCTTCATCGGCGTTTCCGCCGGGATCGCCAGCGCGCTGCTCATCGCCCCGTTTATTCTGGCTTACAAGAAGCCAGATCCAGAAAAACTGAGCGCCTATGAGTGCGGCTTTAACGCCTTTAGCCAGGCGCGGATGAAATTTGACGTCCGCTTCTACCTCGTCGCGCTGCTCTTCATCATCTTCGATCTTGAAGTCGCCTTCCTGTTTCCGTGGGCGGTCGCCTTCGGTGAAATTGGCCTGTTCGGCTTCTGGTCGATGATGATCTTCCTCGGCGTATTGACGATTGGTTTCGTCTACGAGTGGAAGAAGGGCGCCTTGGAGTGGGATTGATGAATTCGACGTCTTCGACCCTGACGAGCCCGGCGCCGCGCGGGATAATCGATCCGGCCACGGGCAAGCCCGTCGGCTCGAACGATCCCTTCTACCTGCGCATGAGCGACCAACTGGCGGACAAGGGATTTGTCCTCACCACTACTGAAGATTTGATCATTTGGGCGCGCACTGGCTCGCTGATGTGGATGACCTTCGGCCTCGCCTGCTGTGCGGTTGAGATGATGCAGATGTCGATGCCTCGCTACGACGCCGAGCGATTCGGCTTTGCGCCGCGCGCTTCGCCACGCCAGTCCGACGTGATGATCGTCGCCGGCACGCTCACCAACAAAATGGCCCCCGCGCTCCGCAAGGTCTACGACCAGATGCCGGAGCCAAGGTATGTGATTTCAATGGGTTCGTGCGCCAACGGCGGCGGCTATTACCATTATTCCTACTCGGTGGTGCGCGGCTGCGACCGCATCGTGCCCGTCGACATCTATGTTCCCGGCTGCCCGCCTTCGGCCGAGGCGCTGCTCTACGGCGTGCTTCTTTTGCAAAAGAAAATTCGCCGCACCGGCACGATCGAAAGGTGAGCGATGCAAACGTCAGTGTTGACGGTGAAATCGACTCGCAACTTCCCCGCAAGGATCTTACCCGCGTGCTTGCGGACGCAGGTCTTGCGACGGAAGACAGCGCCTACGCGCTCCGCCTGCGCCTTGCGGGCGAGCGCGTCGAGTTCACGCGCGATGACGTCGGCTACATCCTGTGCAGCGGCTTCGACACGCCCGAGAGCCGCGCGCATCTCCCGGAGTTTTCTGCGGCGCTTGGCCGCCTCGACCTGCGTCACAGGTTCGAGATTTACGAGGGCGACGATCTTGTCGATTACCTGCATCACGCGTGGGAGCTCGACCAGGAAGAAGACAGTGACAACGACAGCGGTGATGCATGACTGAAGGCGCTGAACCAATCGTCGTCGCAACTGACCCGCTTCTCGCGCTCGGCGATGCTCTCGTGGCGGCTGGCGTCGTGCAGCGCGCCTACGTCGAGTTTGGCGAATTGAACGTCATTGTCGACGTGGCGAATATCGTTGAGGCGCTGACCTATCTGCGCGATAATGAAGCTTGTCAGTTCAAGTGCTTCATCGACATTACGGCCGTCGACTATCCCTCCCGCGAGAAGCGTTTCGACGTCGTCTATCACCTGCTGTCTCCGCGCCTCAACCACCGCATCCGCCTCAAGACGCCCGTTGCGGAGGACGAGTCGGTCGCCTCCGTCATCACCGTGTTTCCCGCTGCGGACTGGTTCGAACGCGAAGTGTGGGACTTTTTCGGCATCCCGTTTTCGGGCCACCCCGATTTGCGCCGCATCCTCACCGACTACGGGTTTGAGGGTCATCCGCTGCGCAAGGACTTCCCGATGACCGGTTTTATGGAAGTGCGTTATGATGACGCTCTCAAGCGCGTCGTCAACGAGCCTGTCCGCCTGACGCAGGAATATCGCAGCTTCGACTTCCTCTCGCCGTGGGAGGGCGACACCCCGTTTGCCTTGCCGGGCGATGAAAAGGCGAGAGAGGGCTGAGAGACATGAACGACCAATCCTCAGTCCGCAATTTCTCGATCAACTTTGGGCCGCAGCATCCGGCCGCCCATGGCGTGTTGCGCCTCGTGCTGGAACTCGACGGCGAAGTCGTCGAGCGGGTTGATCCGCATATCGGCCTGCTGCATCGGGGCACCGAAAAGCTGATGGAGGCCCGCACGTACCTCCAAAACTTGCCCTATTTCGACCGGCTTGATTACGTCGCGCCGATGAATCAGGAGCACGCCTTCTGCCTCGCCATTGAGCGCCTGTGCGGCGTTGATGTGCCGCGTCGCGGCCAGCTAATTCGCGTGCTGTACTCAGAAATTGGCCGTCTGCTTTCGCATCTGCTCAATGTCACGACGCAGGCGATGGACGTTGGCGCGCTCACCCCGCCGCTGTGGGGCTTTGAGGAGCGCGAAAAGTTGATGGTGTTTTATGAGCGCGCTTCGGGCGCGCGCATGCACGCCAATTATTTCCGGCCCGGCGGTGTCGCCCGCGACCTGCCGCAAAAGCTCATCGAAGACATCGGCGCTTTTTGCGACCCGTTCCTCAAGGTCTGCGACGACCTCACCGACCTGTTCCTCGACAACCGCATCTTCAAGCAGCGCAACGTCGGCATCGGCGTCGTCTCTCTGGAAGAGTGCTGGAAGTGGGGCTTCTCGGGCGTGATGGTGCGCGGCTCCGGCGCGCCTTGGGATCTGCGCAAGTCGCAGCCCTATGAATGTTACGAAGAAATGGACTTCGATATTCCGATTGGCCGCCACGGCGACAATTACGACCGCCAGGTGATCCGCATGGAAGAGATGCGCCAGTCCGTGCGCATCATGAAGCAATGCGTCGAGAAGCTGTCGGTCGCTGGCGGGCAGGGGCCTGTCGCTGCCGTTGACAACAAGATCGTGCCGCCATCGCGCGGGCAGATGAAGCGCTCGATGGAAGCGCTCATCCATCACTTCAAGCTTTATACGGAAGGTTTCCGCGTTCCGGCCGGAGAAGTTTACGCCGCCGTGGAAGCGCCCAAGGGCGAGTTCGGCGTTTATCTCGTCGCCGACGGCACCGACAAACCGTATCGCTGCAAGATCCGCGCGCCCGGCTTTGCGCATCTTCAGGCGATGGATTTCATGTGTCGCAAGCACATGCTGGCAGACGTCAGCGCCATCCTCGGCTCCATCGACATCGTGTTCGGCGAGGTGGACCGCTGATGACCGCGCTGCATTCAAGATCAGGTGAAAGATGAGCGTTCGTCGCCTCGCTGAAGTTCAGCCCGCGAACTTCGAGTTCACGCCCGATAACATGGCGTGGGCGCAAGCGCAGATCGCGAAATATCCGCCCGGCCGACAGTCTTCGGCGGTCATTCCACTTTTGTGGAAAGCGCAGGCCCAGAACGATTACTGGCTGCCGCGCGCCGCCATCGAGAAGGTCGGGCAGATGCTCGACATGCCGACTATCCGCGTGATGGAAGTCGCAACCTTCTACACGATGTTTAATCTTGAGCCGGTCGGGCGCCATTTCATCCAGCTGTGCGGCACGACGCCCTGCATGCTGCGCGGCGCCAACGACATCCGGAAGGTGCTCGAAACGCGCATCGGCGAACAGCGCCATGTCAGCGCCGACGGCAAGTTCGCTTGGCTTGAAGTGGAATGTCTCGGCGCGTGTTGCAATGCGCCGATGGTGCAGATCAACGACGATTATTTCGAAGACCTGACCGTCGAAAATTTCGAGAAGCTGCTCGACGATCTGGCCGCCGGACGGCCGGTGAAAAAGGGTTCGCAGACGGGCAAGACCTCGTCTGAGCCCGAGCCTGGCAAGGGCACGACGCTCACCGACGCAACGCTCTACGACGGCTCCGTCGTGGGCGCGTGGCGCGAGCGCTTCGAGGAAGATCGCAAGGCGGCTGAAGCCGCCGCGGCCGCTGCCGCAGCCGCAGCCGCAGCGGAAAAGAAGTGAGGACGCGCCGACATGCTGGCTGATCGCGATCGCATCTTCACAAACCTCTACGGCTTTCATTCGCCCGGCCTCGCCGAAGCGAAGAAGCGCGGCTCGTGGGATGGCACCAAGCTGCTCATCGACCGTGGCAAGGACTGGGTCGTCAACGAAATGAAGGCCTCGGGCCTGCGGGGGCGCGGCGGCGCCGGCTTCCCGACAGGGCTCAAGTGGTCATTCATGCCCAAGCCCGATCCCGCGCGGCCCTCTTATCTTGTCGTCAACGCCGACGAGTCCGAGCCCGGCACGTGCAAGGATCGCGAGATCATGCGCAACGATCCGCATTTGCTGATCGAAGGCTGTCTGCTCGCCTCTTTTGCGATGAGCGCGCACGCTTGCTACATCTACCTGCGCGGCGAATACATTTACGAGCGCGAGCGCCTTCAGGCGGCGGTGGACGAGGCTTATGAGGCCAAGCTCATTGGCAAGGACAACGTCAACGGCTGGCCGTTCGACCTTTATGTGCATCACGGCGCCGGCGCGTACATCTGCGGCGAAGAGACAGCGCTGCTTGAAAGCCTCGAAGGCAAGAAGGGCATGCCGCGCCTCAAGCCGCCGTTCCCCGCGAACATGGGTCTCTACGGCTGCCCGACCACAGTGAACAACGTCGAGTCGATTGCTGTCGCTCCGACCATTCTGCGTCGCGGCGCGGCGTGGTTCTCGAGCATGGGCGCCAAGAACAACGTCGGCACAAAACTGTTTTGCGTGTCGGGTCACGTCAACACGCCATGCAATGTCGAAGAGGCGATGTCGCTTCCCTTCCGCGAACTCATCGACAGGCATTGCGGCGGCATCCGCGGCGGCTGGGACAATATGCTCGCCGTCATCCCCGGCGGTTCGTCCGTGCCGCTCGTGCCCGCGCATGAGATCATCGACGCGCCGATGGATTTCGATACGTTGCGCGGTCTGAGGTCCGGCCTTGGCACGGCGGCGGTGATCGTGATGGACAAGTCCACCGACATCGTGCGCGCCATCGCGCGTATTTCATATTTCTACAAGCACGAGAGCTGCGGCCAGTGTACGCCCTGCCGTGAAGGCACGGGCTGGATGTGGCGCGTGCTCAACCGCATGGCCGAAGGGCGCGCGCAAAAGCGCGAAATCGACATGCTGCTCGAAGTTTCCACGCAGATCGAAGGACACACGATCTGCGCGCTCGGCGACGCGGCTGCGTGGCCCGTTCAGGGTCTCATCCGGCATTTCCGGCATGAGATTGAAAAACGTATCGATGATTACGCGGCGAACCCGCACAGCGAAGGCATCGGCGACCCGCTCGCTGCTGCAGCTGAATAAGTGGCGCAAAGGAACCTGCGATGACCAAGATCATCGTCGACGGCAAGGAAGTGGACGTACCGGCGGAGTTTACCCTCCTGCAGGCGTGCGAGGCTGCGGGCGCGGAAATTCCGCGCTTCTGCTTCCATGAACGCCTGTCGATTGCCGGCAATTGCCGCATGTGCCTCGTCGAATTGAAAGGCGCGCCCAAGCCCATCGCGTCCTGCGCGTGGGGTGTGCGCGATTGCCGCCCCGGCCCGAATGGCGAGCCGCCGACCGTTGTCACCAAATCGCCGCTTGTGAAAAAAGCGCGCGAAGGCGTGATGGAATTCCTGCTCATCAATCACCCGTTGGATTGCCCGATCTGCGATCAGGGCGGCGAGTGCGATCTGCAGGATCAGGCGATGGCCTTTGGCGTCGACTCGTCGCGCTTTGCCGAGAACAAGCGCGCGGTGGAAGACAAGTACATCGGCCCGCTCGTGAAGACGTCGATGAACCGCTGCATTCATTGCACGCGCTGTGTCCGCTTCACGGCGGAAGTCGCCGGCACCGGCGACATGGGCGCGATTGGCCGCGGCGAAGACATGGAGATCACGACCTATCTCGAATCCGCGATGGCGTCGGAATTGCAGGGCAACGTCGCGGACCTTTGTCCCGTCGGCGCGCTGCTGCACAAGCCTTATGCGTTCAAGGCGCGCCCGTGGGAACTCGGCAAGATCGAATCCATTGACGTGATGGACGCTGTCGGCTCGGCCATTCGCGTCGATGTGCGTGGCCGCGAAGTCATGCGCATCCTGCCGCGCGTGAACGAAGCGGTGAACGAGGAATGGATTTCCGACAAGACGCGCTACATCTGGGACGGCCTCAAGACCCAGCGTCTTGATCGCCCTTACGTGCGTGAAAACGGTCGGCTGCGTCCGGCATCGTGGCCCGAAGCTTTCGCCGCCATAGCTGGCAAGGTGAAGGGCGTTGTGCCCGGCAAAATCGGCGCGCTCGCGGGGGATCTCGCATCGGTCGAAGAGATGTTCGCGCTGAAGCTTCTCATGGAGAAGCTCGGCTCGCGCAACCTCGATTGCCGTCAGGACGGCACGAAGCTCGATCCCGCCAATGGCCGGGCGTCTTACGTATTCAACAGCACGATCGAAGGCATCGAAGATGCTGACGCGATCATGCTCATCGGCACGAACCCGCGTCGCGAAGCGCCAATCATCAATGCGCGCATCCGCAAGCGCTGGCTGCGCGGCGGACTTCTTGTCGGGATGATCGGCGAGCGCGCTGATCTCACCTACGAATATAATTATCTCGGCGCTGGCGCTGAAACGCTCGCCCGGTTTGCAGATCATCCGTTGGCGAACAAGCAGAAGCCAATGTTCATCATCGGGCAGGGCGCTCTTTTGCGCGATGATGGCGCGGCTGTCCTCGCCATGGCCGCCAAGGCCGCTCAGTCTCTGGGCGTCGTAAAAGACGGCTGGAACGGCTTCAATATCCTCCACACAGCGGCTTCGCGCGTCGGCGGCCTCGATCTGCGCTTCACGCCGGGGCAGGGCGGACTCAATGCGCAGGCAATGGCTGGCGGCGGCGTAGACGTTCTGTTCAATCTTGGCGCTGACGAGATCGAAATCGCGCCGGGCGCTTTTGTTGTCTACATCGGCACCCATGGTGACCGCGGCGCGCAGCGCGCCGACGTCATCCTGCCCGGCGCTGCGTACACGGAAAAGTCCGGCACGTTCGTCAACACCGAAGGGCGGGTCCAGATGGGCCTGCACGCGAGCTTCCCGCCCGGCGAGGCGCGCGAAGACTGGGCCGTTCTGCGCGCCTTGTCAGACCAGATTGGCCAGCGATTGGGGTTCGACTCGTTGCAGCAATTGCGCGCGGCGCTTTATGCGGCCCATCCCCATTTCGCGGCGCTCGACCAGATTGCGCCGGCCGATGCAGGTGTGCTCGCCAGACTGCCGCAGGGGCAGACCGGAGCCGGCGGCTTTGCGTCGCCGGTTCGCGACTTCTACCTCACCAACCCCATCGCCCGCGCGTCTGCGGTGATGGCCGAATGCTCGGCCCTCGCTCAGGCTCGGACGCAGCAGGCAGCGGAGTAAAGCGATGGATTGGCTCGTTCCCGTCCTTATCATCCTCGGCAAGAGCCTGCTGCTGATCACGGCGTTGCTGATCTATGTCGCCTATATTCTCTACGCTGATCGCAAGATCTGGGCGGCGGTGCAATTGCGTCGCGGCCCCAATGTGGTTGGCCCGTGGGGTCTGTTGCAGTCCTTCGCGGACATGCTGAAATTTGTCCTCAAGGAGCCGATCATTCCGGATGGCGCCAACAAGGGCGTGTTCCTTTTGGCCCCATTTGTCATGAGCACGCTGGCGCTCGCCGCTTGGGCGGTAATTCCCATTGCGGACGGCTGGGCGCTTGCGGATCTGAATGTCGGCATTCTCTATGTCTTCGCGGTGTCGTCGCTGGGCGTTTATGGCGTCATCATGGGCGGCTGGGCGTCGAACTCGAAATATCCGTTTCTCTCGGCGCTGCGCTCGGCGGCGCAAATGGTCAGTTACGAAGTCTCCATCGGCTTTGTGATCATCACCGTCCTGCTCGTCGCCGGTTCGCTCAACCTGTCGGAAATCGTGCGCGCGCAGGACACTGCCGCCGGGGCCCTTGGCTGGTACTGGCTGTCGCTGTTCCCGATGTTCGTGATCTTCTTCATCTCGGCGCTGGCCGAGACTAACCGCCCGCCTTTCGATCTTGTTGAAGCCGAGTCCGAACTCGTCGCCGGCTTTATGGTGGAATATTCGTCCGTGCCGTACATGATGTTCATGCTCGGCGAATACGTGGCCATCGTGACCATGTGCGCGCTGACAACGATCCTGTTCCTTGGCGGCTGGCTGTCGCCGCTGCCGTTTGCGCCTTTCACCTGGGTGCCCGGCGTCGTTTGGTTCGTGCTGAAGATGACGATGGTCTTCTTCATGTTCGCGATGGTGAAGGCGTTCGTGCCGCGCTACCGCTATGATCAATTGATGCGCCTTGGTTGGAAAGTGTTTCTGCCCATCTCGCTGTTCATGGTTGTGCTGGTTGCAGGCGTCCTGCAGATCCTCATGGCCTACGGGTGGCGCTGATGGCGAACGCAGCGACCACAGGCGCGCTCATCGGACTTGGCGTCGGCGTGTTTCACTACGTGGTGACGCTCGCCGTCATGGGCGCTGTCGCCTCGCGCCGGTCGCCTGATGAAGCTGCGGGCGATTTGCCCGGTCTTTCCGTGTTTGCCCGTCGCCTGCGTCCGATCAAGTTCGCCATGCTTGGAATTTGTTTTCTTGCCCTTCCGCTTGTCGGCTACGCCGCAGGCGCCATGCTGTCACACGGAGAAGCCCGATGAGCCTCGACCAGGCCGCCCGGTCACTCTTTCTCAAGGAATTCGTCGGCGCTTTCTTCTTGTCGATGCGCTATTTCTTTAAGCCGAAGGCGACGATCAATTATCCGCACGAGAAGAACCCGCAGTCGCCGCGTTATCGCGGTGAACACGCGCTACGCCGCTATCCCAACGGGGAAGAGCGTTGCATCGCGTGCAAGCTTTGCGAAGCGATCTGCCCTGCGCAGGCCATAACCATCGAGGCGGCGCCGCGCGGCAACGACGGCACGCGCCGCGCAACCCGCTATGACATCGACATGGTGAAGTGCATCTATTGCGGCTTCTGTCAGGAAGCCTGCCCCGTCGACGCCATTGTCGAAGGACCAAACGCCGAATTCGCGGTCGAGAACCGCGAAGAGCTACTTTATGACAAGCAGCGCCTGCTCGATAACGGCGCGCGCTGGGAGCGCGAAATCGCACGCAATATCGCTGCGGACTCGCAATACAGGTAATTTACGCAACCGCCGTGCGCGGCGGATGGGGACGAAGATGACTGTGGCAAGCGCCTTTTTCTATCTCTTCTCAGGCGTCATGATCGCTTCCGCGTTCATGGTGATCGCGGCGCGCAATCCTGTGCACTCGGTCTTGTTCCTCATCCTGGCTTTCGTGAACGCCTCCGGGCTTTTCATTCTGCTCGGCGCCGAATTTCTGGCGATGATCCTGATCGTCGTTTACGTCGGGGCGGTCGCTGTCCTCTTCCTCTTTGTCGTGATGATGCTCGACGTCGATTTCGCCGAACTGAAACAGGGCTTCCTGCAATACCTGCCGGTTGGGGCGCTGATCGGGATCATCGTCGCGCTTGAATTGATCCTCGTGGTTGGCGGATTTACGCCCTCGCCGGGCGCCATCGCGGCGCCGCGCGCGCCTGTGCCAGCCGACGTCTCAAACACGATGGCGATCGGCCTCGTGCTCTACACCAAGCATGTTTACTTCTTTCAGGCGGCGGGCTTCGTTCTGCTCACCGCCATGATCGGCGCGATCGTCCTGACCTTGCGACACAGGCCGGACGTCAAGCGTCAGGATGTTTCCGAACAGAACGCGCGCACGAGGGAGCAGGCGGTCGAGATCGTCAAGGTTCCCTCGCGAACCGGCGTTTGAGGAGAGCAAGATGATAGGCCTCACCCATTACCTCATCGTTGCGGCGCTCCTTTTCACCATCGGGATTTGCGGCATCATTCTCAACCGCAAGAACATCATCGTCATCCTGATGTCGGTTGAACTCATCCTGCTCGCAGTGAACATCAACCTTGTGGCGTTCTCCAGTTTCCTGGGCGACCTGACGGGTCAAATTTTCGCGCTGTTCATTCTGACCGTGGCCGCCGCCGAGGCGGCGATAGGCCTCGCGATCCTCGTGACCTACTACAGGAACCGTGGCTCCATCGCGGTCGAAGACATCAATTTGATGAAGGGCTGAGGGGCTCATGTATAGCGCAATTGTATTTCTCCCTCTGCTCGGCTTCCTGATTGCCGGTCTGTTCGGTCGACAAATCGGCGCGAGGATGTCGGAAGTCATAACGACGTCGCTGCTGTTCATCGCAGCCGCGCTTTCGTGGGTAGCCTTCTTCCAGGTCGGCTTTGGCGCCACGAAGCTGGCCGTGCCCGTGCTGGGCGAGTGGATTGTTTCAGGCGGCCTGCGCGTGGACTGGGCGCTTCGTATCGACACGCTGACAATTGTCATGCTCGTTGTCGTGAACACCGTCTCGGCGCTCGTTCATCTTTATTCCATCGGCTACATGCACGAAGATCCGCACCGTCCCCGGTTCTTCGCCTATCTGTCGCTCTTCACGTTCGCCATGCTGATGCTCGTGACTTCGGACAATCTTGTCCAGATGTTCTTTGGCTGGGAGGGGGTGGGCCTCGCGTCCTATCTGCTCATCGGGTTCTGGTACGAAAAGCCGTCCGCGAACGCTGCCGCCATCAAGGCCTTCGTCGTCAATCGCGTGGGCGATTTCGGTTTCGCGCTTGGCATTTTCATGATCTTCGCGCTCACCGGCTCGGTGGCGCTGGACCAGATCTTCGCTGCGGCTCCCGGCCTCGCCAACAAGCCGATGCATATCTTCGGCATGAACGTCGATGCGATGACGCTCACCTGCCTGCTGCTGTTCATGGGCGCCATGGGTAAGTCCGCGCAATTCCTGCTGCACACATGGCTGCCGGACGCGATGGAAGGCCCGACGCCTGTCTCCGCGCTCATCCATGCGGCGACCATGGTCACCGCTGGCGTGTTCATGGTGGCGCGGTTGTCGCCGCTGTTTGAACAGGCGCCGGTCGCGCTCTCCGTGGTGATTTTCTTTGGCGCCACCACGGCCTTCTTCGCCGCCACTGTCGGGCTGGTGCAAAACGACATCAAGCGCGTCATCGCCTATTCTACGTGTTCGCAGCTCGGCTATATGTTCGTCGCCCTTGGCGTCGGTGGTTACAGCCTGGCGATCTTTCATCTCTTCACGCACGCGTTCTTCAAGGCGCTGCTCTTTTTGGGCGCGGGCTCTGTCATCCACGCGATGCATCACGAGCAGGACATGCGCAAGATGGGCGGGCTCGCCAAGCGCATCCCGATTACGTTCTGGATGATGACAATCGGCACATTCGCGCTAACGGGTCTCCCGCTGACCGCCGGCTTCTTCTCCAAGGACGCGATCATCGAAGCGGCCTTCGCGTCGCAGCGCCCCGGCGCCATCTACGCGTTTATTCTCACCGCAATCGCCGCGGGCCTGACGTCTTTTTACTCGTGGCGTCTTGTTTACATGACCTTCTTTGGTGAGCCGCGTTGGGCCAATGCCGGACATGGGCATCAAGCAGATGATCATGGGCAAGCCGCTCATGCCAAGACCGGTCATGCCAAGACCGGTCATGCCAAGACCGCAGATGGACACTCCGTTGCGCACGGCCATGCCGATGCGCACACTCACGGCGCAGCAGTTCATGCCGAGACGCACAGCGAGCCCGTGGACGGCCACCATGGCCACGCGCATCACGTCGAGCCGCATGAATCGCCGAAGGTGATGCTCATTCCGCTTTTCGTTCTGGCATTTGGCGCAGTCTTCTCAGGCCTGCTCTTCAAAGACGCCTTCATTGGCGACGCTGGCGCCGGATTCTGGGGACAGTCGTTGTACTATGGCCCGCAGAACAAGATCCTCGAGGATATGCATCACGTGCCAGCGCTCGTCCCGTTTGTCGCGACGATCATGATGGTGACGGGCTTCATCGTCTCGACATGGATGTACATTTTCGCGCCGGGCTCTGCCGGGCGCCTCGCCGAACGTCATCAAATTCTGTACCGCTTCTTCCTCAACAAGTGGTATTTCGACGAACTCTACGACTTCATCTTCGTGCGTCCGGCCTTCTGGCTTGGCCGACTGTTCTGGAAGAGCGGCGACGGCAAGATCATTGATCGCCTCGGCCCCGATGGCGTGTCCGCGCGCGTGATCGACGCCGCTGGCCGGGTCGTGAAACTGCAGACGGGCTTCGTCTATCATTATGCGTTCGCGATGCTGATAGGCGTGGCGGGCTTCATCACCTGGTATCTGCTCGGCGGGGTGCGCTGATATGTTCGGGTTCGGCATCCTCACCGGGCTTCTCGTCCTGCCGCTTGTCGGCGTGGCGTTCATCCTGTTCCAGCGCGACGACGAAGCTGGCCTGCGCAACATCCGCTGGGCGGCGTTGTTCACGACAATCGTCACCTTCCTGCTTTCGCTTTACGCTTGGGCGCTTTTCGACACAGGCAATCCCGGCTTTCAACTTGTCGAACAGCGCGCGTGGTTGGGCAACGGCCTGACATACAAGCTCGGCGTCGACGGCATCTCCATGCCGTTTGTGCTGCTGACCGCCTTCCTCATGCCGTTCTGCATTGCAGCGTCCTGGGAATCCATCACGCACCGCGTGAAGGAATACATGGTCGCCTTCCTCGTGCTTGAGACGTTCATGATCGGCGTCTTCGTCGCGCTCGATCTTGTGTGGTTCTACATTTTCTTCGAGGCCGGCCTCATCCCGATGTTCCTCATCATCGGCGTGTGGGGCGGCAAGCGCCGCATTTATGCGAGCTTCAAGTTCTTCCTCTACACGCTGATCGGCTCGCTGCTGATGCTGCTCGCCATGATGGCGATGTGGGGCGTCGCGGGCACCACTGATATTGTGCAATTGCTCAAGACGCCGTTCCCGTCATCCATGCAGACCTGGCTGTGGCTCGCCTTCTTCGCCTCGTTTGCGGTGAAAATGCCGATGTGGCCGGTGCACACGTGGCTGCCCGATGCGCACGTCGAGGCGCCGACGGCTGGCTCCGTCATTCTGGCGGGCATTCTCCTCAAGATGGGCGG
>CANMLK010000024.1 GCA_947498445.1 Beijerinckiaceae bacterium
TTGGCCGTATATGTGCCTGCGCCCAGCATCCCCTTGGGCGCGGGATGTTGCGGCTCCATGGGCTTTTTCCTGGACGCAGCCACAGTGACTTCACCGGCTTTGGTGATGGCGGCTTCGCCCCAGATCACGTCGATCTTGTTCTTCTTCATCAGGAAGCCGATGCCGCCATTGAGCTGCGCCGACACGCCGCGCGAACGCTTGACGATGGCCGCAGGATCAAACGTGACCTTGCCTTCAATGCCGAGTCCGTAATCCTTCGCGTGCGTGGCGTAATGATAAATTTCGGCAGAGCGCAGCAGCGCCTTGGTGGGGATGCAGCCCCAGTTGAGGCAAATGCCGCCCAGATGCTCGCGCTCGATGACGGCCGTCTTGAAGCCCAGTTGCGCGGCGCGGATCGCGGCCACATAGCCGCCGGGTCCGCCGCCGATGACGAGAACGTCGTAATTGCTCATATGCCCGTCCTCATCAAACCAACATACCCACCGGATTTTCAATCAAATCCTTGAACGCCGAGATCAACTCGGCCCCAAGCGCGCCGTCGACGGCGCGATGGTCGGTGGACAGCGTCACGCTCATCATCGTGGCGACCTTCATCTGGCCCTTCTCGACAATGACGCGCTCCTCGCCCGCGCCGACCGCGAGGATCGTAGCGTGCGGCGGGTTGATGACGGCCTGGAAGTTCTTGATGCCGAACATGCCAAGGTTCGAGACAGCCGTTGAGCCGCCCTGATATTCCTGCGGCTGCAGCTTGCGGCTGCGCGCGCGGGTGGCCAGATCCTTCATCTCCGCAGAGATTGCGGCGAGGCCCTTGGTTTCGGCCTTGCGCACGACGGGCGTGATGAGCCCGCCCGGGATCGACACCGCTACGGCCACATCTGAGTGACGATGCTTGAGCATCGTGTTTTCGGTGAACGTGACGTTGGCTTCCGGCACGCGCTGCAGCGCCATGGCGAGGGCCTTGATGACGAAGTCGTTGACCGAAATCTTGTAGGCGGGCTGCTTGTCGTTGCCCTTGGGCGCGGCGGCGTTGATAGCCTCGCGCGCGGCGAGCAATGAGGTAAGATTGCAGTCGACCGTCAGATAGAAATGCGGAATCGTCTGCTTGGCTTCCACGAGGCGCTTGGCGATGACCTTGCGCATCGAATCGTGCGCCACTTCATCGAAAGAGCCCGGCTCGAACAGCTTCTTGATCGTCTCGTCCGACATGCCGGCCGTAAGTGCGGGCGCTTTGGGCGCGGACGCAGCAGCGGGGGCCGCCTTTCTGGCGCCGCCGCCAGCAATGGCGGCCTTCACATCGCGCTCAACCACGCGGCCGTGGGGACCCGAACCCTCAATGGCGGACACGTCGATGCCGGCTTCTTTCGCCAATCTCTTGGCGAGCGGGGAGGCGAACACGCGGCCATTCGAGGCCGCCGCGGGCTTTGCGGCGGGGGCTGATGCGGGCGCTGGCGCTGCGGCAGGCGCGGGCGTTGCTTCGGCCTTTGGCGCAGGCGCTGCTGCCGCGGGAGCCGGAGCCCCTGCTCCGCTGGCCACGGCCTTCACGTCTTCGCCCTCTTCGGCGATCAGCGCGATCAACTCGTTCACCTTCACGTCCTGTGCGCCGTCCGGCACCAGGATTTTGGCGAGCACGCCTTCATCGACAGCTTCCACTTCCATGGTCGCCTTGTCAGTTTCGATTTCGGCGAGCACATCGCCGGACTTGATCTTGTCACCTTCCTTCTTGAGCCAACGCGCGAGGTTGCCCTTCTCCATCGTTGGCGAAAGTGCGGGCATGAGGATTTTGATGGGCATGATGGCGCCTCAGTTGATCTTGTCTGTTATTCCAGGATCGGTCGAGCGATCCCATTCGGCGTCGAACATCCGACGAATTTCTTCAAGCGCGTGCTCCTCGGTCATCTCCGCCTCTTCGGCGTAAATGCGCGCGACATGGCGCGCGAGGTCGACCAGCAGCACGCCCCATGTATGCGGTTCATCGAACGCGCGCTGCAGGCTCACCGACAGGCCGCCGTTGACCACGAAGGCGCGAAGCACCTCGTGGCCGCCGACTTCCTGTGCGTCCGGCGGAATTGGCAGTTCGTTCACGTCGTCGTTGTCGTTGTCGTCATCGGCCATTGGCCTCGTTCCTTCGCTTCAGGCCTTCGCCTGTTGCACGATCAGCGATAGAGCACGGCCTTCGCGGCCGCGACAACTTCCGCGACGCTGGGCAGAGCAAGCTTCTCAAGGTTGGCGGCATAGGGCATCGGCACGTTCTTGCCGGTTACGCGCTTTACGGGCGCGTCCAGATAATCGAATGCATTCTCCATGATGCGCATGGCGATTTCGGCGCCCATGCCGCACTGCGGATAGCCTTCGTCGATGGTGACGCAACGACCCGTCTTCATCACCGAGCGGATGATCGTGTCATTGTCCATCGGGCGCAGCGTGCGCAGATCGATGATCTCGACGTCGATGCCTTCCTTTTCCAGTTCCGCCGCGGCCTTGATCGCGTAGGTCATGCCGATGGAATAGGTGACAAGCGTCACGTCCTTGCCCTGGCGATGCACGCGCGCCTTGCCGATGGGAACGATGAAATCCTCCATCTGCGGCACTTCAAACTGCTGGCCGTAAAGGATCTCGTTTTCGAGAAACACAATCGGGTTCGGATTGCGAATGGCTGACTTCAGCAAACCCTTGGCGTCGGCCGCCGAATAAGGCGCCACGACCGTGAGGCCCGGAATGCTGGAATACCACGCCGCAAAGTCCTGGCTGTGCTGGGCCCCGACGCGCGCCGCGGCGCCGTTGGGGCCGCGGAACACGATGGGGCAACCCATCTGGCCGCCCGACATGTAGAGCGTCTTGGCCGCAGAATTCACGATCTGGTCAATCGCTTGCATGGCGAAGTTGAACGTCATGAACTCGACGATCGGCTTGAGGCCTGCAAACGCCGCGCCCACACCAAGGCCGGCAAAGCCGTGCTCGGTGATCGGCGTATCAACAACGCGCTTGGGGCCGAACTCTTGCAGCAGCCCCTGCGTGACTTTGTACGCGCCCTGATATTCGGCGACTTCCTCGCCCATCACGAACACGTCGCCGTCGCGGCGCATCTCTTCGGCCATGGCGTCGCGCAAGGCTTCGCGAACGGTCGTCATGACCATCGGCGTGCCCTCGGGCGCTTCCGGCGGGCTGGCGATTTCTGCCGATGGAAGCGGAGCTGCCGACGCAGTCTTGGCGACGGCCGCAGGCTTTTCGCCGCCGGCGTCCTTGGTCTGCGCGGGCGCTTTTGCAGCGACCGGCGCGGGCGCCGCAGCGGCTGCGGACACATCCTCGCCCTCAGCGGCGATCACAGCGATGGGCGTGTTGACGGCGACATTGTCGGTGCCGTCCGGGACAAGGATCTTGGCGAGCACGCCCTCATCGACAGCTTCCACTTCCATGGTCGCCTTGTCGGTTTCACTCTCGGCGATCACGTCGCCGGACTTGATGACGTCGCCCTCTTTCTTGAGCCACTTGGAGAGCTTGCCCTGCTCCATCGTGGGAGACAGTGCGGGCATCAATACGTTTGTGGGCATGGTTATCCTCAACCTGCTCAGATGAGTTGAATCTTGCGCGCGAATGCGTAGGCGAAAATGGCGATCAATGCAGCGATGCAAAAAGCGCCAGCGATACGACGGGCGAGCGGAGTTGGCTCGCCCTTGATGAGTGCGGCGCGCTGAACGGCGGCCCTGCTGTCAGCGTATTCGACGAGTTTCCTCGCGCCGGTCCGGAAGCGGTGGACCACATGGATCGCGTAAGCGACGATCACGCCTAAAACGGCGAGACCAATCATCGCGACCTCGAATGTGAGCCCCACATGCCTCATGGCGCGGCTCAGCGAAGCACGTCGGTCCACAGCTCCGACGGATCGGGCTCAGGATCGTGCGTGGCGAATTCAGCGGCTTCAGCGACCACAGAGCGCACGGTCGCGTCGATCTTCTTCAAATCGTCCTCGCTCGCCATGTTCGCCTTGAGGATGCGCGAACGGACCTGTTCGATGGGATCGAACTCGTCACGCATCTTCTGCACCTCTTCCTTGGTGCGATACTTCGCCGGGTCGGACATCGAGTGGCCGCGATAGCGATAGGTCTGCATCTCGAGGATATAGGGGCCGTTGCCGTCGCGGCACCACTTCACCGCATGGTCGGCGGCGCGTTTCACAGCGCGCACGTCCATGCCGTCGACCTGCTCGCCGGGAATATTGAACGAGAGACCGCGCTTGGAAAAGTCCATTTGCGCGGAGGCGCGGTGGACCGAGGTGCCCATGGCGTAGCGGTTGTTCTCGATGATGAAGACAACCGGCAGCTTCCAGAGCTGCGCCATGTTGAAGCTCTCGTAGACCTGCCCCTGATTGGAGGCGCCGTCGCCGAAATACGTGAAGCTCACATTGCCGTTGCCGCGATACTGGTTCGCGAAAGCAAGGCCAGTGCCCAAAGACACCTGCGCGCCAACGATTCCGTGGCCGCCGTAGAAATGTTTCTCCTTGGAGAACATGTGCATCGAGCCGCCCTTCCCCTTGGAAAGGCCGCCGCGCCTGCCGGTCAGTTCCGCCATAACGCCCTTCGGCTCCATGCCGCACGCCAGCATGTGGCCGTGGTCGCGATAACCGGTGATGACCGCGTCGCCCTCAATCGACGCCATCTGCACGCCGACGACGACAGCTTCCTGGCCGATGTAGAGATGGCAGAAGCCGCCGATGAGGCCCATGCCGTACATCTGGCCGGACTTCTCCTCGAAGCGGCGGATGAGAAGCATCATCCGATAGGCTTCGAGTTCCTGATCCTTCGTGAATTCTGCGATATTCGAACCGGCGGCATTTGGTGCGGACTTGGCCGCAGATGACCGCGCGGACGTGCGTGTCGCTGCCATAAGGCGTTCCTCGTTTGGTCTGGCCCTATTCGACGAACGTCGAATGAGCCTCCCTCAACATAGCGGAGGGGGGGCGTGAAATCGAGACGACTTGGGCAAAACGGTGAATATGGCCTAACCGTTTGATTTAATGACACTCAAACCAGATAAACCGATTTTTGGTTATCCGATTTGTCTAAACCGAAATCCGGTTAATTCGCCTTTGGACGTATCGAGGCCAGGAAAACAACGACATCGTTCCGGTGCACGCGCCCGAGTTGGCGACGGGCTTCCTCCTCCAGGATGTCACGTTCGACCGACTCGGCGCGCATCATCGCTATGCGCCGCTCTAGCCCAAATCGCTCCGCCTTCAAGTCAACGAGTTCGGTCCGCAACGACTTGGCTTGCTCTCGAAACTCAACTTTCGCCTTCAATCCGCGATTGCCGTTCAAAGCGTGCCAAATGAAATAGGACGTCGCGCCCGCGGAGACCGCGTATAGTACAAGTGGCATCAAAATAGAGCTAAGCCGACGGCGAACAACCATGCTGCACCATGTGGCGGAATTGGTTAGGAGATACTTAACTCGGGCCCGCGCGAAGGAGATTTGCCGTGAAATCCAGCCATGAACGCCGCACTGCTCTGCGCTCGGTTCTCACTGGCGATGGATGTATCCATCCGGCGTCGGTTCACGATCCCATTTCAGCGCGAATCGCGGCGGAGATCGGCTTTGAGGCCGGCATGCTGGCCGGCTCCGTGGCGTCGTTGAGCGTGCTGGGCGCGCCAGACTTCATCCTTCTTACGCTGTCCGAGTTTGCCGAAACCGCGCGGCGGATTGG
Organism: Beijerinckiaceae bacterium; assembly: GCA_947498445.1. Taxonomy (GTDB): domain Bacteria; phylum Pseudomonadota; class Alphaproteobacteria; order Rhizobiales; family Beijerinckiaceae; genus Terripilifer. The sequence continues at coordinate 5,698 of CANMLK010000024.1, forward strand.
GCGCGGCTGCGACCTGCCTCTCATCTGCGACGCCGACCATGGCTACGGCAACGCGCTCAATGTGATGCGAACTGTCGAGGAATTGGAGATGGCTGGCGTCGCGGGCTTGACGATCGAGGACACGATTCTCCCCCGCCCATTTGGCGTCGAGCGAATTGAATTGGTCTCGATGGCCGAAGGCGTCGCCAAAATGAAAGCTGCTGTTGCGGCGCGGATCGATCCGTCGCTCTGCATCTTCGCGCGTACGAGCGCCCTAGGCCCCGGTGGAATGGAGGTCGCCCTCGAGCGTCTGCGCGCTTACCAGCAGACGGGCGTTGATGGCGTGTTCATCACCGGCGTCAAGACGCGTGCCGATGTCGAAACGCTTGCGAAAGCAGCGCAACTGCCGCTGCTGCTTGGCGGAGCGCCAAAGGAGATTCTCGACCGAGCGTTTCTCAGCGCCCACAAAGTTCGTGTCGCGCTGCAGGGCCATCAGCCATTCGCCGCTGCGGTCGCCGCCATCTCCAGCGCCATGCGCGCGCTGCGCGACGGCAGCGAGTTGCCGCAGATCGCTTCCAGCGAAACGATGGATCGGCTGACAGAATCAGCAAAATGGGCGGCGGCAGTGAATACCTATCTAATACCTGACGATTGAGCCGTAGCCGACCCGCCGGCGCCAGATCATCGAGCGCTTTCCTGGCAAGATTTGCCCTTCGTGCAATTTTCGACCTTCATGGTGGAACTGGCGAATGTCAGCTCGTTAAGCTTGGCTCCGATGACGTCTCGTATTTTGCCACCCGCGAACAAAATAGCGACCCCCAGAACCCCTGCTATCAAGCCGTATTCAATAGCGGTCGCGCCTTGGCAATTCCGACGAAAAAGGTGCAACATCAGATTTCTCCTCAAACACTTTGTTTAGCTTAACAACCTGAGGTGATTGAACTGTTAACGTTAAGCTGTGAGCACTTGGGCTGCTCACTCAATTGCGGTTCAAGCCAATCCTAAAGTTGAAAGAAGTGCGTCAGCGACCGCTCACAACAAGACAACAAGCCATGGCGGAGCTTGCCACATGAACAGCAGAACAAACTACCGCAGAATCTGGCTCAGAAAGAGCTTCGTCCGTTCATGCTTGGGATGCGCGAAAAATTCCTCGGGATTATTGATTTCAACGAACTCGCCGTTGTCGATAAACGCCACCCGGTCGGCGACCTCGCGCGCGAAGCCCATTTCGTGGGTTACGCAGATCATCGTCATACCGTCCTTGGCGAGCGACACCATGGTGTCGAGAACCTCTTTCACCATCTCGGGATCGAGTGCCGATGTCGGCTCGTCAAACAGCATGATCTTCGGCGACATGCAGAGCGCCCGCGCAATGGCGACGCGTTGTTGCTGGCCGCCGGACAATTGCAGCGGATACTTGTGCGCCTGTTCGGGGATACGCACGCGCCGCAGGAAATGCATCGCCATTTCCGTCGCCGCCTTCTGCGACTTTCCCAGCGTCCAGATGGGCGACAGCGTGCAATTTTCGAGCACCGTCAAATGTGGAAATAGATTGAAGTGCTGGAACACCATGCCGACGTCGCGGCGAATTTCATCGGTCCTTTTCGTATCGTCCGTCAGCTCCCTGCCATCGACGACGATTGTCCCGCGCTGGTGCGTCTCCAGACGATTGATGCAGCGGATCAGCGTCGATTTGCCGGAGCCGGACGGCCCGCACACAACAATGCGCTCGCCGCGGCTGACGTTTAGATCAATGCCGCGCAAGACGTGGAAACGACCAAACCATTTGTGGACATCGCGCATCTCGATAGCGACCGCGTGCGCGGCTGCGCGGGACCGAAGGTTGGCGTCGGTCATGTCCCGGCTCCTCTCATCGCTTGCGTCCGTGTGCAAGGCGTCGCTCCATCATGAGCGAGTAGCGTGACATGGCGAAGCAAAAAACAAAATAGAACATCGCCGCGAAGGCGTATCCCGTCGTCGAAATCGTCGGCCCGTTCCAGGCCGGGTCGAGACGCTGCGTGTCGATTGCGCGGAGAAAGTCAAACACGCCGACAATGGCGACCAGCGTCGTGTCCTTGAACAGCGCAATGAACGAATTGACGATGCCGGGGATCACGATAGTCAAAGCTTGCGGCAGGACAATCAGGCGCATCATCCTAGACTGGGTGAGGCCGAGCGCCATGGCGCCTTCCAACTGGCCGCGCGGCACAGCCTGAAGCCCACCACGCACAACTTCCGCCATGTAAACGGATGCAAACAAGGCGACGCCGATAAGCGGGCGCAAGAGACGATCCGGCGTCCATGCGTCAGGGACGAACAGCGGCAGCATCGTGTTCGCCATGAACAGGACGGTGATGAGCGGCACGCCGCGCACCACTTCGATGAGCACGATGCAAAAGAAGCGGATGAACGGCGCGGTGGATTGACGCCCAAGCGCCAGCAGCACGCCCATCGGCAACGACACAACGATGCCCACTGTCGCCACAAGAAGGCTGACGAAAATGCCGCCCCACAAATGTGTCCCGATAATGGGGATGCCGTCGCGGGCGAAATCGCGAAGAGCCTCAGAGTTAAACACTCCCGCCGCTGCGTTGACGACAGCACGGCTGCCGTCGCCCATGCCGTGCAGCAAGATGAAGGCGACGTGTGGATAGATCGCAAAGAACAGAATGGCGGCGACGCCCTTGCGCGGCCAATCCGGCCACAACAGCCAAACAGCCAGTGCCGCGCCCATCGCCAATGTCACATCCACACGCCACAAGGCGTCACGCGGATACGCGCCATAGGTGAAGAACGTGATCTTCGCGCGCACATACGCCCAGCACGCGCCTGAGCCCGGCGCGCGGCAGGCGTCACCGTCCGGCGCGCTCCACACCGCGTCGATCAAAAGCCACCGCACAAGGCCCGGCGTAATCCACAAGATGAAGGCGATACTGGCCAGCGTGAGGATGGAGGAAAGCGCGCTGTTGAAGAGGTTGGCCCGGACCCACCCGAATGGACCGCCCACGCTCAGCGGAGGTGCCAAGGAGGGTGAGAATTCGGAGCGAACAAACGCCCTTCGCGGGGTGGCCATTCAGCGCTCCTTGAGCGCGATGCGCCGGTTAAACCAGTTCATGAACGCCGATGTCAGAAGCGAAATAACGAGATAAACCGCCATCGTGATTGCAATGACCTGCACCGCGGCCCCGGTCTGGTTAAGCACCGTACCCGCGAATACCTGGACCAGATCTGGATAGCCAATAAAAACGGCCAGCGACGAGTTCTTGATCAGGTTGAGATATTGGTTCGTCAACGGCGGAATGATGACGCGCATCGCCTGCGGGATTACGATCAACCGCATGGTGAGGCCGCCCGGCATGCCGAGCGCGGATGAAGCCTCCGTCTGGCCGCGCGAGACGGAGAGAATGCCCGCACGCACGATCTCCGCGATAAACGCCGCCGTGTAGAGCGAAAGGCCAAGCACGAGCGCGACAAATTCCGGCACGATGCGCGCGCCGCCAGCGAAGTTGAATCCACGAAGCTGCGGATATTCAAACGTCACGGGCGATCCGAACGCCATGAAGATCGCAATTGGCAGCAGGAATATCAACGCCAGCGCCGGAAAGAGGACGGGGAAGCCTTTCCCTGTCGCAAGCCGTTTTCGATTGGAAAGGCGGTTCAGGACAATGGAGCCCACAATCCCCGCGAGGATAGCAAGGCCCGCCCATCCGGCGCCGGCCCCAAAATCCGGCGAGGGCATGAACAGGCCGCGGTTATTGAGCCACACGCCGCCCGGCAATTCCAGCGATTGGCGCGGACCAGGCAACGGCGTCAGGACGGCGTTGTACCAGAACAATAATTGCAACAGCAGCGGCGTGTTGCGGACGATCTCGACGTAGCCGCCCGCCAGCCGGCCAACCATCCAGTTTGACGAGAGGCGGGCGATGCCGATGAGAAATCCGAGAATTGTCGCCAGAACGACGCCGCACGCTCCAACAAGAAGCGTGTTCAGAAGCCCCACATAAAACGCGTCGCCATATGTGTTGTTCGCGGCGGAAAACGGGATCAGCGACGCGTTGATGTCGAACCCGGCGGTCCGATGCCAGAAATCGAAATTGGTTGGAATGCCGCGCGCCTGCATGTTGCGCGCAGCATTCTCGATAGCCGACCAGGCCAGCCAGACCACGCCCGCCAACAGCGCAATCTGCCAGATCGCGCTGCGTATCCTCTCGCCGGTCAGCAGAGGGGTGCGCGGAGCGCGTTGATGAACTTGATCGGTCATCTGACGGTGTCTGCCGCGTCAGCGGTTAACGTCAGCGAACCGGAGGGCCGTACTGCAAGCCGCCCTTGTTCCAAAGGTTGTTGAGGCCTCGGGGGATCTTCAGACGCGACCCATCGCCGATGTTGCGGTTATAAGACTCGCCGTAATTGCCGACGTGCTTGATGATCCGGAGCGCCCAGTCGGAGGTCAGTCCCATGGACTTTCCAAAGTCGCCTTCCGAGCCAAGCAAGCGGCGAATTTCCGGATTGGTGGACTTTACGCGCTCGTCCGCGTTGGCCTTTGTGATGCCAAGCTCTTCAGCGTTCAGCATCGCAAAATGCGTCCACTTCACGATGTTGAGCCACTGATCATCGCCCTGCCGCACGGCCGGGCCAAGCGGCTCTTTCGAAATCACCTGAGGCAGGATGACGTGCTCGTCCGAATTGATGAGACGAAGACGCTCGGAAAACAGGCCCGACATGTCGGTTGTGTAGGCGTCGCAACGGCCGGTGTCATACTGCTTCACGGCTTCCGCCGAGGTCGCATAGACGGCAGGCTCATACTTCATGTTGTTGGCGCGGAAAAAGTCGGCAAGGTTCGTCTCGGTCGTCGTGCCCTGCTGGACGCAGACAGATGCGCCGGACAATTCGAGCGCGGAGTTTATGTTCAGCTTCTTGCGCACCATGAAGGCCTGGCCGTCGTAATAATTGACGCCAGCCCACAAAAGCCCGAGGTCCGCCTCACGCGAAATGGTCCAGGTTCCATTGCGTGACAGCACGTCGATCTCGCCTGATTGAAGCGCGGTGAAACGGTCCTTGGCGCTCAGAGGCACGAAACGAACCTTGTTGGGGTCGTTGAAAATGGCCGCGGAAATGGCGCGGCAAAACTCGACATCGAGCCCGGTCCAGTTGCCCTTGTCGTCAGGCATGCCAAAGCCTGCGAGTCCCGTATTGGAGCCGCACACGAGCACTCCTCGTGCTTTCACCTGTTCCAGCGTTTTTGAGGTCGGCGCTGCAGGAGCCGGCGCCTGTGCGTAGGCGGCGACTACGCCGAACGACAGCGAAGCCACTGCTGTGACCATGCTTGTGCAAAAGCTCTTCATATCCCACTCCGGTTGGCTCGGCTGCCGCCGACGCAATTCGCAATCCCGATAAAAGCCAGCTTCCCGGCACCCTTCCCAACGGAAGCGAATCTTGCGCCAAGATTAAGTCCTCTTGACGCCTTCGCGAGGGGCCACCACCCTGCTATTCACAATCTGATCGGAACAGAAAACAGGCAAAATGTCCAAGCTTGATCAAGAAAGCCGCAAGCAACTTCGCCAAAAAACACGAATTGTCTACGCGGGACGTAACCCGGAGGAGCAATTCGGCTTTGTGAACACGCCCATTTACCGTGGTTCTACGGTGCTATCTCCCACAGCTGCCGACCTGAGACGTTCAGACGCCCGCTTTACCTATGGCACCAAAGGCACGCCGACCACTGAAGCGCTCGAGAATGCGTGGTCGGAACTTGCAGGCGCGGCGGGCACAGTGCTCGCGCCAACGGGCTTGGCGGCTATCACCCTTGCGCTGACAACCGCGCTGAATGCCGGTGATCATTTGCTTGTTACCGATTCAGCGTATCGGCCGACGCGCGCCTTTTGCGACGGCTATCTGCGCCGCATGAATATCGAGACAACGTATTTTGATCCCGCAATCGGCGCGGGCATCGATGCGCTCATGCGCGCGAACACCAAGGCTGTCCTCGTCGAAGCGCCCGGCTCGCAAAGCTTTGAGATGCAGGATGTGCCCGCCATCGCGTCAGTCGCACACGCAAGAGGCGCTTGCGTCATCATGGACAACACGTGGGCGACGCCGATTTTCTTTCCGCCCCACGAGCGCTGCGTCGATCTGGCGGTTGAGGCCGGCACAAAATATCTCTCCGGCCATTCCGACCTGATGCTCGGCCTCATCTCGGCCAACGAGGAATGGTTTCCACGCCTGCGCACGACGTTCGATCTGTTCTCCAATTGCGCCGGCCCGGAGGATTGCTTCCTCGCCCTGCGCGGATTGCGCACCATGGATTTGCGTCTGCGTGAAGCTGAGAAGCAGGGCCTTGAAATCGCCCGCTGGCTGGAGGCCCGCCCTGAAGTCTTGCAGGTGCTTCACCCCGCCCTGCCCTCGCATCCTGACCATGACATCTGGAAGCGGGATTTCCTGGGGGCAAGCGGCCTGTTCTCGATCATTCTGCAGCCAGCCAGCCAGGCGGCTGTCGACGCCCTGCTTGATGAATTGAAATTGTTCGGCATGGGCTATTCGTGGGGCGGATACGAAAGCCTTGTCATCCCGTTTGATTGTTCGCGCTACCGCACAGCGACAAAATGGAATCCCGCTGGGCCTGCGCTGCGATTCCAGATCGGACTGGAAGACGCCGACGACCTCAAGGATGATCTGGAGCGCGGCTTTGCGGCCCTGAAACGCACGAGCTGACGAACCGGCATCAGGAGCCGGAGCGCGCGCCTTCCATTTCCAGAAGGCCTCTGGTGGCTTCCTCGCGAAGATCTTCCCAGATCGCCGCGACATACTGGCCGAACTTCTCGCCGCCCATCAGCTTGGATGAGCGCGGGCGAGGCAGGTCGATGTCGATCACCTGTTTGATGCGCCCGGGGCGGAAGGTCATGATCAGCACGCGGTCGGACAATTGCACCGCCTCCGCGATGTTATGCGTGATCAGCATCGTGGTCTGATTCAGCTCCTGCTGGATTTGCAGAACCTTGTCGCCAAGAAGCAGGCGCGTCTGCTCGTCAAGCGCGGCGAAGGGTTCATCCATCAGCAGGATGCGCGGCTTGAAGGCGAGCGTGCGCGCAATCGCGATGCGCTGACGCATGCCGCCTGATAATTCGGAGGGGAAACGCTGTTCGAACCCGTCCAGCCCGACCAGCCGCAGCAGATCCTTCGCGCGGCTGAGACGCTCCTCGCGCGGCACGCCGGTCGCCTCCATGGGAAACGCCACATTGTCGATGGCCGTGCGCCAGGGGAAGGTTGATTCCTCCTGAAAAACCATGCCGATTTCCTTGTGGCATCCGCGAACAGGAACGCCGTCGACCTGTACCTCTCCGTCATAATCGTCCATCAGCCCGCCGACGATGTTCATCAACGTGGACTTGCCGCACCCCGATGGGCCGATGATGGAAATGAACTCACCCTGCCGGATATCGAGCGACACGGGATCCAGCGCGCGCACGGAGCCGTTGGGCGTAACGAACGTCTTGGCGACGTTTTCGAGGCGCAGGACCGGTTTCGTGGTCACCGTATTCATTCGTCCAAAACTCCTGAAAGTCTCACGCGCGCCGGTCCATCGGACCCGGCAGCCGCACCAACCGTTCGATCACCACGTTCCCGAACGCGGCGGTGATGAAGATGAACGCCAGCACCGCCAGCATGGGCGCAATCGTGAACGCCTCGTAATACCGGCCTGCGAGATAGCCCAGCCCCGCCTTCGCCAGTTTATATTCGGCGAGCAGGCAACCGACGATGGAAATGCCAAGCGCAATCCGCAGGCCCGTGGCCAGCGGCGGCACGAGCGCGGGCAAATAAATCATGCGCACCGTCTGCGCCGTCGTCAGATTGAACGTCTTGCCCACACGCAAAAGCACCGGAGAAACCTGCCGCACGCCAGCCATCACGCTAAGCGCCATCGGGAAGAATGCCGAGACGGTTCCAAGCGCGATCTTCGACCCCATGCCAACGCCAAAAAGCACCAGCAAAATCGGCAGAAAAACGATTTTGGGCGTCGGCGCGAGGTAATGGATGAACGGCTCAAACACGTCGCCAGCGTAACGGTTCGCCCCCAACAACAAGCCTGCAGCAATGCCGGTTGAACCGCCCAGAACAAACGCCACAAGCACTTCTGCGCCCGTCACCCCGACATGATTCCAGAAGTCGAGCGTCACCATCATCGACAGTAGCGATGTTACGATCAGGAACGACGATGGCAAAATGCCCTGAAAGAAAAGACCGGAGGAGCCCGCCGCCTCCCACAGCCCGACAAGGACAACAATGCCAGCGATCCGCAGTTTAGCGACGGTCCAGAACGGGGCTTTGCGACGCGGGCGCGCCGCGCCTATCTGCTCGACAGCAGCCATTTCTCAAGCCTTTCTGTGAGCAGGAAGAAGACGATGCTGACAAAGATCACGAACAGGATGCCAGCATACATGGCGGGATAATCGAAACGGTCTCCCAGATACGCGATCATGTATCCAAGACCGCCAAGCGAGATCAGAAACTCAACGCCGACCACGTTGATGATCGCGAACAGCAGCCCGATGCGGATGCCGTTGAAGATGGTCGGCAACGCGGCGGGAAACTGGATCATCCAGAATTGCTTGCGCGCATTGAGGTTGAGCGCCCGCCCCACATTCAGCAACACGGGGCGAACGCCATCCAACCCCTCTTTGGCCTTGAGGATGATCGGCGGCATGCAACCGAGCGCGCCCATAGCGATAATGGTCGCCGGGTTGCGCCCGAAGATCACGAGAAACAGCGGATAAATCAGCACCAGCGGCGCTGACGCGGCGGCGGCGACCCAGCTCGTATAGGCGAGCCCCGCCATCTTCGAGCGATGAAGTAAGTAGCCAACAGAGACGCCGACAATCGTGCCGATACTCGCGGCGGTGAACGCCTCGAAGAACGTCAGCGCAAGCGCCCGTGTGATATCGCCCGCCTCAACAAGACGGATGAAGGCGAAGAAAATGGCGGATGGCGGCGGCGCTGTGAACGCGTTGATATAGCCGAACTGTGATCCTGCCTCCCATATACCCAGGAGGAACAGGATCACGAGCGTTCGCATCAGCCACGCCGGCACGCGCGTTTGAGAGATGGCGGCGCTGCTCATCAAAACTCCGGCGGTTATCGTCGGCGTTGCGTTACGGAACCAGGATTTCGATCATCGCCTTGAAGTCTTCAGGCTTCATCGGCTTGTCGATGAATTTGAATTCGAGCGCCTGCTTCAGGGAGATGTCGAGCCCGCGCACTTCCTTCAGCTGCATGTTTGGAAGCGGATGGAATTCATCGCGCACGCGGCGCGCAATAGCCGGCGTGATCTTCGCCATCGTCGCATAAGCCTCAAGCGCCGCGTCGTTGCTGTAGGCGAACGCCACGCTGTTGGCGAGCGCACGATGGAAGCGCACCAGCAAATCACGCTTGGCCTTGATCGTCTGCGCGGTGGAGACGTAGACGCGTGTCGTCTGATTCTCGACAGCGGGGTCTTGCGAGCCCTTCACGACCACGTTGACCTTGCCCTCTTCAATTTCCTGCAAGCGGAACGGCGGCACCGTCCAGCCGGCGTCGAGTTGGCCCGACATCACCATGGTGAAGGAGCCCGACGGCGAGCCCGAGGGAACGAGGTTCGCCTTGACCTTGAAGTGTTGGAGCAGCGACTGCGCAACCAGATGGGTCGACGAGCCAGGCTGCGAGAAGCCCATGGACTTGCCTTCGAGATCCTTGATCGACTTGATGTTGCTCTCGGTCTTTGCGTACCAGAACAGATCGGGCGAGCCAGTCATCGACGCTGCCGTAACACGGATAGGCGCGCCCTTCGAGAACGCTCCAATCGTGCCGAGCAGGCCGTTGGAGGCCGCGATGTCCACAGAGCCGGAGAGCACCGCCTGCACCGTCTCCGCGCCGCCGCGCGTGTAGATCGGCTCAATCTCGATGCCTTCTTTCTTGAACATGCCCATCGCCGCGCCGATTTCGACCATTCCGGTTTCCCACAGGCCCTGCTGCGGAATGGCGATCCTTACCTTGTCCTGAGCTGAGGCGGCTGTTGCGGCCAGAATCGTGACGCCGGCAAGTGCGAATGAAATCTTGCGCATAATCCCTCCCTGGCCCGCTATGACGGGCTCTCCCATGATCGTGATAAACCTAGAGCAAGGGCTGGATTCCAGCAACCGGATTGGATCAGCGCTGTCCCGGTTTTTCGCGATCGAGACCCTTGGCGGCGAGATCGTCGAGATAGACAGCAAATTTCTTTTCAGCATTTGCGCCAAGCTCGCGCAGAAAAGCCCACGAGTAAATGCCGCTGTCGTGCATGTCGTCAAAGCCGATGCGCACTGCGTAATTGCCAACGCCATCCACCTTGATGATGGCGACGTTGCGCTTGCCGCCCACCGTCTTGCGCTCCGATTCTGAATGCCCCTGCACTTCTGCCGAGGGACTCATGACGCGCAAAAGCTCGGCGGGAAGATCGTAGCGGGCGCCGTCATCAAACGCGATGGCGAGCGTCTTGCGATCCTTGCCGAGGCGAACCTCCGTCGGCCAACTCTCGTCTGCGCCAGCGCTCATCGTTCACCCTTTCGAATTTTGAAAAACAAGCGCGCCGCCTCTGTGCGTTGCTCGATCAATGTATCGCCTTCCTCGCGCACCATGTTGGGAATATCGATGGCCGACATCGGATCGGTGCAGGAAACCTCGATTTCCGCGCCAGCCACAAGGCCGCGCAGCGCTTTGCGTGTGCGCAGCACAGGCAACGGGCACTTGAGGCCAGTAAGGTCCAGACATTCGCTCATGCGCGCATTGCTCCTGCGCCGAGATGGCGCCCTGCGGAGCCTGCGTCAACACGCCAGGAGTTAGACAGACCGGTTGAGACTGGCGCCACGAACGCTATGTTGGGTCCATGCATCTGATCCGTGCCCTGCGCGATGCGCTTGCCGTTCTGCTTGTCGCCTCGCCCGCGCTGGCGCCTTTCGCGTTCGCCCAGCCAGACCTGCGCGGCCACGGCGGGCCGGTGCGCGCGCTCGCCATTACGCCGGACGGGACACGCGCGATCAGCGGCAGTTTCGACACGTCCGCCATCATCTGGGGGCTTGAGCGGGGCCGCGCGCTGGCGATTCTCCGCGCCCATAACGGATCGGTAAACGCCGTGCTCGCGCTGCCGGGCGACCGCTTCGCAACGGGCGGCGAAGACGGGCACATCGCGCTGTGGAAAGCAGGCGACGACAAGCCCTTGCGCGTGACCAAGGCGCACGAGGCGCCAATCGCCGCACTGGCCGCCAGCGCCGACGGCAAACTCATCGCCTCCGCCGGATGGGACGGCGAAGCGCGCATCGAGGATGCCGGCACCGGCGCGGAAATTCGCCGCCTGAAGGGACACAAGGACAACGTGAACGCGGTCGCTTTTCTGAGCGACGGCGCTCTGGCCACCGCTGGCTATGACGCGACCGTGCGGATATGGCCCGCCAACGGCGCAGACCCGCGCATCGTGGAGTTCGACACGCCGTTGAACACGCTCGTCGCATTGTCCGGCAATCGTCTGGCCGCAGGCGGCGCTGACGGAACCGTGCGCATTTTTGGATCAGACGGCGCGCATGCGGGACGGGTCGAAGCCACCCGGACGCCTGTCATCGCACTCGCGATTTCGCCCGATGGGCGCACGCTCGTCGCCGCCAGCCCGCGCGGAGCCGTTGCGCTAATCGATGTCGCGAGGATGAGCGTGCGCCAGACGTTGACCGGTCCGGGCTTGCCGATCTGGTCGATGGCGTTCGCGCCCGACGGCAAAACATTGCTCACCGGCGGCGGCGACCGACTTGTGCGGCGCTGGAACCCCGAAACCGGCGAACACATCGGCGCCGTTCTCGCCGAGCGCCCGGTCGACGATTTCGCCGCCCTTCCCCAGGCGGCCCGCGACAATGCGCGCGGCGTGGAGGTCTTCCGCGCCTGCGCCGTCTGCCACACGCTCAGGCCAGATGACGAGAATCGCGCGGGCCCAACGCTGTACGGCATCTACGGACGAAAGGCGGGGACCGCGCCGGGGTACAATTACTCGCAGGCCTTCCGCGAACTCGATCTCGTATGGACACCTCAGACCGTTTCACGCCTGTTTGAGATTGGTCCGCAAACCTATACGCCCGGCACGAAAATGCCGGAGCAGACTGTCAACGCAGAAGAAGATCGAGCCGCGTTGATCGCATTTCTGAAAGCGGCGACAACGCCCTGAACGCGACTATAATATCTCTTGATAAGCGGCCGGGGAGTCCGCATATCTGAACGTAATAAAGGAGGGGAATATGAAAGCCTTCATCGCATCTGTAGCCTTTGCGCTCGTCGTCGCGGCAGGCGCCGCGCTTGTCCTCGATCAGCAGCAGCAATCCGCCTCGTCGGCCTTTGCGACGAGCAGCACCCGCGTCGGCGATCCAGGACACAATCTGATCGGCGACAAGTAAAGGCGGCAAGTAAAGGCGGCAAGTAACAGCAAGCGGCTGTTGGCGAGATGATCCGGGGCGCTGATGCGCCCCGTTTTCATGTGAGGACCGGCACTGATGCGCCCCGCTTGTTTTACATCGGAGCCGGCACTGATGCGCAGCGCTTTACATCAGCGTCGCGTAATCCATGAAGCCGACGTTCTCGCCCGGCTCCACGCGCGTGATGTCTTCCCCCAGAACGACAAGACCCTGCGTTTGCGTGAGCGAGGTCAACAAGCCTGCGCCTTCGCGCGGAAACTTGCAGGCTTCCACAGCCCCGTCCTGCGCCGTCGCAAGACTGACGCGCACGAACTCCCGCCGCCCTGATTTCTTCTTGTACGAAAAAGCAGCGCGCACTGGCAAAAGCGGCGCCTGCGTCCACCGAGCGCCCATGAGCGCCAAAGCCAGTGGCCGCACGACATAAGCCTGCGTGACATAGCTGGCGACCGGGTTGCCCGGCAGACCCACGAACGGCGTTCCGTCAATCACACCCATGGCGACAGGCCGACCCGGCTTGATCGCCATGCGCCAGAACACAAGCGACCCCACAGACTCAACGGCAGCCTTCACATGGTCCGCCTCGCCGGTCGAAACCCCGCCCGTGGTGACAATTAGATCAAATTGCGACGCGGCCTCCTCGAGCGCGCGCGCCAGCCCTTCGCACTCATCGCGCAGGATGCCAAGATCATGCGCGTTGCAGCCAAGGCGGCGCAGCAGCGCAAGGAGCATGAAGCGATTTGAATCGTAGATCTGCGGCGGCGTTTGCGGCTCGCCGGGCGAGACAAGCTCATTGCCGGTTGAAAACACCGCGACGCGCGCGGGGCTGGCGACGAGAAGCTTGGTTGCGCCAAGCGCGGCGGCGAGCGCGATGTCCTGCGGCAAAAGCCGCTTGCCTTGCGCCAGCGCAACAGCGCCCTGCTCTATGTCCTCGCCGGCCGGACGCACATTGGCGCCACGCTTCAAGCCTTGCGGCAGAATGACTTTATTGTTCTCGACGCGCACGTCTTCCTGCATGAAGACGGTGTCGGCGCCGCTGGGCATCAACGCTCCAGTAAAAATGCGCGCCGCCGTTTGCCCATCGTGCGCGTCAGTTTGAGCGCCAGCTTCAATGCGGGCGCCAACCGGCAAAATGGTCTCGCTGTCTGCAAGATCGCTGTGGCGAACAGCGTACCCGTCCACGGCTGAATTGGTGAACGGCGGCAACGAAATCGGCGCGAGAAAGTCCTGCGCGAGAATGCGTCCGTCGGCCTCGGTGATGGACACAGACTCGTGGCGCCCAAGCGGCGTCACGCGCGCAACGATCATCGCGATTGCGTCTTCGATCGGCATCAGCTTGCCGCCGAACGCGAAACAATCGTCGCTGAGTTGCGCCATCGCCTACTCGCCCCGTTGCGCCAGGCGCCACCGCACATCACCGGCGTCAATGGCGGCCGCCAACATTATATCGGCCACCGCGTGCACATCGTCCAGATGCACGCGTCGGGGCGCATCCGGCCCCACGTCAACATCGCTTGCTATGCCATGAATGTCGGCATCGTCACGCCACAGGAACGGTTTGCCGTTCTGGGCGCGATGAACCTCGATCTTGGGGTGGCCCGAGCGCTTGAAGCCTTCCACAATCACGAGGTCACAGGGCGAAAGCTTGTCGAGTAATTGCGAAAGCGTCCACTCGGCCGCGCCGCGGATCTCACGCATAAGCGCGAAACGGTTGGCCGAGGAAACAAGCACCTCTTGCGCGCCAGCCTCGCGGTGCATCCAAGAATCCTTGCCGGGCTTGTCAACATCAAACGCGTGGTGCGCGTGCTTGATGGTGGAGACAGCCAGCCCCAAGCCCGCAAAGTGCGGGATCAGCTTGGTCAGCAGCGTGGTCTTGCCCGCGCCGCTCCATCCTGCAAGACCGACAACTTTCATACGCTTTAAACTCTGAACGACCCGCCGATGCCCATCGGTGGGTTCGGCTATCCCAGAAAGCAGATGGCCGGGTCAAGCCCGGCCACCAAAGCTATGCAATACCGAACCTCGCTTTTATTCAGCGGGTACAGCCTGCGGCGGAACAAGACCAGCGCGCTTCTTTTCCTGCGCAAGCCACAGCGAATGATGTTCGCGCGCCCAGTTCTCGTCGACTTCGCCCGAGCCCATGGCGTCGTAAGCGCCTTCCATGCCGACCGAACCGATGTAGGCGTGGGCCAGCATCACCGCGATAAACACCATCGCAACGACGGCGTGGACGGTCACCCAGAACTGCTGGTCCGCGACCGTGTTGCCATACTCGAATGGGAAAAGCAGATGCCAGCCGGAAAACGACATCGCGACGCCGCCGATGATCACGATCCAGAAAATGCCCTTCTGGCCAGCATTGAAGCGCGGCGCTGGAGGGTGCTGCCCCTTCTTGAGAAGGCCGCCGCCCACCTTCAGCCATTCGAGATCGAGCTTGCCGGGAATATTGTCCTTAACCCAGATCACCAGCATCAGCGCGGTGCCGATCATGAACGGGAACGCGAGGTAATTGTGCGCGACCTTGCCCCAGCCAGCGAGGAACGCAAACGCGCCCTCTCCCAGAAGCGGCGCGACGAGCGCCTTCCCGAACGTCAGATTGAGACCTGACAACGCGAGGATGATGAAACACCCCGCCGTCAGCCAGTGCACGAAACGCTCGACGCCGCCAAAACGGGTGACCGTGCGGCCCGAAAAACCGGCCTCGATGCGAATTCTTCCGCGGACAAGAAAGAAGACCACAAGCAGGCCAAGCATGCCAAGGATCGACACGCCGCCGATCGTCCACAGCGTCGTCTGGTGGAAGTCGCGCCAGTCCTTGCCGTGTGGCTGGATCAGCGTTGCCGCATGCTGGTCGGGAATGGTGATCCTGCCGCCCACAACACCGCCGACGCGCAGGGCGTCGAGCAATTGCTGCTCGTTCACCGACTGGGCGGTCGGATTCGGCGCCTGCTGCGCAAAAACCGGCGCGGTGTAACCAACGACGACGAGCGCCATCGCGAATGCTAATGCCCTGAGGGCGAGAATGGCCGTTTTCATCGGCGTGCTCTCTTTTGTTTGTTCAAAGCGTGAGCGGCAGGAGATCGCCTCCCGCCGAGTGTTGCATTCGCCTCAGAGGGCGATGGTCTCCTGATAGGCTGTCTTCCAGCCCCAGGCGCCCGAGCCGTACCCACGGCGGGTCACGCGCTCCTTGTAGATTTCGGCGATGATCGCGCCGTCGCCAGCCAGAAGGGCCTTTGTCGAGCACATCTCGGCGCACAGCGGCAGTTTGCCTTCCGCCAGACGGTTGGAGCCGTACTTGGTGTACTCGGCGGTCGTCAGGTCGGCGTCAGGACCACCCGCGCAATAAGTGCACTTGTCCATCTTGCCGCGCGAACCGAAATTGCCGACGCGCGGATATTGCGGCGCGCCGAACGGGCACGCGTAGAAGCAATAACCGCAGCCGATGCAGAGGTCCTTCGAGTGAAGGACCACCGCGTCCGCCGTCGTGTAAAAGCAGTTGACGGGACACACAGCCGCGCAGGGCGCGTCAGTGCAATGCATGCACGCCATGGAGACCGAACGTTCGCCCGGCTTGCCATCGTTGATCGTCACGACGCGCCGACGGTTGATGCCCCACGGAACGTCATGCTCGTTCTTGCAGGCGGTGACACAGGCGTTGCACTCAATGCAGCGGTCTGCGTCGCACAGAAATTTCATGCGAGCCATTGTATTGCCCCCCTCACGCCGCCCGGATCTGACAAAGCGTGACCTTGCCTTCATGCATACCCGTCACCGGGTCGTAGCCATAGGTTGTCACTGTGTTGACGCTCTCGCCCAGCACAATCGGGTCTGTCCCCTTGGGATAGTTCCCGCGCTGATCGGCGCCCTGATACCAGCCGCCGAAATGGAACGGCATGAACGCCACGCCCTTGCCAACACGCTCCGTGACGAGCGCCTTGACGCGCGCCTTGGAACTGGCCTCAGGGCCTGACACCCAGACGAACTGGCCGTCCTTGATGCCACGCTCGGAAGCGTCCGCCGGATGGATTTCGACGAACATGTCCTGCTGGAGTTCGGCAAGCCACCTGTTCGAGCGCGTTTCTTCGCCGCCGCCTTCAAATTCCACAAGACGACCCGAGGTGAGGATGATCGGGAATTGCTTCGCGACCCCAGTCTCAACGGCACGCTTTTGGAAGGTTTCGCCGATGTTGGCCATACGGAACTGGCGACCATCGGGACGTGTCGGATATTTGGCGACGAGATCAGTGCGTGGCGTATAGATCGGCTCACGGTGCACAGGCACGGGGTCAGGCAAGTTGTACGCGACAGCGCGCGCCTTGCCGTTGCCGAACGGAATACATCCGTGATCGAGCGCGACGCGAATGATGCCGCCGGACAGATCGACCGCCCAACCTACGCCATCTGCGTTGTTCCCGCCGATCGCGTTGATCTGCTCGAGTTCCGCTGCGGTTAGGTCCTTGTCCCAGCCCAGCTTCTTGAGCACGCCGAGCGTGAACTCCGGATACCCGTCGGTCAGCTCCGAGCCGACGCTGTAGGAGCCGTCGGACAACATGCTGATCTGCTGCGTCGTGCCGTCCGCGTTCTTCTGCTCGCGCACAACGCCAAAGCGCGCGCGGAACGTGCCGCCGCCTTCCTTGACGTGCAGGTTGGTGTTGTAGAGGACGTGCGTGCCCGGATGCTTGATTTCGGGCTTGCCCCAGCACGGCCACGGCAGGCCATAATAATCGCCGCTGGTGTTGGACCCGTCCTTGGCTGAGCGAAGCGTCACGACGTCAAACTTGCCCTGGTTCGCCATGTGCGCCTTGAGGCGTTCCGGCGACTGGCCGGAATACCCGGTGGAGAACCCGCCGCGATTGATTTCACGCAGAATGTCTTCCGGGTCAGGACGGTTGTTCGCCATCTTGTAAGGCTTGAACATCTCGTCAGCGAAGCCGAGCTTCTTCGACAGGAGATAAATCGCCTCGTAGTCGTCCTTGGACTCAAAGATCGGCTCGACGAATTTCTCGCCCCACTGGAGCGACCGGTTGGACGCTGTACGCGACCCGTCGGTTTCGAAGTTCGTGCAGATCGGCAGCAGATAGGTGCCGTTCTTGCGCCCGCCCAACGAAACGAAGTTGGTCGGATGCGGATCGGCGATGACCAGAAGATCGAGCGCCTCGATGCCCTTCACCGCTTCCGGCATGCGTGGGATCGTGTTTCCACCGTGACCGAAGACAACCATCGCCTTGATGTTGTCCTTCTGGTCGACTTCGTCCGCCTTGTGCAGCACGGCGTCGAACCAGCGGGTCGACGGGATGCCAGGCGTCTCCATGTTCTGCTTGGCGGTGCGCGCGGCGCGACCAGCCTTGGCGGGCACCTCGTCAAAGCGAGCCTGCAAGTAGTCGTACGGAACCCCCCACACGCGCGACCAATGACGCCATGCGCCTTCGACCAGGCCGTAGTAGAGCGGCAACGTGCCAATATCGAGACCAAGGTCGGTCGCGCCCTGCACGTTGGTGTGGCCGCGGAAGATGTTCGCGCCCGTGCCGTTCGAGCCAACGTTGCCGGTCGCGAGAAGCAGGTTGCAATAGGCGCGCACGTTGGCTGTGCCGACCGTGTGCTGCGTCCCGCCCATGCACCAGATGAAGGTGGATGGACGCTGCTTGGCGAAAGTCTCGGCGACCTTCTTCATTTGCTCACCGGGAATGCCGGTAACGCGCTCGACCTCTTCGGGCGTCCACTTGGCGACCTCGGCGCGGATCTGCTCCATGCCGTCAACGCGCTGGCGGATGAATTCCTTGTCTTCCCAGCCGTTCGCAAAGATGTGGTGCAACAGACCCCAGATCACCGCGATGTCCGTGCCGCCGCGGAAACGGACGTACTCGGTGGCGTGGGCCGCCGTGCGCGTGAAGCGCGGATCGAAGACGATCACATTCGCGCGCTGCGTCTCCTTGCCGGCCAGGATATGCTGAAGCGAGACGGGATGCGCCTCCGCCGCGTTCGATCCCATGAAGATGACGGTCTTAGAATTGCGGATGTCGTTGTAGGAGTTCGTCTGGGCGCCATAGCCCCAGGTGTTGGCGACGCCGGCCACAGTCGTCGAGTGGCAGATGCGGGCCTGATGGTCGACCGAGTTCGTGCCCCAGAAGGCGGCGAACTTGCGGAAGAGATACGCGCCTTCGTTGGTGAACTTAGCAGACCCGAGCAGATAGACAGAGTCAGCGCCAGACTTGCCGCGGATCTCGGTCATCTTGTCGCCGACCTCGTTGATCGCCTGATCCCACGAGATGCGCTGCCATTCGCCGTTAACGAGCTTCAGCGGATACTTCAGGCGACGGTCGCCGAAGACCAGTTCGCGCGACG
>CANMLK010000025.1 GCA_947498445.1 Beijerinckiaceae bacterium
TGCGTCCTTCAATCTGGAAACGTCGAACGAGGCCGACGACGCTAAGATAGGCTTTGCCATGATTTGTACTCAACTTGGGTTGCTGCGGGCGGGGCCGGATCACGATACGCGGCCCAAAACCGCTACCCAATGTACTAGGCTGCCTTAAACGCCGCTAAAGCAACCCCTCAATAATGAAACATCCCCTCGGGCGCGATGCTCGCGGGCAATTCTCCATGCGCACCCTCCCCCTGCTCCTGCGCCCCGCGATCCAGCGCGGCCAGAATCGCGTTGGCCAGTTCCCGCGCTGAGTCTGCAGAAAATCTGCCTGGAAAGGTTCGGCGACAAGGACGGCCGCGTGCGCGCCACGTTTGAAATCGCCTGGCTGCTGGGCTGGCCGCCCCACGAAAGCCAGCAAAAGCCGCTGGCGCCGGGCTCGGCCAAAATGCGGCTAGCCGATGCGCTGGGGGTGAAGGAGGAGAAGCTGGGGGAGTGAGGCAAACGTCCGCTGAACCTGTCTGCAAAATTCTACCCTTCGCCTCGTTCCAAAATCCAAGAAGCTTGGCTTTTTTGCTCGTACGTCTAGTATTCTTCGGAGGACATCTTTTTCCGCGAGGGTAAAATGGCCATCCGAATGGGCGCGAAATACGATCATCTGGCAGGCGGGGCTGCCTGCGATTGTTGTCTCCCCGAAGTGCACGCCGCCGTTCAACGCATCAACGCCGGCCTGTCGCGCCGGGGGCTATTGGCCGGGATTGGAGCAAGCGCCGCTGCGGCCAGCCTCCCGGCATTCGCGCAAACCGCTCAGGGCGCGACGCTTTTTGTGAATTGCAATGTCTTCACCGGCGCCTCGACCACGCTGCAGCGCGCAATGAGCGTGCTGATCGAGGGCAACAAGATCAAGGCGGTGCAGCGCGGGCGGATCGTTGCCCCAACGGGCGCGACGGTGATCGATGCTGGCGGGCGCACGATCATGCCCGGACTCATCGACAATCATTACCACATCACCAT
The DNA here is from genome assembly GCA_947498445.1 of Beijerinckiaceae bacterium. Taxonomy (GTDB): domain Bacteria; phylum Pseudomonadota; class Alphaproteobacteria; order Rhizobiales; family Beijerinckiaceae; genus Terripilifer. Next base: position 991 of record CANMLK010000025.1, read on the forward strand.
GAGCGCCTCCAGCATGGCCGACCTCACCAACGAGGCCACGCCGGTTGAAACAATCATGCAGCGCGGTCAAACCGAAGCGCGCGCCATCCTCATGCGCGGCTTCACCGCTGTGCGCGATATGGGCGGCCCCATTTTCCCGATTAAGGCGGCAATTGATTCAGGCCGCGAGACGGGGCCGCGTATCTGGCCAAGCGGCGCAACTGTTTCCCAAACGTCTGGCCACGGCGACGGCCGGCTCCCCAGCGAGCCATCGCGACGCTTCACAGGGCACATCACGCGCGGCGAAAAGATGAACGCCAGTTTCATCGCCGACGGACGCGACGAAGTGCTCACGGCGACGCGAGAGAACCTGCGTTTCGGCGCTAGCCAGATCAAGGTGATGGCTGGCGGAGGCGCCGCGACCCTCTACGATCCACTCGATGTCGCGCAATACACGCTGGATGAACTCAAAGCGGCGGTGGACGCGGCATCCGACTGGAACACCTACGTGACCGTCCACGCCTACACCGTGCGCTCCGTGCGCAGGGCCGTTGAAGCAGGCGTGAAGTGCATCGAACACGGTCAGCTGCTGGACGAAGCGACTGTAAAACTGCTCTCGGACAAGGGTGTCTGGCTTAGCCTGCAGGTTCTCGATCCCGCGCCGCCGACAGCGCCCGAGGCCGCGCGCGCCAAGAAGCAACAAGTGGTGGACGGCACGGACAAAGCCTATCGCTACGCGAAAAAGCATAAAACGAAGCTCGCATGGGGCACCGATTTCCTGTTCGATCCGCGCCAGAACGTGAAACAGGCCTCCGAAATCCTGAAGCTGCGCACATGGTTCACGCCCGGCGAAATCCTCAAGATGGTGACCTACGACAACGCACAGCTGCTGGCGCTATCAGGCCCGCGCGCGCCCTATCCCGGCAAGCTCGGCGTGATCGAACCCGGCGCGCTGGCCGACCTTTTGCTGGTGGACGGCGACCCGTTGGCGAACCTGGATCTGATCGGCGACCCGGAGAAGAATTTCCGGGTGATCATGAAGGATGGGCGTATTCACAAGAATACGATGTGATGCCGGCCTGAGAAATCGTACGCGCACAGATCGTCAATAACAAAACCTGCGCCCGCCCAAACCCGTCATGCGCGGGCTTGACCCGCGCATCCAAGAGCAATGCCACCGGGTTGGATAGCCGGGTCAAGCCCGGCTATGACGCACTTGGAACGGCCCTCAATAATGAAACATCCCCTCCGGCGCGATGCTGGCGGGCAATTCCCCATGCGCCGCCTCCCCATGCTCCTGCGCCCCGCGATCCAGCGCCGCCAGAATGGCGTTCGCCAATTCCCGCGCTGACTCCGCTGATAATTCCACCGCCACCCGCTCGCGCGAGCCTGCCGCGTGATTGTGGAAATCGATCGACAGCGCATGGTCGAGCGGCGCGTCGTAGGGATGGTCGAAGTAGACGTGCGCCGTGTCGATGCGCCGCCATGAGTCTCCCGCCTTGGCGCTGCCGAAGACGGGAATTTTTTCCACGATATACGAGCACATTTTAGGCGCTCCTGAAAAAAGGGCGAAAATTCAGGCTTAATCCGTGACCCCGCACTGTTGGATGGCCGGGTCAAGCCCGGCCATGACGCGCGTGAGGTGGGAAGTTCAGCCCTCGGCCTTGACGCGCGGGCCGATGTTTTTGTCGAGGAAGGCGTAGACTTTCTTCCAGCCGTCCGTCGCCTGCTCGCCCTTGTAGGCGGGCCGCTCGGCGGCGAAAAAGCCGTGGCCGACGCCGTCGTAACGATGGAATTCGTAGGTTTTGCCGAGGTCTTTGAGGATCTGCTCGTGGCGGTTCACCTGATCCGGGCTCGGGCGTTTGTCCTCGTTGCCAAAAATACCGATAATTGGCGCAGAAATATCCTTGGTGAAGTCGATGGGCGCGACGGGCCGCTCTGCCGTCAGGCCCTTGGGATCGTCCTCGATGACGCCGCCGCCCCAGCAATCCACCACCGCGTCGAGCCCCTTGAGGCGCCCGCCCGCAAGGTAAGCCTGCCGTCCGCCCGAGCAAAAGCCCATCACGGCGACCTTGCCGTTTGAAATCCCCTGCGCGCGCAGGAATTTCATGGCGCCGTCGACGTCGCCGATCATCTGATTGTCCGACACGCCGCCACTCGCGCGGGCGCGCGCGGCGCAATCGTCCGGCGAGCCGGGCAATTCGCGAAAGTAAAGATGCGGCGCGATGCAGGCGAAGCCGTGGTGCGCCAGCTTGCGCGCAGCTTCCTGCGTCCAGTCGTCCCAGCCGGGCATGTGATGGATGAGCACGACGCCACCGACCCTCGCGCCGGTGGCCGGCTCGGCGTAATACGCCTGCCCCTTGGCGCCGCCATGGGCGTCAAAGGAAACCATCTTAGAGACCTGGCCGAGATACGACATGCATTCCTCCCGATTTTGCCGCATCGGACCGAAAAGTGGGAACCGGTTTTCGGCCCCATCCGATGCTCAAACTAAACAACTCGCCAGGAATGCTACAGGGCAAATGCATCGACTCTCAAGCCCCGATGAGAGAGTTTTGCATTTGCGGAGCTTCGCCCCAAAAGCGAAGATTGGCGGACAACGTCACAGCGCTTTCCGATGCGCAGGAATCGGCCGCAAGCGTCCCGGACCTATTGCATTAAAATCTTCATAAGGTTCAGCGGTCACCTAGCGGCTAGACTTCCCGGCGCCGTCCGGGCGGATCAGTGCGCTTGTCCGCTCGATTACGGCCTGTGGAGTCAGCACGGCCCCATCGACACGCCGCATCAACTCGTCTCCAGTAAATGGAGAATGCTCAAGTCCCAATTTGGCCGCGTTAGCAATTAGTTCGGGATCGGCCATAGCGGCGTCAAAAGCGCGCCGAAGCGCATTTACGCGATCAGCAGGAACTCCCGGCGGGGCGGCCAGCGGTCGGCCAAATTCAATGCTGGAATTGTAGAAGGCGACAACCTTCGCGTCCTCTGGCGTCTTGACGAAATTGTAAATCGTTGGCGCTTTCAGCGCCGGAATAGATTTCTCCTCCATGTTGAAAAGCACGATAAATTTGCCCTCGCCGAGCCAGCCTGGACGAAGCTGCTCAACTCCCGATACGGTCTGACACATACCCTCGATTTCACCACGATCCATCGCCAGCATCAGTTCCGCAGAGCTTTTGTAACCGTCAACAATCCGGAATTTCATGCCGAGAAGGTTGCGCAACAGCATTGGCGTCTCGCTAGGCGCACTAGCGGCGCCCACTCCACCGACGATCAGTTCGTGCGCGAAGAGGTCTTCGGCCCGCTGCACCACGGCGCCCTGTTTCGCGACGCATATTCGATTTGGTTGATCAGGGCTGCCGAGCCAATTGAATTTAGTTACATCGAACTTGATCGCCAGGTCTCGCATGGCGAATCTCGCAGGAACTGAATTTGCGAAGATGCCGATTGACGCCCCGTCTTTGGGAGCAACGTTAAAAAGATAATTGGCTGCTCGGATATGTCCGCCACCCGGCATGCTCTTGATTACAAGGTTTGGACGCCCGGGAATCTTCGCCGCGAGGTGCCTGCTCATCACGCGCGCCCAAGCGTCAAAAGACGTTCCGGCAGCGCCGGAGACTATGAACTCGACTTCCCTGTCCCGATAGAACTCCTCGACCGACTGGGCGAAAGCAGGGGCGCCGCAAAGGCTCAAAGCCATCCAGTAGATCGAGCTCTTTATCCAGCTCATGTTTTCCTCCCAAGCCCCCGTCTATCACTGTCGGATTGGACTTCTGTGTGGCTCTGCGCCGGCTTCTCGTGGTGACGAGACTTGTGAGGCGTCGAGTAAAACAATGCTCCCAAGGTGGCGTTCGCCAGCTGAGGCAGCAATAGTAATTTAATTTGGCAGAACTTGAGAAGCCCCGCAAGCGTACCGCAGACTTATCGCGACAATGCATCACATAAGCATGCGACGACTGGCGGAAGGCGCAATTTTAAGAACTGCCCAACACCTGAAGCCGCCAACATTCAGATTTCTGATCTGACGATCTTTAGCCTGGAAGCTGCATACCGGAGAGGCGCGACATCGATATCTTGTTTGAGGATAAATAGTCCGCCAAATCGGAGCTGCTAAACAAAATTACTTTGTAAATATGCGGGAGAGCGCGACTCCGCCAGCTCTGCTCCGTCATCCGCGCGGCATAATAAGCCTGCCCCTTCGCGCAGTCATGCGCGGGCGCTCACAAGCCCCGTTTGCGAGGCTTCCTCAGGCCAGCGCGACCGAGAAGTCCGCTTCCGTCTTGGCGCGAATTTCGTCGAGGGTGACGCCATCAGCAAGTTCGATCAGCGTCAGCCCGTCCTGGCCCTTGGCGTCCACGCGGAAGACACCCTGATCGGTGATGATCAGGTCGACGACGCCGGCGCCGGTGAGCGGCAGCGTGCAACGCTTGAGCAGTTTGGCGCCGTCCTTGGCGACGTGCTCCATCACAACGACAACCTTTTTGACGCCTGCGACAAGATCCATCGCGCCGCCCATGCCCTTCACCATCTTGCCCGGAATCATCCAGTTGGCGAGATCGCCATTCTGCGACACCTGCATGGCGCCGAGAATCGACAGGTCGATATGCCCGCCGCGAATCATCGCAAAGGAATCGGCGCTGGAAAAATAGCTCGTGGTGGGCAGTTCGGTGACCGTCTGCTTGCCCGCGTTGATGAGATCGGCGTCTTCCTCCCCCTCGAACGGGAACGGGCCCATGCCCAGCATGCCATTTTCGCTCTGCAGCTGAACCGTGATCCCCTGCGGGATGTAGTTCGAGACGAGCGTGGGAATGCCGATGCCGAGGTTGACGTAAAAGCCGTCCTTCAGTTCGCGGGCGGCGCGGGCCGCCATCTGGTCTCGGGTCCAGGGCATGTCAGGCCTCCTCAGCGCGCACGGGTGGTGCGGAACTCGATGCGCTTGGGCGCCTCGGGAACGTGGACGATCCGGTTCACATAGATGCCGGGGGTGTGGATGTGGTCGGGGTCGATGGAGCCGGCGGGCACGAGATGCTCCACCTCCACCACCGTGATCCGCCCGGCGGTCGCCATCATCGGATTGAAATTACGCGCCGTCTTGCGGAAGACGAGATTGCCCTCGGTGTCCGCCTTCCAGGCGTGGATGATGGACAGGTCCGCCTTGAGCGCCCGCTCCATGACGTACAACTCGCCGTCGAACTCGCGCACATCCTTGCCCTCGGCGATGATGGTGCCGACGCCCGTCTTGGTGAAAAAGGCGGGGATGCCCGCGCCGCCCGCCCGGATGCGCTCGGACAGCGTGCCCTGCGGCGTGAATTCAAGCTCCAGCTCGCCCGCCAGAAATTGCTGGGCGAAAATCTTGTTCTCGCCCACGTAGGACGAGATCATCTTTTTGATCTGGCGCGTGGCGAGCAATTTGCCCAGCCCGATGCCGTCGACGCCCGCATTGTTGGAAATGACGGTCAGATCCTTGGCACCGGATTCCAGAATGGCGTCGGCCAGCGCTTCAGCTATGCCGCAAAGGCCAAAGCCCCCGGACATGATCGTCATGCCGTCCTTGATGACGCCAGCGAGCGCGGAGCGGGAGTCAGGATAAACCTTGTTCATGGAGCGCCTCGGTCGGATCAGAGAAGCGGCGACAGGTTTAGACGCGCCCCTGCCAGAAACCAAGCCGATTCTTCCGCGCTGCAACATCGTGTCCGGTGACTGGCGCAGCGCGCGCGCGTGGCCTATACCAAAACCGGGACGGCCAGCGCACGCAAGGCCGAAGGGCTTGACCTCGGCAATGAACATTCTGCGCATCTACGTTCGCGTGCTCGCGATGCTGGCCAGCGAAAAGCGGCTGGCGATCATCTTGATCATCGCCAATCTCGCGCTGGCCGTCGCAGCGTTCGCAGAGCCGATCCTGTTCGGCCGCATCATCGATACGCTGACGCGCTCGGCGGGCGATCCCTCAAGCGTCTCGTGGGCGGAGCTTTTGCCGCTCATTTACGCCTGGATCGCCTTCGGCATCTTCACCATTCTGGCGTCGATTTTTGTGGCTCTCAACGCGGACCGCGTGTCCCACCGCGGACGACTGCGCGTGATGAGCGACTTCTTCGAACACGTACTGCATCTGCCGCTGGGCTATCACACCGGCGTGCACTCCGGCCGCCTGCTCAAGACCATGCTCGATGGCTCCAACGGCATGGCGAGCGTATGGCTTTCGTTCCTGCGCGAACATTGCGCGTCATTCGTGTCGCTGTTTGTGCTGTTGCCGATGACGCTTCTGCTCAACTGGCGGCTGGGCGCGTTGCTGATCGTGCTCGTCTTCGTCTTCGGGGCGATCACCGCCTATGTCTTCCATCACACAGAAAGCCTGCAAGAGAAAGTCGAAACCTATCATACCGATCTGGCCGAGCGCGCGTCAGATGCGCTGGGCAACATCGCCATCATTCAAAGCTTCACGCGCGTTGAAGCCGAAGCGACTTCGCTGAGGAGCATTTCGGCCGAACTGCTGCGCGCGCAAATGCCGGTGCTGTCGTGGTGGGCCATCGCCACCGTCGCGGCCCGCACATCCGCGACCGTGACGATCCTCGCCATTTTTGTTGTCGGCGCGTACCTGTTTACCAAGGGCCTCGCCACCATCGGCGAAATCGTCACCTTCATGAGTTTCGCCGGAATGCTGATTGGCAAGCTCGAGGCGACTGTCACCTTCGCCAACTGGTTGTTCATGCTGACGCCGAAGCTGCGTGAGTTCTTCGACGTGACGGATGCGCTGCCCGGCGTTTGCGACGCCCCCGACGCGCGCGACGTGGGCCGCCTCACGGGCGAGGTCGCGTTCGACAACGTAACCTTCTCCTACGACAAGCGCCGCAACGCGGTGAAGGACGTGTCGTTCACGGTAAAGCCGGGCGAAACGGTCGCGCTGGTGGGCGCCACGGGCTCGGGAAAATCGACAACGCTTGGTCTGCTCCATCGCGTGTTCGATCCGACAGGCGGGCGCGTCCTCATCGACGGCGTCGATATCCGCGAGATGACGCTGGTGGCGCTGCGCCGCAACATCGGCGTCGTGTTTCAGGAACCGATGCTGTTTGCCCGCTCGATTGAAGAAAATCTGCGTGTCGGCAAACCGGATGCGACGGAGGAAGAAATCCAGATCGCCCTTGAGCGCGCGCAGGCGAAGGACTTTATCGCCCGCCAGCCCGACGGCATGCGCACCATCGTCGGCGAACGCGGCCGCACGTTGTCAGGCGGCGAACGCCAACGCGTGTCGATTGCGCGCGCGCTGCTGAAAGACCCGCCAATCCTGATCTTCGACGAAGCCACCAGCGCGCTCGACGCCACGACCGAACGGCTGCTGCAAGCAGCGCTCGACGCGGCCACCAAGGGACGCACCACATTCGTGATCGCTCATCGTCTGGCCACGATCCGCAACGCGGACCGCATTTTCGTGTTCGATCAGGGCGCTGTTGTGGAGACGGGCAATTTCGAACAGCTCGTCGCGTTGAACGGCAAGTTCGCCGCGCTCGCCCGCGCCCAGTTCATGGCGGATGCGGTGGCCAAGGAAGGCATCGAGCCAGCCTGAGGCTGACTTCAAGCGAGCCGTTCTTCGCCCAGCTCTTCCTTCAAAAACTCCCGCACCGTCTCGCCGGGCACGCCGCGCGCAATGAAACTGGCGCCAATGCCGCGCGCCAAAATGAAGGTCAGCGCACCGCGCGACACCTTCTTGTCTTGGCACATCGCGTTGAGAATTTCATCCGGCCCGGCGTTCCATCCCGCAATGTCGGTGATGCGCGAGGGCAGGCCAACGTCGAGCAAATGCGCCTCGACGCGCACAGCGTCTGCGGCGCTGGCGTGGCCGAGCCGTGCGGACAGGCGCATGGCGCAGGCGAGCCCAATGGCGACGCCCTCGCCGTGAACAAGGCGCGCGCTGTCAAAATGCGTCAGGCTTTCCAGCGCATGACCGAACGTGTGGCCCAGATTGAGCAACGCGCGGTCGCCCTGCTCTGTCTCATCGCGCGCCACGACAGCGGCCTTGGACGCGCAGCTCTTGCGGATGGCCTCGGTCAATTCCGGCCCATGCACGAAGATGCTGCGCCAGTTGTTCTCAAGCCAACCAAAGAAAGCCGCGTCATCAATGACGCCGTACTTCGCAACCTCTGCATATCCAGCGCGAAACTCCCGCCCCGACAGGCTCGACAATGCGCCCGTATCGGCAAGCACCAGGGAGGGTTGATAAAACGCGCCTATCAGATTCTTGCCATGCTCGGAATTGATGGCGGTCTTTCCGCCGACCGACGAATCCACCTGCGCCAGAAGGCTCGTTGGAATTTGCACAAGGCCCATGCCGCGCCGGATGGTCGCTGCCGCAAAGCCCGCCAGATCGCCGACAACGCCGCCGCCCAGCGCGACAACCACGTCCCGCCGCTCCATGCGCGCGCCTATAATCTCGTCGCACACGCGCGCGAATTCGCTCCACGACTTTGACGCTTCGCCCGCTGGAATGACGACGGTGGAATGGCGCACGCCCGCCCGATCAAGGCTCGCTTTCAATGCGGGCAGGTGCGCGCGCTCGAGATTGGAATCGGTGACAATGGCGCAGGCAGAACCGGGCGCCACGCGCGCAATATGTTCGCCGGCCGCGTCGATCAGCCCGGGGCCGATCAGAATGTCATAGGCGCGATCGCCAAGCTCGACGCGAACGCTGGCGTGCGGAGCGCCCGAGGCGAGGCGCGCAATGCCCGAGAGACCGCCCTCCAGCGCTGCAAGGATATGCTCCACGACAACTTCGTGCGGCCCGTCGCGCGAGAGCACTGTAAAATCCGCAAGGCCGTACACCGGGTAACGATCTGCAATGAGCCGCTTCAGCGTCTCCTCGGCGTCCACATTGGCCAGCAGAGGCCGATTACTGCGCTTGCGCACACGGCGCAGCAACACATCGAGATCGGCCTGCAGCCAGACGGAGACGCCATGCTTGACGATATTCTCGCGCGTTTGCGACGAGATGAACGCGCCGCCGCCTGTCGCCAGAACGCGCTGGCGCTCTTCCAGCAAGCGGGCCACCACGCGCCGTTCGCCGTCGCGAAAATAAGTCTCGCCGTGCTTTGCGAAGATTTCCGGCACGCTCATGCCCGCGGCGGTTTCGATCTCCGCATCGGCGTCGGCAAAATCCAGCCCGAGCCGCGCCGCCAGACGGCGCCCGACGGACGTCTTGCCGGACCCCATCATACCCACGAGCACGATCGAGCGCCCGCCCAGCGCGCGCAGGATGGCGGCGGCGCGGGCGTCTGCACTCCCCTCCCCCGCAGCGCGATGGGAGCGGCCAGCGTTGTCATCGTGGTGCTTGTTGCCGTCCATAAAGCCCCTGTACCACGTCAGCGGCGGGGTTTTAAGCGCGGCGGCCCGCCATGAGTCGAAAGGCTGTGCGCATACAAAATTGTGCGCCTGCTTCCACGCGCCCGGTCGCTCGGGCATAAAGGGGGCAAGGAGACTGCGCGTGCCCAGCCTGATTCGGTTTCTCATTCTTGTCGGCCTGCTTGGTGGCCTCATCTGGGCCAGCATGTTCGCGCTCGTGACCTTCGTCGAGCCCGAACAGCGCGAAATGTCCGCGCCCATCCCCGCGAATCGCCTGAACAGGTGACCCATGGGTGGCAAGCACTTGGGTGGCAGACGCCCCGCCGGAGAAGGTCTCGCCGCTGAATTTCTGGACATGGCCGCAGCAGAGCGCGGGGCCTCCAAAAACACCCTCGACGCCTACACGCGCGACCTCGCTGACTACAACGCTTTCCTCAAACAGAACCGCGCCACGCCGCTAACCGCCAGCACAGACCACGTGCGCGGCTTTCTCGCCGATCTTGATTCGCGCGGGCTCATGGCGTCGTCCGCAGCGCGCAAACTGTCCTGCGTGCGCCAGTTCCATCGGTTCCTCTATGCGGAAGGTCGCCGCACCGACGATCCCTCCGCCATCATCGAAGGCCCGCGCCAGGGCCGGCCGCTGCCCAAGGTGTTGAGCGTCGACGAAGTGGACCAGCTACTTTCTGTCGCTTGCGAGGGGATCGGCGACGAGGCGCGCTCGCTGGGCGAACGCATGCGCGCCGCACGCATCACATGCCTGCTGGAAACGCTCTATGCGACGGGCCTGCGCGTCTCCGAACTCATCGCGCTACCGCGCCGCGCCGCAAACACGCGTGACCCGTTCATCACCATTCGGGGCAAGGGCGGGCGCGAGCGGATGACGCCCCTGTCGGAGCGCGCTGTCGCCACGATGCGCGTTTATCTGGACCTGCTGAAACAACTCAGCCCGGACCTTGCCGCAGGCGTATGGCTGTTTCCATCCGACAGCGAGAGCGGCCACATCACGCGGCAAGCCTTCGCGCGCGACCTCAAGGCGCTGGCGGGCGCGGCGGGCATTTCGGCCTTGCGCGTCAGTCCTCACGTGCTGCGCCATGCGTTCGCAAGCCACCTGCTGCAGAACGGCGCGGACCTGCGCGTCGTGCAAGAACTGCTCGGCCACGCGGATATCTCGACGACGCAGATTTACACGCACGTTCTGGACGAGCGCATGAAGGCGATGGTGCGCGATCTGCATCCCATGAATGACAAACGCGACGAGAACGGCAAGCACACCGAGAACGACAAGCGCGACTAACTCGCCCGTGACGCTGTAAACCGCGCCGCCGCCACAAGCACCTCGGCCTTCTCGCCAAAACGCGCAAGCGCGTTCACCGCCTCTTCAGCGAGTTCATCACGCAAAGCGCGCGCGGCTTCCAGGCCGAGCATCCCGACGAGCGTGCCCTTGTTGCGGCCAGCATCTTTCGCGACGCGCTTGCCCATGGCTGCCTCATTGCCTTCCGCGTCAAGAATATCGTCCGCGATCTGGAACGCGGCGCCCAGCGCGCGGCCATAATCGCCAAGCGCAACGCGGTCCACGTTTGACGCGTTGGCGAACATCGCGCCGCCTTCCGCGGCAAAGCGCAAAAGCGCGCCGGTTTTCATCGCCTGCAATTGCGTAATTTCAGCGTGGCTCAGGGGCGTATTGGCCCGTTCAGCGTCGAGATCGAGCTGCTGACCGCCCGCCATGCCGCCAAGGCCGGACGCGCGCGCAAGACCCAGCGTCAGATCGCATCGAATGTGCGGGTCAGCGTGGGTCGCAGCGTCCGCCATCACGTCGAAAGCGTAGGTGAGCAGCGCGTCTCCCGCCAGAATGGCCGTCGCTTCATCAAAGGCCTTGTGCGCGCTTGGCTTGCCGCGGCGTAGATCATCGTCATCCATGGCCGGCAGATCGTCATGGGCGAGCGAATAGCAATGCACCATTTCCACCGCGCACGCCGCCCGGAGCAGGCCATCCCCGTCGCAGCCAAACAATCGCGCGGCCTCAATAAACAGAAACGGCCGCACGCGCTTGCCGCCATCCAGCGCGACATAGCGCATCGCAGCCAATAGCCGGGCGGGACGCGCGGCCTCGCCGCTCAGCGCGAGCGGACCAAGCAGCCTGTCCAATGTCGCCTCGACGTCGGCTCCGACGTCGGCCAGCCTCGCCGCAAAATCATTGTTCGACACCGCTAGCGCCCCCAAAATGCTCTTGCGCCGGATTGCCGCAGCAGGCGGAGGCCGTCAAGCAGTCAGGCGCCCGCAGCTCCGGCTCCGCTTGCTTCGCGAACGCCAAGCCGCGACGGTGGCCGACGAGAACCGGATAGTAAGGAAGCGATACATTGGGGCGCATCTTCCGCATCGTGTTGAAGGTCGCGCTGGCCATTCTGCTGCTTCTTCTGGCGCTGATCGTACTCTGGCGGTTTATCCCGCCCGTCTCCACGCCGATGCTCGCCCGCTGGGCGGTGCTGAAGCCGGTGGACCGCCAGTGGGTCCCCCTCTCGCGCATCTCGCCCAACCTGCGGGCGGCGGCAATCATGGGCGAGGACGCCCGTTTTTGCAGCCATCGGGGCGTGGACTGGGACGCATTGCAAGCCGTGATGGACGATTCCGAGGGGCCAGCGCGAGGCGCGTCCACCATCACGATGCAAACGGCCAAGAACCTCTTCTTGTGGAACTCCCGCTCCTACATCCGAAAGGGGATGGAGATTCCCTTGGCGCTGGCCATCGATTTCGCATGGCCCAAACGCCGGGTGCTGGAGGTTTATCTGAACATCGCGGAATGGGGCGAGGGACTCTATGGCGCGGAAGCGGCGGCGCGACGTTATTTTGGCAGGTCCGCCAACGATCTCACACCGCGTCAGGTGGCGTTGCTCATCGCCGCGCTACCCAACCCCCGCGCACGCGATGCGCGCAAGCCCCAGCGGCGGCACGCCCGTCTGGCGGCCATCGTGGAAAGGCGGGCCAGGGGCGTCTCAACGTGGGCCGATTGCGTGAAATGATCCGGCGCAAAACGGCGTACGTCTAGCCAATGCCGCCATTAGGGTGTATGAGCCGCGCCAGAATTCATTGATCGATGGCCTGGACCGGGAAGACCCTTCAAGGGTCGCGCACCCGCCGCGCCGCACGGAGAGTAAAATGGCAGTCCCGAAGAAAAAGACCTCCCCTTCACGCCGCGGCATGCGCCGTTCCGCTGACGCCCTGTCGGCCCCGACCTACGTCGAGGACAAGGACTCGGGCGAACTGCGTCGCCCGCACCACGTCGATCTGAAGACCGGCATGTATCGCGGTCGTCAGGTGCTGAAGGTCAAGTCGAAGGAAGCCTGATTTCATCAGGACTCTGACGCGCCTTGAGGCCGGCTCGCAGCCGGCCTTTTTGCGTTGGCGTCAAAACGTAACGCACGTGGGGCAAGGCTCAGGTCAGGCGGCCTCGGCTTCCTGCACGTCAGGCGCGAGCACGCGGCGCAGCGGAATCTGCTGTCGAAAGTGGGTCGAAAGCCCGTCGTAATGCTTCTGGATCAGACCGATCAACTCGACGCCGGTCACAAGCCTAAGGTTACCCCGCGTGCGGGCGAAATCGAGAGCGCTCGATGAAAAGCCGCCCGTCGTGATAAAAAGCCCGACGTCGCGATCTTCCACCATGGCGTAAAACGCCTTCACCGCGTCGGCGCCGATATTGGCTTCATTGGTCTTGACCTGAATTTTCAAAATGGGCGGCTCGATGCCGAGCTCGTCGCGGTGCGCGATCACATCGACGTCGTCATCGCGATGGCTGCGCGTCACATGCGCCTTGTACCCCATGGCGCAAAACAGGTCCGCGACGAAAGCCTCTGCTGCGAAACCCTTGAACTGCAGGCGCAACTTGCGCGCAATAAAGTCCCTCGTCGCTTCTGCGATATCCCGGACGACGTTTTCCTCCACCTCATCATCGTCAGGACCGGCCCCCGTTTCGAAACGGCGCGAAAACTCGACGGAATATGATTTCAGTTCAAACAGCGCGAGCGTCGAACCAAGTTCGTAAAGAGCGCTTTGCGTGAACTCGTCCCGGCTTAGCCGCGCAATCCAGCGCACCGAGCGACGATGTGCAAACTCCGCCGCGCCCTCAACATTATAGACGTAGGGCCCAACCACCTCGCCCCAATGCAGGGTCCGGTCGCATTTTCGCGGATAGATGATGCGATCCCCGATCCGCATCTCATGCACAAACCGGTACAATTGCCCCGCCTGAATCGGGATGGCGCACGCCTTGGCGGCGCCGCTTCGGCTGAAAGCTTCCTTGAAGGCGCCGCGCGATGGCGCCAAAAGACTCGCGTCGCCCCCGGCGTCGGTAAAGCTCAGCGCAATCTGGTCACGCTCCATAAAAACATGGTCGGCCTGCCCGGCATTACCTGCGCGCACGCCCCAAACCCGATACTGCTCCAAAACGGTGTCCCCCTGCGTCCAAATTACAGAGATACCGGGTTCAGCGTTGCATCAGACTTAAATGGTCAAGCTCAAGACGTTAAACTTTGCCTGCGCGGTTAAAGCTTCTCAGTCGCCTTCGCCGGGATTTGACGAGAAATGAGCATCAAATTTGTCCGGCTTGCCGTCGAAGTCCTTGGCATCAGGCGGCGAATCGCGCTTCACGGTTATGTTTGGCCAAGATTTCGCGAATTCAGCGTTCAGCGAAAGCCACTTCTCAAGCCCCGGCTCCGTGTCTGGCTTGATGGCTTCCGCAGGGCATTCGGGCTCGCAAACGCCGCAATCGATACACTCGTCAGGATGGATAACGAGCATGTTCTCACCCTCGTAGAAACAGTCAACGGGGCAGACTTCCACGCAGTCCATATACTTGCACTTGATGCAATTCTCGCCGACGACGTAGGTCATTTACAAGCTCTTGTGACTGGGCAGACGCAGTTAGAAGGAGGCTTGCGTCGTGCTAGCCGCTTTGGCGCCAGCGCGCAAGGTTGCCGCCTCTCAACTTTTGCCAGCGGCGGCGACACCCCGCGAGCGCCCTCCGATCAGGGGATTGCGACGACCGCCGTGCCGACGCGCACGCGATCAAAGAGATCCACGATGTCTTCGTTGTACATGCGGATGCAGCCGTAGGAGGCGGCTGAACCAATGGAGCGGCGCATGGACTGGGTGGTCCCGTGGATCGCAATCTCCGAGCGGTCGAGGGTCAGCGCGCGCGGCCCCATTGGATTGGACGGCGATCCGCCCGGAATGATATCCGGCAAGTTCGGGTTGTCACGCTTCACCACTGGCGGCGGCGCCCAGGCTGGGTTGACGTGCTTGCCGTCGACCCGCGCCCAGCCCGACCAGGCCTTGCCGGACTTTCCGACCGCGACCGGGTAACGAATGGCCCGGCCGTCGCCAAGCGTCAGATACAGCCGACGCTCACGTTGCGAGATCACGATCGTGCCCGGCGGAAAATCCGCCGCAAAGGACACGACGCGCCCGGCAGATGCGGGTTCAACTTGTCGCGCCGTCGCAGCTTGAATGCCGCCACCCAGCGCAATGAATGCCAGGCCCGCTGACACAAGCGTCAAGCGAGCAAAGCGTGCCGCACGCGACATGACTCGACTCCGTCGGTTCTCGAAAATGTACAAAGAATGGGAACGCCCCCCGTTCCCGCAGGCAAACCTATAGCAAGGGCGCATGATGCATGTACGCAACATGTCCTGAAAATGATGAAGGATCCGTGTTCTGCCGCACACCCTGCGAAGATGTAAAAAGGGGCCGCCCGAGGCGACCCCTGATGCAAGGCCCATTCGTCCTTGCAACGTTTGCGTGTTCGCCCCGCTTATTTGTTCGCCCGGTGAACGATGAGATCGTCCACTACACTGGGGTCAGCCAGCGTTGAGGTGTCTCCCAGCGCGCCGAAATCGTTCTCGGCGATCTTGCGCAGGATGCGGCGCATGATTTTGCCCGAACGGGTTTTGGGCAGGCCCGGCGCAAACTGGATGACGTCTGGCGAGGCGATAGGGCCGATCTCCTTGCGCACCCAGGCGACAAGTTCCTTGCTCAGCGCGTCGCTCGGCTCCTCGCCGTTCATCAGCGTGACATAGGCGTAAATGCCCTGCCCCTTGATGTCGTGCGGATAGCCGACAACGGCCGCCTCGGAGACCTTGGGGTGCGCCACCAGCGCGCTTTCCACTTCCGCCGTGCCCATCCGATGGCCCGACACGTTGATCACATCGTCCACGCGACCCGTGATCCAGTAATAGCCGTCAGCGTCGCGCCGACAGCCGTCACCCGTGAAATACTTGCCCGGATAGGTCGAGAAGTACGTCTGGATGAAACGCTCGTGATCTCCGAACACGGTGCGCATCTGGCCCGGCCACGAATCTGTGATGCAGAGATTGCCCTCGGTGGCGCCGTCGAGAACCTTGCCGTCAGCATCCACGATCTGCGGCTTGACGCCGAAGAACGGCAGCGTCGCCGAGCCCGGCTTCTGTCCAATGGCGCCCGGCAGCGGGGTGATGAGGATGCCGCCGGTTTCCGTCTGCCACCAGGTGTCGACGATCGGGCAGTGTCCATCGCCCACCACGCGGTGATACCATTCCCACGCTTCCGGGTTGATCGGCTCGCCGACCGAGCCCAGCAGGCGCAGCGACGCGCGCGAAGTCGTCTTCACCGGCGCCTCGCCAGCGCCCATGAGCGAGCGGATCGCGGTGGGCGCCGTGTAGAAGATGTTGACCTTGTGCTTGTCGATCACCTCCCAGAAGCGGGAGATCGTCGGATAGTTCGGCACGCCCTCAAACATCAGGGTCGTCGCGCCGTTGGCGAGCGGACCGTAAACGATGTAGCTGTGGCCTGTGACCCAGCCCACGTCCGCCGTGCACCAGTAGACGTCGCCGTCGTGATAATCGAAGACGTATTGATGCGTCATCGAAGCGTAGACGAGATAACCCCCCGTCGTGTGCAAAACGCCCTTGGGCGTGCCGGTCGAGCCCGACGTGTAGAGAATGAAAAGCGGATCTTCCGCGTTCATCTCGGTAACGGGGCACTCGGTCGTCACCATCTGCGCAGCTTCGTGATAATACACGTCGCGGCCGGCTTTCATGTTCACCGCGCCGCCCGTGCGCTTGACGACGATGATGTGATCCGCGCCGCCGGCCTTCTCGACAGCTTCATCGACGTTGGCCTTCAACGGCACCTTGCGGCCGCCGCGCAGGCCTTCATCGGCGGTGATGACGACCTTGGACCCCGCATCCCTGATACGGCCCGCCAGCGAATCTGGAGAGAAGCCGCCAAATACGATGGAATGCACCGCGCCAATCCGCGCGCAAGCGAGCATCGCGAAGGCCGCTTCAGGGATCATCGGCATATAGATCGTGACCGTGTCGCCCTTGTTCACCTCGCGATTGCGAAGCACGTTGGCGAAGCGACAGACTTCGTCATGCAACTGGCGATAGGTGATGTGCCTGGACTCGGACGGGTCATCGCCCTCCCAGATGATCGCGACCTGATCGCCGCGCGTCGCCAGATGCCGGTCCACGCAATTGGCGCAGACGTTAAGCGTGCCGTCTTCGAACCATTTGATCGAAACGTCCGGCGGACCGAACGTGGTGTTCTTCACCTTTGTATAGGGCTTGATCCAGTCAACACGTTGGCCCTGCTCGCGCCAGAACGCCTCGGGGTCGTTCGTGGAGCGCGCGTACATGTCGGTGTACTTTGCGTCATCCACATAGGCGCGCTTGGCCCACTCCGGGCTGACGGAATAAATCTTGTCGGACATGCGGTCCTCCCGCGCTGATAAATCATGACGGGAGGGGACAGCGACCGACCTCCCGAGTGCGGCGCATTATGCTTAGACGCCGGTCCGCTCACAAGCGAGACGCCGTCACACTTTGGTCGGCAAGGCCGCGTGATTCAGGGTATTTGGGTGCGGCGAGGCCGCGCATCCAGACCAATGTCCCAAGACTTAAGGACATTCCTTCAACGAGCGGTCCAGCGCCTGTGTAATCCCACTGAGCGAATACGTGTCCGTCGTGAGATTGTTGCGCAGGGAACGCGCCTTCAACGTGAGACGCGCGCCCTTGCGCATGGCTGCGATGAATTTGCCTTCTTCCGAGGCATTGCGCAGCCAGAGATGCGCGCCCTTTGCGACGAGCTCGAACGCGTCATCGCCGATCTCGGCGACCGGCTTGCTGTCAGCCAGGACATCAAAGCCCATGATGATCGCAATCTCGTTGCGCACCTTTTCCGCCGGCCGATGGCTGACGAAAATATAGGCCGGATCACGATTAAGGTTGCCCGGCGCACGCGTCTTTGGCTGAGACAGCGCGTAGCACGTGCGCGCCTTCGACTGAGGCGTGGCGAACGCGCCCCAATCGCCGAACTGGCCGACAAGGGCGGGTTTGGCGAGGTCCGCCTTTGGTTGGGCGGCCGGTTTGCGCTGGGCGTTCGCCGGCGCGCAAACTGTGAGAAGAACCGCCAGGGCGCCGGCAAGGCCAGCGGCGGGACGGCTGATCGAAATGAGCTCGCGAATCATGGCGAGAGTTTACTCCCTTCTGTTTTTGTTTTCGCGCCCCCCTGTTGGCGCCTACCAAGACTTAACGTCTCTCGCCCCCCGCTCAAAGCGGGACCTGCTGACGCAGGCTTCGCATAACGCTTCGCGATTGGCGCACTCCGTGGCACAATGCTAGCTCGCTGGCGTCCCGCTAGCGGTTTGGAAGTGAGGCTCAGCATGCGACGAATTTCCGGCGCGAGACTGACAACGCGCCCGGCTCGCACATCCCCCGCCGAGCGTCGGCCGGTTTGGTGAACAGCGGCTGCTTGCGTCGTGTCTTCCCTCTCCTCCGCTCATGCTGAACTGATACGCGCCGTCGCGCAACATCGCGACCGCACCGCGTTCGCCGAGCTTTTCGACTTTTACGCGCCCCGCATCGAGGCGTGGCTCATTCGCACGGGCGCCGATAGAGCGAGCGCTGAGGAGATCTGCCAGGACTCCATGACCGCTCTATGGCGCAAGGCCGAACTCTACGATCCAGCTAAGGCGACGCCCGCAACCTGGCTCTATCGCGTTGCGCGTAATCGCCGCATCGATCTGGCCCGGCGAGACAAGGTCTCGATCATCGAGCCGGGAGACGCCGTCTTCAATGTGGTGGACGAGAACGCCGTCGGCGCCGATCAGGCGGTGGACGTGCGCGATCGAGAAGACGCGCTGCGGATCGCGCTGGCGCAGCTCCCGCCTGAACAGCTCGAGCTCGTACGCATGGCCTTCTATGAGAGCCTGTCACACTCTGCCATCGCCGAGCGGATGAACCTGCCGCTTGGCACGGTCAAATCCCGTATTCGCCTGGCGTTCGGACGTTTGCGCAAGACGCTGGAAAGTGCGGGCGTGGAAGACGCCGTCTAGCAGGCGTTAGAGCCCGGGCGACTTCGCCGCAGCCAGAACGACGCCCGGCCGGTAATTCGTGCCCGCCTGCAGAAGCAGAATCCAGCCATCTGATTCCGCTGACGTCAGCTGATCTCTGGGCACCGTGAACGATGTCGCTGCGCCCGTCCAATCGCCAATCCGCAAAAACCCGCGCGCGACATTCACGTAATTGAACGTATGTCCCGCGTTTTCGCCCCGCTTGATCTGCACGTCCTGGCTCGACGCGACCCGCACAAGCCATAGGCTCGCAAGCTTCGGCGCACCTGCTGTCGCCGCGCCAATTTCAACCTTGAGGCCGGCCGGCGACGCTTCCGTTTTCATGGCGACGCTGAGCGCGCCCTCGCGCCCAAAGCACATGTCGGCTTGCGCCTCGATGGCTGCAGGGTCGCTACCAACCACGTGCGCGATGCCGTTGATGACCGCCTGCGGCGTATAAACCCGATTATCGCCGCGCGCCTTGGCGTACTGGCGTTGGCGCTGCGAGTGATAGGGCATCGCCAGCGTGTCTTTCCAACCAACGTAATCCCAAAGATCAACCGGCAAAGACAACGCGATGACGCCCGGCTGATGCGCCAGCTTGGCGATCAGCTTGTCCGCCGGCGGGCAGGACGAACATCCCTGGCTTGTGAACAGTTCGATGAACACAGGCCGCACAGTCGCGCCATCGCTCTGGGCCAGCGCAGGCGCGCTGGCGGTCAGGCAGGTGGATGCGAGCAGACCCAGAAGTCCGCTCCCCAAACGTCTTCTCGACAGCTTTTCAGTGGATAACATGCTCCGACAATAGCGCCGCTTACCCACGGCGCGAGTCAATTCGCAGTGATGCACGCCGCCGTGAAGCAAAATGGTCAGCGGCCGGCGCGCAGCGCATCGAGAACGCGGCCCCCGGCCCGGCCATCCTGCGTCAAACCAAGCCGCGTCTGATACTCCGCGATAGCCTTGCGCGTCGCAGTCCCGATGGCGCCGTCAGCTTCGCCGATTTGATAGCCCCGGCGAAGAAGCTGCTGCTGAAGCTCCTTGCGTTCCGCGCGTGACAGGCCTCGATCGTCAGTTGGCCACGCGCCGCGCACGCCCGGCCTGCCGCGCAATCTGTCTGACAAAAGCGAAATGGCGAGCGCGTAGGAATCGGCGCCGTTGTAGGAAAAGGCCGCATCATAATTGCGGAATACGAGGAACGCCGGGCCGTTCGCCCCAGCGGGCAGTAGCAGTCCCGCCGAGCCAGACCCCGTCAGCGCGCCGCCGTCGAACGCGCGAACGCCCCGCGACCCCCATGATGACACCGGCTGCTTGTCGCGCCGACCGGACGGTCCCGAATAGCCAGAGGGAACGCGCACTTCGTAGCCCCACGTCTCGCCGGTGCGCCATCCCGCCTTCGCCAGAAAGTTTGCGGTCGAATGCAGCGCGTCGGGAACCGAGTCAACAAGGTTGCGCCGCCCGTCGCCGTCGCCATCAACCGCCAGGCGAAGATAGGTCGAGGGCATGAATTGCGTTTGCCCGAATGCGCCCGCCCATGAACCGCGCAGCTTCTCCGGCGGCAGGTCGCCGCGCTGCACGATCTGCAGCGTCGCAAGCAATTCGCCCCGGAAATAATCGCGCCGGCGCGGCGCCGTGCAGGCAAGCGTCGAGAGCGCCTGCGGCAACCCCCAGCGGCCCGTCACATTGCCAAAATCGCTTTCCACACCCCAAACAGCCGCAATCGTGTGGCGATCAACGCCGTAGCGCTGTTCGGCCGAAGCGAGGGCCTGCGCATGTTTCGACATCATGGCGCGGCCTTCCGCGACCTTCTGCTCATCGACAAGCGTGGCGAGGTAATCCCAGATCGGCGTACGGAACTCCGGCTGGAACTGGAGCGACTCAATCACCTTTGCATCGGGCGTCACGCCCGCCATCACGCGATCAAACGTCGCGCCCGAGACGCCTTTCTTTGCAGCCTCGGCGCGAATGCCGGCGAGGCAGGAATCAAAGCTTTGCGCGGACGCCAGCCCGGATGCGGCGGTGAACACAACAGCGGCGAGCGACGCCATCAGGCGAAAGGACATGCGTTCTCCTCGAGTGGTCAGACCTCCACAGCGCCAAAGAATGGTTAACTAAAGATGAACCCGCAACCCATCACTTGATCGCGCGCCGGCATCTCACGCGGCAGGCGCCTCACACGGCAGCCGATTCACACAGGATGAATATGCACGGGGATGCGATCCTCCGGGCGCAATGTGATCCTCAGCACCGGCCGGGGCTCGACGCCCCGAACCGGGGAAAGGCGCACGCGCCTGAAAATGCAGGCTAGCGCCACGACGGCCTCCTGCATCGCAAAGGTCGCCCCGATGCACACGCGCGGGCCCGCGCCAAAAGGCAGATACGCGAACCGGTCAATTGTCTCGCGCGCGCCCGGCATGAAACGCTCGGGCATGAACGCGCCGGGCTGCTTCCAGAGCCGCTTGTGACGGTGCAGCAGCCACGGCGCGACGATGATGACGGACTTCGCCGGGACCGCAACATCGCCCAGCCTGTCAGGCTCCAGCGCCATACGGCTCATATGCGCCACGGGCGGGAACAGCCGCATGGCTTCGTCAAACACCGCGCGTGTCGCAGGCATGGCGTCCAGCCAATCGGCGGGATCGTCTGGCGCGTTCAACGCTTCATCGCGCACGCGCGCCTGCCATTCCGGCGCATGAGAAAGAAGATGCAACGTCCAGCCCAACGCCCGCGCCGTCGTCTCATGGCCTGCAGCGATGAACGTGAACAGGTTGGCCGCAACTTCACCCTGCGTAAGACCAACGCCGGTTTCAGGATCGCTTGCGCGCAGCAGCGCGGTCAGCAGATCGTCGGGCGTGCGGTCCGGCGCGCGCGCCATTTCTGCTGTGCGCTGCGCAATAAGACGGTCGCTTGTGGCTGCGAACCATTGGCGAGACGCTTTCGCTCTTGTCCGGTTCAAGCGCGGCAGCCAGGCAGGCGCGTTCAACACGTCGAGCGGATCGATGCGTCCGATGGAGTCAAGAAGCTTCATCATTTCGCGCTCGAAGCCGGGGCGATCATCGTCCAACGCATCGGAAAAGAGAGTCGACGAAAGAATATCCAGCGTCACGCGAATCATCTCGCGGTCGACTTCGACGATGGCGCCGGGCCGACGCTTCAGCCATGCCTCGACCCTCGCCTCAGACTTGATTTTCATGATCTGCGCAAACGCGCCGACCCGGCGCGGCGTGAACAAGGGGCTCAAGGTGCGGCGCGTGCGCTTCCATGCGTCTCCGCTGGCCGACAGCAGCCCCTCACCAGAGCCTTCGGGCGCACCCGAGCGCAGCACCCGCATTTGCAGCGGGTCCTTTTCATAATTGGCGCTGTTTTCAACGAAAACACGACGAATCGCAGCAGGATCGCTCACCACGACAAAGTGGCCAAGCATCGACGGCCCCGCGACGATCAGCTCCTCGTAATGCACGTTCGCCCAGCTTTCGATGGGATTGCGCGCCAGATGCCACAATTGCATCAACGAACCGCCGGGCCGCCGACGCGGCGGCGGAACCCACGGCGTAAAGGGAACCCGGGTCATACGGGACGCATCCGCCCCGGCGTCGAAAGATGCAGCGCTCATGAGGCTGATATAGGCGCTCCACGCGGCGAATGAATGGCGACCAATAAGCGCGCTGGCCAACCTCAGAGTTTCAGAGCCTCAGAAACTCAGAGCCAGGGGCGCACGCCAGTGGTCTGCTTCTCGAAGGTGGAGATCGCGTCTCCCTTCTGCATGGTCACGCCGATATCATCGAGGCCGTTGAGCAGGCAGTGCTTGCGGAAACCATCGATGTCGAACTTCACGACGCCGCCATCGGGCCCGCGAATTTCCTGCTTTTCCAGATCAACCGTAAGTGTTGCATTGGAGCCTCGTGACGCGTCGTCCATGAGCTTGGCCAGATCCTCGGCCGAAACCTTGGCCGGCAGAATGCCGTTCTGGAAGCAATTGTTGTAGAAAATGTCGGCGAAGCTGGTCGAGATGACGCAGCGGATGCCGTAGTCAAGCAGAGCCCATGGCGCGTGCTCGCGCGACGAGCCGCAGCCAAAGTTATCGCCGGCCACAATGATCTTGCTGGCGCGATAGGCGGGCTTGTTCAGAACGAAATCAGGGTTTTCCGAACCATCGTCCTTGAACCGCATCTCCGAGAACAGGCCCTTGCCGAGGCCCGTGCGGGCGATCGTCTTCAGATACTGCTTGGGGATGATCATGTCCGTATCGACGTTCATGATGTTAAGCGGCGCGGCGACGCCGGTGAGTGTCGTGAACTTGTCCATGATCGGCCTCTTACGAGTTCCTGAAGCGGTGCTGGCCGCGTTCTACACGATGGGCCGCCGCCTTGTCAGCAGTTTCACGCATAATGCCAACGGAACGTGAACATGTCCCGAAACGTTGTGGAACTGATTAGAGCGCGTTGACATTCATCGTGTCCAAATATGCGCGCTGACGATTGATAGCATGGACATGAATGCTCTCGGTGTTTGTTCGTAGCGCGTTGCGATGCGCCTGAAGTGTTTGAGCTTCAGGAAGAAGCGCTCGATGAGATTTCGTTCGCAA